>NZ_JACJEN010000002.1:386313-386412 GCF_014164075.1 Pseudoalteromonas sp. SG45-3 | reverse complement strand
AAGTTACCTAAAATAAATGGTGCCGACTAACCGAGTCGAACGGATAACTTATACAGACTACTGATTACAAGTCAGTTGCTTCAAGTTACCTAAAATAAA
>NZ_JACJEN010000002.1:341023-386213 GCF_014164075.1 Pseudoalteromonas sp. SG45-3 | reverse complement strand
TGGTGCCGACTAACCGAGTCGAACGGTTGACCTACTGATTACAAGTCAGTTGCTCTACCAGCTGAGCTAAGTCGGCACACAAAACTGTGTGCTAAGGCACGTTCAATTTTAAAGATTGAGAACTTTTATAAAGCACTTAAAATAAAAAAACCTTGCATAAGCAAGGCTTTTCAATAAATGGTGCCTCGACGCGGAATCGAACCACGGACACGAGGATTTTCAATCCTCTGCTCTACCGACTGAGCTATCGAGGCACATAAACTGTGCTAGTTACAGATTAACGAAATTAACCTTTAACTTAATAAATGGTGCCGACTAACCGAGTCGACGGGTAATTTGAACAGACTACTGATTACAGTTTTTCTTTTCAAACTACTTTAAATAAATGGTGCCGACTAACCGAGTCGAACGGTTGACCTACTGATTACAAGTCAGTTGCTCTACCAGCTGAGCTAAGTCGGCACACAAAACTGTGTGCTAAGGCACGTTCAATTTTAAAGATTGAGAACTTAAAGTAAATGGTGCCTCGACGCGGAATCGAACCACGGACACGAGGATTTTCAATCCTCTGCTCTACCGACTGAGCTATCGAGGCACATAAACTGTGCTAATTAATTGTTATACTTTACAATTAACTTTATATAAATGGTGCCGACTAACCGAGTCGAACGGTTGACCTACTGATTACAAGTCAGTTGCTCTACCAGCTGAGCTAAGTCGGCACACAAAACTGTGTGCTAAGGCACGCGTAATAATGTTTAAACTGTTGATTAAACACCACTACTTTAATAAATGGTGCCTCGACCCGGAATCGAACCAGGGACACGAGGATTTTCAATCCTCTGCTCTACCAACTGAGCTATCGAGGCACTTAAACAGTGCTAATTAAAAATCTTAAAGTATTTTTAATGCAATTCCCACTCATCTCTACCGACTGAGCTATCTGGGCGTGCGGCGTATTAAACGAGTTTTGCCCTTACAAGTCAACTTTTTTTTTATTCTTTATAACTGTTTGAACGGTTTTCAGACAACTCAGTGTATTTTTTATTAATAACGTTCATTTTTACCACAAATCGAACTATAAATATAAATAAATCAGACTAAAACCGTAGTGAATTATTTTTTGTAAATGTTACGATTAGCTTAGATACGTACGATAGGGACTTATCGTAGTAAAATCACATCAATTGGACACTATCAATGCAGAGTAAATTTTCATCGCCAGTCAAAGGCTTATTACCTCTTTTTTTAATCATAAATATTGCAGTAACAGCGCTTGCTATTATTGCCCACTCATTTTATTCACAAACTGAAGTTAAGACAGCCCAACCTGCATCATCTGTTAATATTGTAACGCTTGCCGATAGATTAGACTTACCTATGGTTGATGCATTAACTATGTATGGTCAAGGTAAAGTAAGGCAGTTACTTGATTTAACGTCGTTATTAGATGATGACTTTGAATATACTCTATATCGCTTCAATGCTACATCAGATACTCAGTTGGTATATAGCAGCAGTAAACCTGCTATCGCTTCAATTAAAACTGAAAAGCATCTAGTAGAAGAAGGCATCCTACATCACTTACTGCTGTTAAACGATCAACCTATTGGCGAGCTTATTATTAAGCAAAACCTACCAACCGCTCCTTTAAGCGCTCAAAACTCTCAAGTTATTGCCTACATTATTGCGATAGCAAGCGTAGCTGCATTATTTATATTTACTTTAATGTTTAATATGTACATTAATAGTCGCTTACGAAAAAGTACTGACACTCTTACACAAGAGCTGCAGGCAATCACCGAAAATGCTAATTACAATAGTAGTGTTGATGAGCAGCTTGATATTGGTTTAGGTGTAGTGGCAAAAAACATTAACTTACTGCTACAAAAAGTACAGACTGCGATGAGTGAGAATGACGCCGCACAAAAAGAGCTTTATAAATTACAAAATGGCCTAGAAGCCGAAGTGCAAAATCGTACTATAGCGCTTGAGCAAGCCACATTAAAAGCAGAGCGAGCAAGCGAAACCAAAACGACCTTTTTAGCCACAATGAGCCACGAAATAAGAACACCGATGAATGGTGTTATAGGCACTATTGATTTACTGCGCCAGACCGAACTTGATGGCGCTCAACATCGTTTAAGTACAATTATTCGTGAATCAGCATTTTCGTTATTGAGCATTTTGGATGATATCTTAGATTTTTCAAAAATTGAGGCTGGAAAGCTAAATATTGACCCGATCCCATTTTCGGTAACCGATACCATTGAAGAAGTTGCTCGAGTGCTCTCATCAGTTGCTAAAAAACGTGAGCTTGATTTAGAACTAGCAATAGCACCAGATATTCCAGTCAACCTTACCGGTGATAGTGTGCGTGTACGTCAGGTGCTTTATAACCTATGTAGCAACGCAATTAAATTCACTAGCACTGATGAAAAAACCCAAGGCCATGTAAAAATATCAGTAGAGGTGGTTCATAATACGACTGATCACTTTACCTTACGCTTTTGCGTAACTGATAACGGTAAAGGCATGTCGCAGACGCAACTTCGCGAAATATTTAATCCATTTATTCAGGCCGAAAACTCAATTACCCGAGAATATGGTGGCACCGGTTTAGGTCTTTCTATTTGTAAAAGCTTAACTGAGCTTATGCTAGGTACTATTCATGTAACTAGTCATACCGGAATTGGCAGTGAGTTTACAGTAGAGCTGCCGTTTAGCACATCGGGTAAAATTAAGTACGCACATAAAGGTGCATTAAATGGTAAGCAAATTGTTGTAGTTAGTAATCACCTAGAACGTGAAAAAACAATGTACCGTTATTTATCGTTCATGGGCGCTAAAATAATTTATGCACACACAGAAGAAGAAATTGAAGAGCACCAGCATTCACAAGATATTATTTGGGTAGCTGATGGCATAGACAATATGGATAAAACTAATGCGCTGCTAAGACGTTTATTTTATTCATTAGAGGATTATAACCAACAAGTTGTTGTACTAAGTAAGCTTGATGAAGCAGCTATAAATCATAAAAACATTTTTTATATTAATGCCTCTCCTCTATGTAAATCTAACTTTATGCTTTCTATATTGGTGGCTGCAGGGTTACATACACCTAAGCAAATTAAAAAAACCAAAACACTTAATAACTATTTAAATGTTGAGCAGGCACGTAATTCAAACAAATTGGTTCTACTTGTTGAAGATAACCTTCTAAACCAACAAGTCCTCACCGATCAACTACATATACTGGGCTTTGGCGTTGAAATAGCTAACAACGGTGAAGAAGGTCTAGATATGTGGAGAAAAGGTGATTACTCACTTATTTTAACCGACTTACACATGCCTAAAATGTCGGGTTACGATATGGTCGAAAAAATCCGTAATGAAGCAGAGTTATTAGAATCGATTGATGCACAGCCTTACATTATTGCAGTAACAGCAAACGCACTTAAAGGCGAAAAAGAGCGCTGTTTAGCAGTAGGTATTAACGATTTCATTACCAAACCTATAGAGCTAAACGCGTTAGAAGAAACTCTAAAACGTTGGAGCGATAAACAAAGCCAAAACCCAAATGTAGTTATTCATCAAACTATGGCACTACCTATTGATATGGAAGCTGTTGCTAAATATGTAAACGGTGATAACGCTAAGCAAATTCGTTTTTTCAAAATGTATTTAGAACAAAGCCAAGGCTTAATTAAGAGTATTAATTCCGGCGTTGTGGTTAACGATTTAAATGAGATTATTGAGGGGTGTCATCAATTAAAATCGATCTCCAAGACAATTGGTGCCCAAACGGTGGCAGAACTTTCAAGTGCATTTGAAGATAAATGTAAAGAAGGTGAACTCACAACCGATGAATTAATAGAGTTAAGAGATAAGCTGGAAATTGAATACTCTAAAGCTGCTCAATTTTTAAAGGAACAAATTAAAACATCTGAGCAAGAAGATGAGTTAAATGAATAAATAAACATAAAAAAAGGGCTTAATAGCCCTTTTTTATGTTTAAAACATTACTTTTCAGGCGGTCGATAACCTTCAATTTCTACATCTTTATTTTCAAACAAAAAGCCAACCATTTGCTCTTCTAAAAATGTGCGGTGTTCTGGGTCCATCATATTTAAATGCTTTTCGTTAATAAGCATTGTTTGTTTATGTTGCCACTGAGCCCACGCTTCTTTAGAGATGTTATTAAAAATCTTTTCACCAATTTCACCAGGGTATAACTGAAAGCCAAGCCCTTCGGCTTCTTTTTGTAACTTTTGACAAAATACTGTACGTGCCATGATTGATTCTCTCTAACGCTAAATATGGGGCTATTCTATACTATTGCTGTAATTTGTTTAACCAACTTTTTAGTTGGTGCTGCTAGGCCAACCTCTATTGATTGATCAAGCGGATACCAGATTAATTGCTTATCGTTTACCACATCAGGAGTTTTCTTAACATTGAGCACATGCGTGTTAATCCTCAGCTCAAAATGTGAAAACACATGAATAAACGCTTCAAGTTCTACTAAACTAGCCTCTAGGCCTTGCTGAGCTAAAAACATTTGAAGCTCTTCGTACTCATTAAATTCAAAAAAGCCAAACAATCCGCCCCAAATACCGCTGTTAGGACGTTTTTCCATAAGCACTTTATCACCACACTGAATAATTAACTGATGGCAACTCTTTTTAGGAACTGCTTTTTTAGGTTTAGAATGTGGAAACTCTTTTACTTTACCTGTATTAAAAGCACCACAGCCTGAGTTTAATGGGCAAGCCTCGCAATCAAACCGGCTGCGTGAGCAAACGCTAGACCCTAAATCCATCATAGCTTGATTAAACTCAGTAACATTATCTTTAGGCGTTAACTGCTCTGATAAATGCCAAAGCTGGTTTTCGACTTTTTTAACGCCGTACCAGCCCTCAATCATAAAATAGCGCGCTAAAACTCGCTTCACGTTCCCATCTAAAATAGGGTGATGCTGCCCAAGCGACAATGATAAAACAGCCCCTGCAGTAGAGCGCCCTATTCCAGGTAAATCCATTACTTCATCGAGTGTTTTCGGAAACTCACCTTGGTATTCGTCACGCACTATTTTAGCTGTTTTGTGTAAGTTACGCGCACGAGCGTAATACCCTAAGCCAGTCCAGTGATGCAAAACTAAGTCTTCATCCGCATCAGCTAAAGCGATAATATCTGGAAAGCTTTGCATAAACTTTTCAAAGTATGGAATAACAGTAATAACTTGGGTTTGCTGCAGCATCACTTCAGACACCCACACTTTATAAGGTGTTTTACCTAGCTGCCACGGGAGTGTTTTACGCCCATGAAGGTGATACCAATCAACAACTTGATTAGAAAACCAGTGTGACTGTTTTTTATTTAAATCCAACATTTTTAACTTTTACTGATGCCCAATGGCGGCTCAGTCTATTGCAGTTAACAAAAAGATCAAGCTATACGGGGTGTAAAACCAGCTAATACTTGTGATTGCGGCCTCGGTCAGGGATAATATGCAACCATTTTTAAACACATTGTTTTTGTCAGGCCAATAATATGAGTGAATCAAGCAACACTAACCTTGAGCAAGCTAAGCAAGAAGGTAAATACATCCGCACCATTCGCAGTTTTGTAAAACGCGAAGGTCGATTAACCAAAGGCCAAGCCGCTGCAATCGAAAAATGCTGGCCAACAATGGGCCTAGAGCATAAAAACGGTATGCTTGATTTAAGCGAAGTTTTTGGCAACAACAACGATGTAGTAGTAGAAATTGGTTTTGGTATGGGTAAGTCGCTTGTCGAAATGGCAACAAATGCCCCTCACCTAAACTTTATCGGTATTGAAGTACACCGCCCAGGCGTTGGTGCTTGTTTAATGGATGCCGATGAAGCAGGCATTACCAACTTACGTATTTTTGAACACGATGCAGTTGAAGTACTTGCAGATTGCATACCTAATGAAAGCTTAACAACACTACAACTATTTTTCCCTGACCCTTGGCATAAAAAGCGTCACCACAAACGCCGTATTGTACAAACTGAGTTTGTTGAAAAGCTAAGAGCCCAACTTAAAATGGGTGGCGTTTTTCATATGGCAACAGACTGGGAAAACTACGCAGAGCACATGCTCGAAGTAATGAATGTAGCTCCTGGTTTTAAAAACCAATCAGAAACAAATGATTATGTTCCTCGTCCAGATTTGCGCCCGCTTACTAAGTTTGAGCAACGCGGACATCGCCTAGGTCATGGCGTGTGGGATTTAATGTTTGAGCGCACAGAATAATTAAATTTAATTACTCACTTTTACTTTTATAAAACTAAATATACTGTAAGGCAAAGCCATTTATGAGCGTACTAACCAACCCAAGTTTACTGTTACTTCGTAATAGCGAGGCACTAACGGGCAAATCTATCTTGGTGGTCAACTTTGTTCAAGATGGCTTTTTAACAGAGCTTAAAAAACTTAATCCGCAAAGCAAAGTAACTGCGTTTAGCTACAACCATGCTAACGGAGAGTTTGCTAAAAACACCAAAGATGTTGATGTTCATGTAAGCCACACAATACCTGGTAACGACTACGATTTAGTTATTCTTTACTACCCTAAATCAAAACCAGAGTTATTAATGGCACTTGATAATATTCGGTCTGCTATTACTGATGATGCCGAACTATTAGTAGTAGGTGAAAACAAAAGTGGTGTTAAGTCAATTGAAAAGCAATTAGCTGGTAAAGCTGAGTTTAGTAACAAGATTGATTCAGCTAAGCACTGCGTTCTTTACTCATTTGCTGAAATTTCTAAGCACCCTCACTTTGATATTACGACTTACCATAAAAAGTTTGTTGTTAATGTTGCCGACACTGAATTTACAGCTATTAGTGTTCCTGGAGTGTTTAATCACGGTAGCTTAGATATAGGAACGAAAGTTCTACTGGAAAACGCACCGACAATTAAGCAAGGCAAAGTTCTCGACTTTGGTTGTGGCGCAGGTTTAATAGCAACTTTTTTAGGGCTTCATAATCCAGCACTTGAGTTTGTGTGTAGTGATGTAAGTGCGCTGGCAACTTATGCAACACAGCAAACCCTAAAGCTTAACAACATCAATGGTGAGGCTATATTAAGTGACGGCCTTAAAAGCATTAATGGCAAGTTTGATTTAATTATTAGCAATCCACCTTTTCATACTGGTATTGCAACCGACTACACAGTAGCAGAAACATTTTTAGCTAATGCAAAACAGCATTTAACTAAATTAGGGAAGCTAAATATTGTTGCTAACAGCTTTTTAAAGTACCCGCCTATTTTAGAAACTCAGTTTGAAAGCTATCAAACTGTATTTAAGAACAATAAATTTGCTGTATATAGCAGCTAATTTAAACTTGTAAAATGATTGAGCACATACGTGCTCAAGCTAACTTTCGAATAAATATAAGAATTAATTTAGTTTTTTTCCTTCATTTTTCCACGTCTTTGCTAAACTAAAACTCTAAATAATTAAATTTAACTCAGGCGATAATGAAATAATGCCTAAAAAAGTTCATCAAAGTAGCATTCGAAAAGCACTCATTAATTTGATCATGCTTATTACAGCTATTTGCTTATCGTTATCTATTTCTATCTCTACGTATTTAAGCGTGAAAGAACAAAAGCAATTAATAGTTAATAAGCTTGTTATTCTTTCTGAAATTGTAGCTTTTGATGCTGGGCAATCGGTAATTGAAGATGATCGTAAAACAGAAGAAAAACGCCTCAAGTCATTTGAAAAGATCCCTCTTGTAAAAAACATACATATTTACTCAATAGAAAAAGCATCCCAAAAGCCTGTTTTCTTTATTAGCTTTAATGCCAAAAAAACACCTCCTGTGCCATTGAGAATAGACAGTGTAGAAGAGCTAAAAACACCACGAATTACGAATGACCATATTGAGCTAACCCGCCCTATTTACGATAACGAACAAGTAGTAGGTTATGTATATATGCGAGGAAGCCTTGAGAGTTTAGAGGTTTATATTGAGAGAAAAATATTAATAGACGTGTTATTAACATTATTAATTCTGGTAGTTGTTTACTTTATTGCTATTAAAGTTCAACGACGTATAGCTAAGCCAATAGAGCAATTAAGCGTGTTATTGCAGGATGTGTCTAAAAATCATAACTACGATGCACGCGCACCAGTAACTGATGTAAAAGAAATAAGTGCTCTTTCAAATAGTTTAAATATCATGCTTACGCGTACAAAAAAACAACTTGAACGCCACGAAAAAGATAAGCAAGAAATCAAACAACTAAACCTAAGCCTTGAAGAAAAAGTAAACCAACGAACAATCGCCCTTAGAGAGGCAAATCAAGAGCTTTTATCAACTCTTGAGCGGATGCATCAATACCAAACACAAATTGTTGAAAACGAAAAAATGGCATCTTTAGGGCAAATGGTTGCTGGTGTTGCCCATGAAGTTAACACACCAATAGGGCTAGGTATTACCGGTTCTACGTTACTTAGAGATAAACTAGCAGACATACAGCAAAGCTTTGATGACAAAAAACTTACCTCAAGCCATCTAAAACGCTTTATAGATGAAGGTATTGAAAACTTAGATTTAATTTACCGCAACTTAAATCGTGCAGCTGACCTTATATCTAACTTTAAAAAAGTAGCGGTTATTCAAGATGACGGTGTAAATACCTATATTAATGTGCACAAATTAATAAGTGATGTTTTAACATCGATTCAATCTGAATTATTGCCCAAAAAGCCTGTTGTAACTATCAACTGTCCGACCGACTTGGCTATTCATAGTAAGTCTGAACCTCTACAACAAGTTTTTCAGCAGTTACTTATGAACTCTGTAATTCATGGATTTATAGGTAAAGAAAACAATGAAATTCGCTTTGACGTAGAACTCGTCGGGAAAAAATTAACAATCGTTTATTCTGACAATGGTCAGGGCGTTGACAAAAACATTAAAAATAGAATTTTTGACCCATTCGTAACTTCAAAGCGCGGGCAAGGCGCAAGTGGCTTAGGCATGCACTTAGTTTATAACCTAGTAACACAAGCACTTGGCGGAAGAGTGATGTTTGATCTTGAAGAAAAACGCGGTGCTCGCTTTATAATTACTATTCCTTAAATAAAGATCATTAAAAAGTGCATATATTTAAAATTTATCCTTGAATTAGCATTTAATGACCTCATTAATGAGGCATGTGATAAGTGCGTAACATTATTTAATTGCTTTAAATAAATATTACCAAGCGATTTATGAACTTTTTTATCTTTGCTGTATCACATACATTGATGAAAGGTTAAAAGGTTAAAAGGTTAAAAAGTGATATAGTTTTGCTTTGAATTAGTCTGATTATTTTAAGTACCTTGTTTAATTGAATGATATGTCAATTATCAAAGGAAAATGGCTTCGACTTTATGATTCAAATAGCTACATCCATGTATATATCAATTAAACAGTAGTTTTTGCACTGCCCTTTTTTAGTAGACTTTGGACACCCTACTGTTTTATTTTTATCCAATTTGTTTTTTCCTTGTTAACAAATGGGTATAATCCTATAATCTCTAGTAATCGGTTATAAATTAGTCACCGATTTTTTATAAATAATATATTCCAAAAGGTTAATTAATAATGCAAACGCCAGTCATTCTAATCGTAGAAGATGAAGACGTAACTCGACTGAACCTAGTTAGTTTATTTGAAGCTGAAGGGTACAAAGTTATTGAAGCCATTGATGGCGATGATATGCATGACAAGCTTACAAATAACGATGACGTTAATCTTGTAGTTATGGATATCAACCTTCCTGGTAAAAACGGTCTTATTTTAGCCCGTGAATTACGCCAAAAGCGTAAAGTAGGTCTTATATTCCTAACTGGTCGTGATAACGATGTTGACCGTATTTTAGGTCTTGAAATTGGCGCAGATGACTACGTTACTAAACCGTTCAACCCGCGTGAATTAACTATCAGAGCTCGCAACCTTATTACTCGTACTGCCTTAGGTGGTGAAGAGTCAGCACTAGAAACAAATGGTGTTATTACGTTTAATGGTTGGGAACTTGATGAAAACAGCCGTTGTCTTACTTCTCCAAATGGCGACGCTAAGCGTTTACCTAAAGGTGAGTACAGAGCACTTCGTTTAATGCTTGATTCTCCAGGTCGCATTTTCAGCCGTGAGCAATTAATTAAGCATATGACAGGCCGTGAGCTTCGCGCAAATGACCGTACTGTTGACGTTACTATTCGTCGCATTCGTAAGCATTTTGAAAGTGATAACTCAACGTCTGAGTTAATCAGCACCATCCATGGTGAAGGTTACCGTTTCATTGGTAAAATTGACGCTTAATTAGAGCTAATTAGTTTCACTCTAATTGCTGTAAAAATAAATGAAGGGCTTTTTGTCCTTCATTTATTTTATCTGCCAAAATATCTAACCACTGCTTTAACACCTCATCAGATTCATCAATCGCACCATGTTCCATTATTTTGGCATGAAGCTGCACATCATTAAGACCTACTGAGCCAGCCGCCCCTTTGAGTTTATGCGCTACTGATTCATACTCTTCTCTATCACTAGTATTTAATGAAGTAAGTAACTCTTGCTGATATTGTGGACTTAGCTTTTCGAATAGCTGACTACTGCGTCTAAACACAACTAAGCCCATCGAATTGACAAAGTCTTCTATTGTTTCTATATCTAATAAGTGTGCATCAATGCCTTTAAGGGCTTCTTCACTTACTTTTAACAGTGGCTCTGTGCATTCACTTTGCTTAATTCCAAATAAATCAGCCAGCATTTTATCAAGCTTCACTGTGTTAATTGGTTTAGCAAGCGCCCCTTGTATTGATATGCCTTCAAGCTCTTCTTCAGCACTACGAACATTGGCCGTTAGCGCTACAATGGGTAATTTATCAAAGTGACTATCTGAGCGTATTTGCTTGGCAACTACATCACCATTTATATCAGGCAATTGCATATCAAGTAATACTAAATCTAAGTCATCTTCGGTTTCGACAAACGAGAGTGCATCTTCACCGGTTTCAGCCCACAACACCTCATGCCCGCGTTGCTCTAATAAGTTTGTGGCAATTTCGGCATTTAGAGGTACATCTTCTACTAGTAAAATATACAAACCACGACCAACATAACTTTGCTCTGTTGGTGCTACACATAAACTAAGCGGTATTTGAACTGTAAAGCAACTTCCTTCGCCCTCAGTACTATTTACTGTAATTATCCCTTTCATCGCACTTACAAGTGCCTTAGTTACAGCCAAACCAATACCGGAACCTATTGCGTTAGTCCCTTTTAAATCTGGCGCTTTGTAGTACATATCAAATATATGAGCAAGCTGCTCTGGCGGAATACCTTGGCCGGTATCCGATACTTTCATAACTAACCATGGGCCTTCAACCCTGTTTTCTCGACTACATTCAAGTGTTACCTTCCCTTGCTGTGTAAACTTAACGGCGTTATTAATTAAGTTCCAAACAACTTGGCGTAAGCGAGTTGGGTCGAGCTGTGCGTAAATATCCAGCACCCCATTGCGCTTAATATCAAACTCTAGCTCTTTTTGCTCCGCGATTAAGCCCGCAAAGTTAACAACGTCATTTATAAAGTCTGATACGTTAATAGAGTTGGTTACTATATCGAGCTGATCTCTATCTATTTTGTCTAAATCAATAATATCGTTAAAAATATTGCCGAGCGTTTCAGCACTCGAAAATATAGTATTCCCCCAACTACGCTGCTGTTTGTTTAAGTCAGTATCAAGCAGCATTCGTGTTAAACCAACAATACCATTGAGCGGTGTACGTAGTTCATGGCTTAATGTGGCAATAAACTTACCTTTGTCTTTATAGGCCGTTTCGAGCGCTTGAGCGGCCTCCTTACGACTTGTGATATCACGACCAAAGCCCAGTAGACCAATGTAATCACCTTCATCATTTATAAAAGGTAATTTACGTAGCTCAAACCAACGCGTTTCGCCATTTACTTCATAGCCCACATCAATGGTTAGTGCTTTATGGCTTTGCTCTACTTCTTTATCGGTTTTCAAAACTTCAGATAAAAAGTGACTAGGGAATATTTGCTCAACCGTTTTGCCAATTAGTTCGCTACTTGATTTGCCCATTACTTCTTCAAACATTTTATTACAACCAGCAAACACGCCATTGTTATCGCGGTAATAAAATAAATCAGGAGATGAATCAACTATTGAGCGCTGCAGCATGCTTTGTTGAGCAAGTTCTTGTTGTGTTTTTTTACGCTCAGCAATTTCTCGTCGTAGTTCTTCAATAGCGCGGTGCTTGGCATGAAATGCCATTTTACGCTCATCAATTTCGATGTTTAGACGGTTAATGTTATCTTTTAGGGTTTGATTTAAAAGCTTTTCTTGCTTGGTGGCGCTATCTAAATAAGCATATGAGGCATCTAGTTGTCGAATTGAATTAAGCAACACACTTATTATTAAAGGAGACACTACAGCCGTAAAAAATACCACGGCTAAAATATCAACAAGGTGTAATTCGCCTATCGCCACATAATAAAACATGCTCGATAAAATAAGAGATACAGTTAAAAATAAAGTGTAACAAATAGCAGCGGTTTTAAATTCACCAAATCGCGTTATTGAGCTGGAAAGTACCCGAGCCCAAGGGCTCAAAGAATAATCGGTCATACGTAATTTTATCTCTTAGCTGTGTACTTAATATAAAGAAGGCAATGCGTATGTATAAACATACCATTTTCCCAGATTTTAGCATTTTTCTCCTACCACTACTCACGTTGTGCGATAAAAACAGAATTTTTCATGTTTGATTTAGCTCATCTATTAAACTCATCATTTCAGCAATAAATTATTTAGTGTAAAATGCCCCGCTTTATTATCCCCAAAATACGAGTAGCGCACATGCAAACCAATATGCCAGATATAGCAGACACTGCACCCGCTTTACAAACAGGTAAATTAGACTGGGTTGGCATGGGCGAAATAGAACTGCCATTTATTTTTGAATCCCGAGACTTATCTCCAGTTACAGTAAACGCCAAAGCTCGTGCATTTGTAAATTTACATAAAGAAGATGCCAAAGGCATTCATATGTCACGTCTATTTTTGGCACTTGATCTGCTTTCAACCGAGCAGCAAGTCAATCCGCAAACGATAGCGCAAGCACTCGATACCTTTATAACTAGCCACGAAGGGCTGAGCAATAAAGCACAAATTGAATTTAAATTTGAATTACCGCTACGCCGTAAGTCACTATTAAGTGGCAAAGCGGGCTGGAAAAGCTACCCAGTTGTACTTACCAGTACAATTGAAAATAACGTTATTAGCTACGAGCTAACCGTAGATGTTACTTATTCTTCAACGTGCCCATGCTCTGCTGCACTTGCGCGCCAGCTTATACAAAACGCGTTTAACGAAAAGTTTAACCAAGAAACGTTGAGCCAAAAAGATGTGCACGAATGGCTAGGCACTACACAAGGTATTGTAGCGACTCCCCACTCGCAGCGCTCTATTGCCAACGTAAAAGTAAAGCTTGATAGCAACATTCAAGAATTTGACGTAGTTACGCTAATTAACACTCTTGAAGCTGAGCTTAAAACACCAGTACAAGCAGCAGTAAAACGTGAAGATGAGCAAGAATTTGCCCGTTTGAATGGTCAAAACCTTATGTTTTGTGAAGATGCAGCGCGTAAAATTAAAGCATTGCTAGAGGCAAACCATTACAGTGATTATTGGCTGCAAATAAACCACTATGAGTCACTGCATGCACACGATGCTGTAGCTATTGCAGTAAAAGGTATTAAAGGAGGCTACAAAGCTTAATCGCTGTGTAGCTATTGCTTGTAAACCAGCCGGTAATTATTTTATAACCCATACTTTTTAGGCACGTAAATTGCTTTGTTTGAGCAGTGTCAATTTGTTGTTATGGAGTTACCGTATGGAATTCGCTTTATTATTAATCCTAGTATTAGTTGTCGGGGCCTCTGTTGTTGCGTCAAAATTTAATGACGATGGCGGAAACCCGTATCCTTTTACTCGCAAGCAAACTGTTTTTACGCAGGTTGAAGGCGCTTTTTTAAATCTTCTAGAGCGTGCTGTAGGCGATCAATATAAAATTGTTAGTCGCGTTAAGTTAATCGACGTTATTGACTGTAAGCAAGGCCTTTCAGTAAAGTCTAAACGTGCTGCTTTAGCTAAAGCTAAAAATAAGCAACTCGACTTTGTTTTAATCGATAAAGAAAAACTAACAATCATTGCTGCTGTTGACCTAGTTAACAATGCCAACAAAGATGGCCACAAAGCTCAACGCGACTGGTTTGTAAACGGTGCACTAGAGTCTGCAGGCATTCCACATATTCGTATGAAAGTTAAATCGGGCTACCGCCCTTCTGAAGTACGCGATGCAATTATGTTTAAACTTGGTAAGCCTGCAGCAACACAAACTCAGCGCCCTGTTCGTAATCGCTCACATAAGCCAGCGGTACTTTCACCTTCTCAAGCTAAAGCGCAAACCACCGCGTTAGCTGAAATTTAAAAAACGAATTAAATACTCTCCTAAAAAGTATTTAAAGCGAGCTCATAAACAAGCTCGCTTTTTTGTTTTTTATTGCTAACTTCACGTATAATCAAGTGATTCAAACTCAGGAATTAAACTTTATGAATGTTGGTATTATTGGCGCAATGGAGCCAGAAGTTAAAATTTTACGTGAAGCTATGCAAAACCCACAAATTTTAACTAAAGCAGGTTTCACTTTTTATACTGGCGAGTTGGCTGGTAACACGGTGACACTTGTTCAATCTGGTATTGGTAAAGTCGCATCAACTATTGCAACTACCTTACTGATCGATAACTTCAAACCTGATTGCATAATTAACACAGGCTCAGCCGGTGGATTCGATCCTTCTCTTAGTGTAGGCGATGTAGTAATTTCGTCAGAAGTACGTCACCACGATGTAGACGTAACTGCTTTTGGCTACGAAATTGGCCAAGTACCACAAATGCCGGCAGGCTTTGCAGCACACCCTAAATTAGTTGAAGCAGCACAGCAAACTATCGAACAAATCAGTGATGTTAAAACACTCGTTGGCTTAATTTGTACTGGTGACACATTTATGTGTGACCCTATACGCATTGATAAAGCACGTAGTGATTTTCCTACAATGCTTGCTGTTGAAATGGAAGGCGCTTCAATTGCACAAACGTGTTTTACGCTAAACACACCATTTGTTGTAATTCGCTCAATGTCTGATATTGCTGGTAAAGAGTCACCACAATCATTTGAAGAATACCTAGAAACAGCATCAATCAACTCATCTAAAATGGTTGTTGCACTTTTAGAAAAGCTTACAGCAGTATCTCTGTAAATGCTTAGCAATATTGTTCAAAATCACTTGGACTTTATTGCCTTTATACTAGCGCTCCTTGCTGAGCGCTTTATTCCCCTTATTAGCTGGTATCATCCTAATACGGCGTTAAATGCTGTTTTTAGTGCTATTGGCAAACGTATATACAAAAGCAAAGAACCTAAAAGCTATCAATATTTGGCAGCTATACTCGCAAGCTCACTTATTTTAAGTGTCATTCTCATTATTGTAGTGTTGCTACTCGAGTTTGCTTTTTATCCTGAATTACTCGCTGGCCTTATTTTATACTTATGCTTAGAAAGTAAGAGCATTGATAAAAAAGCACTTCGCATTGCAAAGCTAACTAAACAAAATCAAAAATCCACAGCGCGCGAATTACTAAAGCCACTGCTTGCCCGTGAAGTTAATAGACTTTCATCAGCTGGTATTATCAAAGCATTAATTGAGAGCTTAATACTGCGCACCGCTCGATACTATTTCGTAGTCATATTTATATTTTTAGCATTTGGCCCTATAGCTGCCCTTGCCTATCGGTTACTTACCTTAATACAACAAGCCTGGCGTAGTGATATCTCCCCAAATAGTTACTTTTTAAAACCGCTTAAAATACTCTTGTTTATTATTGAATATATTCCCATGCGCTTACTCGCTTTAACTATTGCAGCAAGTCGAGCAAGCAAACAAAGCATGCATTATATAAAGCATTATGGCAGGCATTTTTATCAAACAAATACAGGCTGGCTCTTAAGCACATGCTCTGCATCACTTGGCGTGCAGTTGGGCGGGCCTGCAGTTTATTTAGGTACTCGCTTTAATAAAATGCGTATTGGTACTGATAGACTACCTACACCCGAGGATGTACCTGTAATAATTAATAGGTTAAATCAGGCCCGTGTATTTTGGTTGTTAGTAATAGCCAGTATTGAAATATTAAAATTGATTTAAAGGGCTCAAAATACGAGCACAAAAAAACCAGCCGAGGCTGGTTTTTTAGTTTTTAAACTGTGCTTAAGCTACAGTGATGTTTGCAAACTTACGTTTACCTACTTGGTAAATAGCCGTTGTGCCTTTTGCTATTTCAAGTTTGGTATCAGTGATTTTATCTTCACCGTTAAGTTTAACTGCACCTTGCTTAATCATACGCATTGCTTCTGATGTACTTACTACTAAATTTGCTTCTTTAAGCAAGTTAGCAATTAAAATAGTATCTTCTGCAATAGTGATTGTTAGCTCTGGGATTTCATCTGGTAACGCTTTTTTCTGAAAACGCTGAATAAAATCATCATGTGCACCTTGTGCATCAGCTTCACTATGAAAACGAGCAATTAGCTCTTTAGCTAGTTCAATTTTAATATCGCGCGGATTCGTACCTTGCTCAACACGTTCTTTTTGAGCTGCAATTTCTTCAATAGAAAGCGCACTTAATAAGTCGTAGTAACGCCACATTAGCACATCACTAATTGACATTATTTTACCAAACATATCGTTAGGCGCATCAGTAATACCAATGTAATTACCAAGCGACTTAGACATTTTTTGAACGCCGTCAGTACCTTCAAGTAATGGCATCATTAATACTGTTTGCGGCTTTTGACCTTCTACTTTTTGTAGCTCACGGCCCATTAACAAATTAAAGCGCTGATCAGTACCACCTAGTTCAACATCTGACTCTAGTGCAACCGAATCCCAACCTTGTACCAGTGGATATAAAAACTCATGAATTGCAATTGGTTGGCCGCTTCCATAACGCTTTTTAAAGTCATCACGTTCAAGCATACGTGCTACGGTTTGGTTTGCAGCAAGTTTAATCATGCCTGCAGCGCCTAACTTTTCCATCCAAGTAGAGTTAAATGCAACAGTGGTTTTAGCAGGATCTAGAATTTTGAATACTTGTTCTTTATATGTTTCGGCATTGGCTAGTACGTCTTCACGAGTAAGTGGTTTACGCGTTACGTTTTTCCCCGTTGGGTCACCAATCATGCCAGTAAAGTCACCAATTAAGAAAATAACCTCATGACCTAAATCCTGAAAGGTTTTCATTTTATTAATTAGTACAGTGTGTCCTAAGTGTAAATCAGGCGCTGTAGGATCAAAGCCTGCTTTTATTTTTAGCTTCTTGCCCGACTTTAGTTTTTCAACTAGTTCGTCTTCAATTAATATTTCTTCTGCACCGCGTTTTATCTCTGCTAGAGCGGTTTGTAAATCCACTGTGTATTACTCCAAAATTCTGCCGACGAAGGGGCGACTAGTTACTTGCGTAGTCACGGTTTAATAAAGGTTTAAACCGAATAAATAGATGTAGCTAACATAACAAATTTCTACCTAATTAAAACAACTTTTTAAGTGATTCATGCAACTAAACTAAATCAATTGAGTCTTAGCTAGGTAGAGCGTTAAAAAAGGCTTTCTAAGCCCGATTTTAGCGTAGTTTAAGGTCAGTTTAAATCTACAAAACACTAGTATTCGTACATTATTAAGTATATCCTGCAATATTATGTATTTATTATCTTGACAGCAGAAAAAGGCACGTTATGGTTCACGTGGTTCACACGCTCCCCAAAAAACACAAATTGCTTATTCTAGGTTTGGTTTCTGCTATTGTTGGCTTAGCCTTTCTTCCTTCTGAAAAAGCCACTGCATCCAAAGACAATAGTGCAAATGCACTAGAAATTGGTAAGCGCTATGAGTTACAAGTTAAAGTTGATAACAACGAAAAATTAACTGAGTTAAATTCAGAGCAAGCAGCAGAAAAGTTACCAGAATACGACTTTGTCGATCATAAAGTTAAAAATGGCGACAATTTAGCAATTATCTTTAAGCGTGCTGGTTTTTCGGCTCAAACGCTTCATAAACTAATTAACACTAATGCGGAGACTCGCAAACTGACTAAAATTCACCCAGGTGAAATACTTAGTTTTGCGACAGCTGAAGATGGCTCCTTAGCTCAACTGCGCTATGTGATTTCAAAAACAGATACTTTATTTGTTACCTTAAACGAAGAAGGTAACTACGATACAGCTATTGATAGCAAAGAAATTGAAACGCTAACCAAAACCGCTGGCGGCGAAATATCTAATAACTTTTGGACTTCAGCAATTGCAGCAGGTTTAAGCGAACGCCAAATAATGAACTTTGCTGACATATTTGGTTGGGATGTTGATTTTGCAAACGACATTCGTAAAGGCGATGTATTTGGCTTAATTTACGAGTCTCATTATGTTGATGGCGAGTTTATTGGTACCGGTAAAATTATTGCCGCTGAATTTGTAAACCAAGATCAGCGCTTTGCAGCTATTCGCCATACCGATGGCAATTTTTATACGCCTGAAGGGCGTAGCATGAAAAAAGCATTTTTACGTGCGCCTGTAAGCTTTAAATATATTAGTTCGAGCTTTAATCCTAAGCGACTTCATCCTGTTACTGGGCAAGTTAGAGCGCACCGTGGTATCGACTTTGCAGCACGCACTGGCACACCAGTAGTCGCATCAGGTAACGGTAAGGTAGTTAAAGCGGGTTACAGCAAGTACAACGGTAACTACGTATTTATCAGCCATGGCACACAATATGTAACTAAGTACTTACACCTAAATAAGAAACTAGTTAAAACAGGCCAAAAAGTTAAACAGGGCCAACAAATTGGTACTGTAGGTTCTACTGGTCGTGTTACTGGGGCGCATTTACACTATGAGTTTTTAGTAAATGGCGTTCATCGTAATCCTAAAACCGTTAAGCTTCCTAAGTCAGAGCCATTACCTCGCTCAGAACTTGCTAAGTTTAAACCGATTGCAGATAACTTTATTGCCCAACTTGAGCGCAATCGCGAGCTACAGTTAGCACTAAAATAAAGCTTATTAATAAACATTAAAAAAGCCTTTGCAGGTTAAATCTGCAAAGGCTTTTTTGTATACGCTATAAACCATCAATTCATTAATACATAAATGAGCTGAATAACTAAAGATACCATCACTAGCGGCCAAATATATTTACTGTATTTGGTTGCGCCATCAAGCCCTATTTTACTTTGATATTTTTCAAGTAATGGTATAAGTATCGCCAGCGCAACAAACAAACCAATTAAAATAACGAATATGTTCATATTAACGCCCTACTTATGGTAATTCGTGGCCTTTAGCGCTTACATAAAGTGCATACCAATGCTCACGAGTTAGCTCTACGTTTACAGCATCACAAGAGGCTTTAATCCGTTTAGCATTAGTTGTTCCAATAATTGGCTGAATAGATGCGGGATGGCGAAGCAACCATGCAAGTACAATTGCCTCAGCAGAGGTTTCATAAAGTGCAGCCAGCTTATTAACTAAAAGACTGGTGTTTATATCTGCCTGAGATGCGTTTGATAAATCACTACCGCTGTACAAGCCTTGGCATAAACTACCCCAGCTTTGAATTTGGATTTCAAAATGTCGACAGTACTCAATACTACCTGGTGTAAAATTAAGATCTTTACCGTCACTGTTACCGGCATATACACCTTCATCAACAAACTGATGTTTTTGTAAACTAGCCTCAATTTGGTTAGCCACAATCGGCATATCAAGTGCGTGCTGTAAAAAGTTCATTTGGTGCTGCTGCATATTCGATACTGCAAAATTGCGCACTTTACCGCTTTCTTTTAAGCAACTAAATATACGAGCAATTTCGTTAACTTCCATGAGTGGATCAGGGCGATGCAGCATAAGTACGTCTAAATAGTCTGTATTTAATCGTTTTAATGATGCTTCAACTGATTGCTCAATCCACTTTGGGGAAAAATCATAGCGCTTTGGCCCTAAGTCATCTTCAAATCGAATCCCACACTTAGATTGAATATACATGTGCTCTCTAAGCTCTGGCCGCTCATTTAATGCTTTACCAAAAACCTGCTCTGCTTTACCAAAAGTATAAATATCAGCATGGTCAAAAAAATTAATACCGCCTTCAATGGCGTTATCTATACACTCATGAGCTTGCTTAACATGTGCATCAGTGATTGCATCTTTATTCCAACCGCCGCCCAGACCCATACATCCAAATACAAGTTTACTAACATGAGGCAAGTGCTTTGCTAAAGGTGTGTGAAGCATGATAACTATCCTTAAAATGTTGAAGAGCTGTTACTGTAAACAAAAAGCACTAAACAAGAAACCATTAAGAGGCGAAGAAATTAAGAACAAAAAAAAGCGCAGTAAACTGCGCTTAATGGTTAATCTATTTTAAATTACATTTTTAGCCAACAAGTGCTAATAAAATACCCGCAGCAACTGCACTACCAAGTACACCCGCTACGTTGGGTCCCATTGCATGCATAAGTAAAAAGTTATGTGGGTTACTTTCAAGGCCAACTTTATTAACTACTCGTGCCGCCATTGGCACAGCCGATACACCTGCCGCCCCAATTAATGGATTTATAGGCGTTTTAGATATTCGGTTAAGTCCTTTTGCCATAAATACGCCTGATGCCGTACCAATTGCAAAAGCCAGTGCGCCAAGCACTAAAATACCAATCGTCTCAACAGTTAAAAACTTATCTGCAGCAAGCTTTGAACCTACAGCTAAGCCTAAAAATATAGTTGTAACATTGATGATTTCGTTTTGAGCACTGTTACTTAATCTATCAACAACACCCGACTCTCGCATTAAGTTACCTAAACAAAACATACCTACCAGCGGTATAGCAGCCGGTAAAAACATAGCCGTTAAACTAAGCACCATAAGTGGAAAAATAATCTTTTCCTTTTTAGATACTTTGCGAAGCTCTGGCATTTTTATTTTACGTTCTTCTGGGGTTGTTAGTGCACGCATAATTGGCGGCTGAATAATTGGCACAAGTGCCATATATGAATACGCAGCTACTGCTATTGCGCCTAGTAAATCAGGTGCCAGTTTTGATGCTAAAAATATTGCTGTTGGCCCATCGGCACCACCTATAATGGCTATAGCCGATGCGTCCTGTAGAGTAAATTCAAAACCTGGCACATAGTTAAGTAATATAGCGCCAAACAATGTAGCAAAAATACCAAACTGTGCAGCCGCACCTAATAACAACATACGTGGGTTTGCAATAAGTGCGCTAAAGTCGGTCAGCGCCCCTACTCCCATAAATATCAACAGCGGAAAAATCCCCGTATCAATACCCACATAATAAACGTAGTACAAAAGCCCACCTGGGTCTGACAAACCTGCCACTGGTACATTTGTTAAAATTGCACCAAAACCAATAGGTAGTAATAATAGTGGTTCAAAGCCTTTAGCTATCGCTAAAAACAGTAGTAAACACCCTACCGCAATCATTATTAACGATGGGATTGTAAAGTTAGCAATGCCTGTCGCATTCCAGAGGTTTAAAATACCTTCCATCCTCTATTTACTCCTAAGCTAATGCAATCATAGCGTCGCCGGTAGTTACAGCATCGCCTTCACTAACTAACACTTCAGCAATTGTTCCTGTATGCGTAGCGCGTATTTCAGTTTCCATTTTCATGGCTTCCATAATAATCACTACATCGCCTTCGTTAACAACTTGCCCAGCTTTTACCTTAATTTTAAAAATATTACCGGCTAGAGGCGCGTTAAGTGTTTCACCTGATGCAACCGAAGCAGATTGAGGAATGTGCTCAGAGTCTTTTAATGTTACTTCCTTAAGTTCACCACCTTGCGCTACGACTACGTCATAAACTTTACCATCTACTTTTACGCTGTATTGCTCAGCCTTCACTTTGTTATTATTTGAAACTGATTTAGAAGGTGCTTTACTGCTTTTATCTTCAACAGAAGGTACTGGCTCAAATGCATCTGGGTTGTTGCGGTTTTTAATAAACTTCAAACCAACTTGTGGGAATAATGCATAAGTTAATACGTCATCAATTTGATCATCAGCAAGTGTTAAACCTTGCTCTTGCGCTTCTTTTAATAACTCAGCTTCAAGCGTTGCAAGCTCAGGTGCAATGTTATCAGCAGGGCGACAAGTAATAACTTCCGCGCCATCAAGCACGCGCTCTTGTAGCTCTTTATTCATTGGTGCTGGTGTTAAGCCATATTCACCTTTTAATACGCCAGCAGTTTCTTTAGTAATGGTTTTATAACGCTCACCCGTTAGCACATTAAGTACCGCTTGAGTGCCAACAATTTGCGACGTTGGTGTTACTAAAGGTAAAAAGCCAAGATCTTCACGTACACGTGGGATCTCAAGTAAAACCTCATTAAGCTTATCGGCTGCGCCTTGCTCTTTAAGTTGGTTTTCCATGTTTGTAAGCATGCCACCAGGTACTTGAGCTAGTAAAATACGCCCATCAACCCCTTTTAAGCTACCTTCAAATGCCGCATATTTTTTACGTACATCTCTAAAGTAAGCAGCAATTTCTTCTAGGTGGTTTAAATCAAGCCCAGTATCACGCTCAGTCCCTTCAACTATCGATACAATAGTTTCAGTTGCAGAATGTCCATAAGTCATACTCATTGATGAAATAGCGGTATCGAGCATATCAATACCAGCATCAATTGCTTTTTGGTAAGTAGCAGTACTTAAACCTGTTGTAGCGTGGCACTGCATAGCAATTGGAATAGATACAGTTTCTTTAAGTGCTTTAATTAGTTTTTCAGCATCGTACGGCTTTAATAAACCCGCCATATCTTTAATACAAATTGAGTGACAACCCATATCTTCAAGCTGCTTTGCAAGAGTTAGCCACATATCAAGTGTATGAACTGGGCTAACTGTGTACGAAATAGTACCTTGAGCGTGAGCGCCTACTTTTACAGCCGCTTTAATAGCTGTTTCTAGATTGCGAACATCGTTCATTGCATCAAATATACGAAATACGTCAACGCCATTTTTATGTGCACGTTCTACAAATTTTTCAACTACGTCATCAGCGTAATGGCGGTAACCTAATAAGTTTTGACCGCGTAATAGCATTTGCTGTTTAGTATTAGGCATCGCTTTTTTTAGTGCACGAATACGCTCCCAAGGATCTTCGCCTAAATAACGAATACACGAGTCAAATGTAGCACCGCCCCAAGATTCAATAGACCAATAACCCGCATCGTCTAATTTGCTAGCAATCGGTAGCATATCGTCTAGGCGCATACGCGTTGCTAATAATGATTGGTGAGCATCGCGTAATACCAATTCTGTTAGTTTTAATTTAGCCATGTGTGTGCCCCTTATTTATTATTTGATTTGTACTGAGCAATGGCAGCACTAATAGCAGCGATGTGCTCATTAGGCACACCTTGAGATTTAAAAGATGGTGATTTAACTGGTGTCGCCACGTCAGGTTCGCTAAAGCGCGTCACCAAATTAGACATAAGCGTTACTGCACCAATTAATATCGACAGAAATACAAACACTCCAACCATGCCAGTAAGCATTAAGTTACCAGCCGTTGTGAGTAGAGCACCTATATCCATTTTTCTCCCCTTGAAACCCATATCGAAAATAAAAAATCGATTTAATTAAATATTTATTCACTGGATAATAACAAAACTAATCGCTTTGTCTACATCTTGTAAATTGGTAAAACCAATTAAACAATAAATAACATAACACTCAATTAATTTACATGCCATAACTCAGCAATCACGCGCTCTACAATACATACAAGAAATAACGACTATAGCTAATAGTTATATGGAAGTTGTTAATTAACTATCAAGCTAAGTAAAAATAAACACTAATTCTTAATATAAAATGCAAAGCCACACACCAATTGTTAATTGGTCTTACCAAAATAAGTTTATTTAGTGAATATTTAGCAGTTATTTGCAACAGTGTGAATAACTTACATAACAAAGCGTAAAAGTTACTAACCAACTAATAACTAGAATAACAGCAAAAACCCATAACCAATTGATATTTATGCCAAATAAACTTTGGCATATAACTGGCATTAGTTATCATGAGCAAATTTGATAACCAAGGAGAAAACAATGTTACGCTGGACAATTACATTTTTAGTTATTGCTTTAATCGCTGCAGTGTTAGGTTTTGGTGGCATCGCAGGTGCCGCAGCTGGTATAGCAAAAATTATATTTTTTATCTTTTTAGTACTTTTAGTGATTTCATTAGTTTCAGGTGCACTACGTGGTAAATCACCCAGGTAGATAAAGCATTCAACTAACAAACACTAAAATTTAATTAATACTTACAAGGAATTACACTATGAACTCTACAACTTTAAAAGCAGCACTAATCGCAGTATTTGCAGGTTTTTTCATGATGGGTTGTGAAGACAACCATGCAGAAGATGCTGGCGAACGTATCGACGAAGCAGTAACTGATGTGCAAAACTCTGTTGAAGATGCATGTGAAAATGTTAAAGAAGGCGTGAACGCTGAAGAAACTAACTGTTAATTCTTCTTGTACCGCTAAAAAAACGGCTTTCGAGCCGTTTTTTTGTGCCAGTAATAAAATCACTGACTATAAAGCTGCTCATTTAGCAGTTAGCTTGTTAAAATAAAAAAAACGATATTTAAAGCAAGGCAAAATGGCATTCACAACCACCTACACATTAGATAAACCCTACTTTTACGAGTGTTTTGATGAGTCACTCCCTTATAGTAAGCGTGCAAAACCTAAATACTTTTTACTTGTGTTGTTAGTTGCGCTTGGTCTATTTGGCATTTATGTTTTAGACGATCATTACTTAGGATCGTTTATGATCATGTTAGCGGTACTCGAGTGCGTCGCTTTTTACTATCGCAGACCATGGTGGGTAACCAGACAAATGCTCAGCAAAGCATCAGGCTCTGAGGTAACACTTACCTTTGATGAAGAAGGTATTAAATCTGCTAATCATTACAAAAGCTATCAATTAGAATGGCAAAATATAAGCGAAGTAATAGACACCCAGCAAGGTATTATTATTAAAAATAAAAGTGGTATGCAGTACATATCAAAACAAATACTTAATCCTGAAACACTCGCTTTTATAAACAAAAAAGCCACTCAGTGAGTGGCTTTTAGTCTAGTTGAGTTAATTACTCAACTACGTATACGTGTTGATTAAGCATTGCCCGGATTAGGGTTCGACTTTTCAGCTTGTATGCGCATGTAAATCTCTTCACGATGCACTGATACGTCTTTTGGTGCATTAACACCGATTCGAACTTGATTTCCTTTAACACCTAGAACAGTAACTGTTACTTCGTCACCAATCATTAGGGTTTCACCTACTCTACGAGTTAGTATTAGCATTCTCTTGCTCCCATGTTCCAATAAAAATTATAAGATTCCGCTTAAACATACTAATGAAAATTAGACTGAAAAGTAAGTAAAAACTCGCAATCTATCCATTTTCTGTTAAAAATTCCTTGTGTAATGCACGAACAGCCAACTCTAAGTACTTTTCATCTATTAAAACTGAAATTTTAATCTCTGAAGTCGAGACTAAAACCACATTAATATTTTCCTGCGCTAATGCATCAAAAAATAAACTAGCGACACCAGAATGTGATTTCATACCCATGCCAACAGCAGAAACTTTAGCTACTGCTTGCAACCCGCTTATATTTTGAGCACTGAGCTGAGCTTGATCTTCACTCAATAATTCAAGTGCTTGCAGATAATCATTCGAGTGCACAGTAAAAGCATAGTCTATTTTTTCAAAGTTATGATTAACTTGATTAATCATATCTATTTCGATGCCATTTTCGGCAAAAAGTTTCAATATTTTTGAAAGATATTGCGTGCCCGTTGGCACACCTTGTACCTTAATTAAACATTCGTCACGATTAAACGCAATCCCCGATACAACCTTGCTTGGCATATCGTTCTCCTCAAAACTTATTAATGTACCTTCATCGGGATTAAAACTCGAAAGCACCCTAAGTGGCACATTATGTTTTCCTGCGGCTTCTACTGAGCGAATATGCAAAACTTTCGCCCCTAAACTTGCCAGTTCTAGCATTTCGGCAAAGGTAACTTGGCTCATTCTGCGCGCGTTAGGTTCAACACGAGGATCTGTAGTATATACGCCGTCAACGTCTGTATAGATCTGGCATTCGTCAGCTTTTATAGCCGCAGCTATTTCCACAGCCGATGTATCGGTACCGCCGCGCCCAAGCGTTGTAATGTTGCCCTCAACATCACGCCCCTGAAACCCAGCAATAATAGCAATACGATTATGCTCAAGCTCATGCTTCAAACGCGTAGCAGCAACCTCTGCAATACGAGCTTTACCAAACATGTTATCGGTTAAAATATTGACTTGATCGGCTAATAGGCTCACAGCAGAGTGGCCACGTTTTATAATAGCCATAGCAAGTAGTGATACAGAAACCTGCTCTCCGGTGCTAATTAGTACATCTAGTTCACGGCTACTCGGGCGAGTATCAATTTGTTTGGCGAGATTAATTAAGCGGTTGGTTTCTCCCGACATAGCCGAGAGCACCACAACCACTTGATGTCCTTGTTGTCTGGTTTTTACAACAAGGTCGGCGACCGCTTCAATTCGCTCTATTGAGCCGACCGAAGTGCCACCGAATTTTTGAACAATAAGCGCCACTTAGGCTTAAGTACGCTCAGTTAACCAAGCTGTAACGCTATCTAGTGCAGCAGCAAGGTTTTGTGGCTCACTACCACCGGCTTGTGCCATATCTGGACGACCGCCACCTTTACCACCTACTTGGCCTGCCATGTGGTTAACTAACTCACCGGCTTTTACTTTGCCTGTTAAGTCTTTAGTTACACCAGCAATTAGGCTTACTTTGTCGCCACTGGCAACACCAAGAGCAATAACACCTGAGCCAATCTTGTTTTTAAGGTCGTCAACCATACCGCGAAGCGCTTTAGATTCAGTACCTTCAACATTTGCTACAAGTAGCTTAACGCCGTTAATTTCAACAATCGAATCAAGTAAAGATGCACCCGCTGCACTTGCTAACTTATCGTTAAGTTGCGCAATTTGCTTTTCAAGACCTTTAGACTTTTCAAGCAACGCAGTTACTTTTTCAAGTACCGATGCGCTATCGCCTTTAACTAAAGCAGCTACATCATGTAATTGTTGCTCTTGCTCGCTAACATAAGCAACTGCATCAGCACCGGTTACCGCTTCAATTCGGCGAACACCTGCGGCAATACCACTTTCAGATACAATTTTGAATAAACCAATATCGCCTGCGCGCTCAACGTGAGTACCACCACAAAGCTCAATAGAGTACTCGCCAATAGTAACTACACGTACTTCGTCATCATACTTTTCGCCAAACAACGCCATAGCACCTTTCGCTTTAGCATCATCAATAGCCATAAGCTCAGTATTAAGTGCGAAGTTACGACGAATTTCGTCATTAACTACACGCTCAATTTCACGTAGCTCATCTTTTGTAACCGCTTCAAAGTGCGAAAAGTCAAAACGTAAACGATCAGGCTGAACAAGTGAGCCTTTTTGGCCTACATGGTCGCCTAATAATTGGCGTAGTGCTTCGTGTAAAATATGTGTAGCTGTGTGGTTTTTCTTAATGCTATCGCGGCGTACATCATCAATAGTCGCATCCACTTTATCGTTAACGCCAATACGCCCTTGTACAGTACCGTGGTGAGCAAAAGCATTACCAAGTTTAGTGGTATTAGTAACATTAAATTCGCCACCAGCAACTGTAATAGTACCCGTGTCGCCCGTTTGGCCGCCTGATTCAGCGTAAAACGGTGTGCGGTCTAATACTACAATACCTTGTTGACCATCTTCTAATAACTGAACAGCTTCGCCACCGGCAAAAATTTCTACCACTGTCGCGCTATGGTGCGTGCTGTCGTAGCCTTTAAACTCAGTAAGCTTTTCTGATTTTAATTGCTCATTGTAATCAGCACCAAACTTACCCGCTTGTTGCGCTGTTTTACGTTGTACAGCCATGCACTCTTCAAAACCTTGATGATCAATCGTCATCTGGCGCTCACGCGCAACATCGGCCGTTAAATCAGCTGGAAAGCCATACGTATCGTAAAGTTTAAATACTAAGTCGCCCGGTATAATATCGCCTTTAAGGTCACTTAAGCTTTCTTCTAAAATAGCTAAGCCACGCTCAAGTGTTTTACCAAATTGTTCTTCTTCAATGCGTAATACTTTTTCGATAATTTCTTGTTGCTTAGCAAGCTCTGGGTACGCTTGACCCATTTGCTCAATTAGCGCAGCAACTAACTTATAGAAAAACGAACCTTGCGCACCTAACTTATTACCGTGGCGCACAGCACGACGAATAATACGACGTAGTACATAACCACGACCTTCGTTAGATGGCATAACACCGTCAGAGATTAAAAACGCACACGAACGAATATGATCCGCCACTACGCGTAGTGACTTATCGTCCATATCTTGCGCGTTAGTTACACTTGCAGCTGCTGCAATTAAGCCTTGGAATAAATCGATTTCGTAGTTTGAATGCACACCCTGCAAAATTGCAGAAATACGCTCAAGGCCCATTCCCGTATCAACAGACTGCTTAGGCAGTGGCAGCATAGTACCGTCGCTTTGACGGTTGTATTGCATAAATACAAGGTTCCAAATTTCAATGAAACGGTCGCCGTCTTCCTCTGGAGAGCCCGGAGGTCCGCCCCAAATGTGTTCGCCATGGTCATAAAATATTTCAGAACACGGACCACATGGACCGGTATCGCCCATAGACCAAAAGTTATCTGAGGTCGCAATACGAATAATACGATCTTCACTTAAGCCAATATCTTTTGACCAATACTCAAACGCTTCTTCATCATCGTGATAAATAGTAACAAGCAGTTTTTCTTGAGGTAATTTAACAACCTCAGTTAAAAACTCCCACGCAAACTTAATCGCGTCTTGCTTAAAGTAATCGCCAAAGCTGAAGTTACCTAACATTTCAAAAAATGTATGGTGGCGAGCAGTGTAGCCTACGTTTTCTAAATCGTTATGCTTACCGCCAGCACGTACACAACGCTGCGAGCTTGTCGCACGTGTATAAGGGCGGCTTTCTGCGCCTAAAAATACATCTTTAAATTGCACCATGCCGGCATTATTAAATAACAACGTGGCATCGTTACCCGGTATAAGCGAGCTAGAAGGTACTATTTGATGTTGCTTGCTGGCAAAAAAGTCTAAAAACTGTTGCCTAATTTGTGCGGTAGTCATGTGCTGCATTTGAAAGTCTCACCTGTATTTACTGTGCTTGCATTGCAAAATTAATTTCATCGTAGCTAAAACCCCGATACATTAAGTAGCGCACGCGCTTAGCTTTATCTTTGTAATCGAGATCTGGCGGTGTATTCGAATATTTTTTATTGTACGCATCCTGCGCAAGCTCAAACCAATCTATTTCAAGCTCTTCAACTACCATTTCAAGTAGCGAACGATCAATCCCTTTGCCCATAGCTTCGCTTTGTATTCGCTTAAGCCCGTGGCATTTAAATATGTGTTTTCTTACAAAGCCTTCACAGTATCGCTGCTCGTTAATAAAATTGTGCTTTTCGCACCAATCAAGCAGCGTTTCAATAAACTCTTCTGTCGCTTCTTTTTGCTGTAATTTGAGCGTTAACTCACGACGCGAATATTCTTGGCGCCCTAGTAACCAAAGTACATAGTTTTTTAGTTTTTGCTTTAATTTATCATCCATTAAGCGTCAAAACGCCCGCTTGTTTCACTGCTAAGTGGCTTAACATTAATGTCGTCACTTAATGGTACAACAGGCATAAAAATGGCTTGATAAGATACAAAAAAGCTAATGTAGCAAATCGGCATTAAAATCAACAGTGGTAAGAACGATAAGAACATCGAAAGCGCCATAAATAATGCGCAAATAAGGCCAAAAACGCCAAGTGGCAAAATGTTATGATAAAACACCATTAACGATTTTTTAAGCGCCGTTAAAATGCGTGTTTCTTTACTAAAATAAACAAGTGGCACAGCGTACGCAAATGCCGTTAAATAAATTAGCATTGCCATAAAAAATAAAATTACATTCGCGCCCGAAATACTCTCAAGCATTTGTTCTAGCGCCACGTTTGGATCAAGTCCTGGTTGGCTCATAACAGCCACTGCATCGGCAAATAAGCCATTAGCAAGTAACGCCATTAAAATGCCCGCACCCATTTGGTAAAGTGCTAAGCGTAATAACCCTAAACGATTTCCTTTAGCCGTAAATGGCTTGAGAATATCGGCTAGCATAATTTTTCCGCCCTGTTGCTTACTAAGCACCGCTTGGTAAAACCCTGCGGTTAAAAATGGCGTAGCGAGTGCTGCTACTACTTGCAGCAGCGGTAAAAATAAAGACAGCAGCCCTACAATACCAATAAATAAATGCATAAAAATAAAGGTTGCTGGCTGGGTTTTAAAAATAAGCCATCCGGCTTTTAACCACTTTAGCCCTGCATCGGCTTTAAAAATTCGTAATTGTGTAGACATACTTGCTCTTAATTTAAAACGAAACACGCCAAGTATAACTTGGCGTAAGGGGGGATTAATAGACGAAACGTAATTAAATGATTAAGGTTTTTTAATTTTCTTAATATCTAACATATGCGCGCCATGCTTAATTTTTGTTTCTAGGTACGATTTATTACCCGCAACACCCGCTTTTATGTGCGCATGTGTGCCCACAACCGAGTCAACATTAATACCGGCATCTTTTAATGCATTAAGCTTTTTAGGATTATTAGTCATTAATTTAACGTGACTTAAATTAAGCGCATTGAGCATTAATACCGCATCCGAAAAGTCACGCAAATCATCAGCAAAGCCTAAATGATTATTAGCTTCGTAGGTGTTCATACCTTGCGATTGCAATACGTAAGCGTCAATTTTGTTGTATAAACCAATGCCACGGCCTTCTTGGCGTAAATACAATAAAATACCGCCTTGCTCGTGCATCATTTCAATACATTCATTTAGCTGCTCGCCGCAATCACAACGCGATGAGTAAAATACATCGCCCGTTAGGCATTCTGAATGCATACGAATTAGCGGTACATCTTGCTCTGTATCGGCGTTGTTAAACACCATAGCAATATGTTCTTTACCATCTTTTAAATCAGTAAATGAGATTATTTCTGCAGGGATATCACTATTTCTGCCAACTTTAAGCTGGACTCTTGCTCTTACTTGCGCCACGACAAATCCAAATATTTAAATAACTACGACACGACAATAAAGTGATAGTATCACAAAATAGGATAAATACACCGTAGTACAAGACTGTTTATGGCAAATATATGGCGACGACAGGCGTTATTTTCAATGATTGTTAAGCAATAAATTAATACAAATAACCGCCAATATTATTTACGTTGATTTACCTTAATCAGTGACACCTGCAGGCACGTTTGGTATTTTGTATTTTAAACAACGATAGGGATTATTATGAAACGTCAGCAACTCGCTTTATTTATAGGTTTAAGTTTGTCTGCTTTAAGCGCAACAACTTTAAGCACTACAGCATTCGCCAGCCAAGCAAGCGATCCTCAAACGGTATTTAACCAAGCATACCAAGGCTATTTAGCAGCAGTTAAAGCAGACGAAAACGTACAACAAGCTGCCAAACTTGCTTACACATCAGGTAAAGCCGTTTACGGTAAAAGCGACGACAATACTGCTAACTTAGCTATTAACTACGCTAAAGCTATTAAAGGCTACGGCGATGAGCTATACGAACAACGTTTTGCACTTTATGATGAAGCACATACTATTTTAGCGGCTAATCACGGCAAACAATCAATAGAAACAGTTGATGCACTGCTCGGAAAAGCTAACTACACAACATCAGCTTACAAAGCAGCTAACTTTTTAGAAGAAGTAATAGGTATAGCTAAAACACAAAATAACCCTAAGTTTGTAGCCGACATGAAACTTGAAGCTGCAACGCTACTGGCTAAAAAGTTTAGTTCTAAAAAATATCGTGAGGCTAAAAACTACCTAGAAGAAGCCGACGAATACTACCAAGAAAACTTACCTGAAAACTCACTAGAGCGCATAAAAGCCGATTTTTTAATGGCCTCATTCGCAGAGGGTCGTAAAAGATACAATCAAGCGATTGAAAGGCTAAACCGTATAGTTACTGTATTCGATAGTAACTTAAACTTTGATCACAGTGCAGAGCTAACAGCTCATTCAAAGCTTGTAGGCCTGTACGAAAAACAAGGTAAAAGCGAAGAAGCAACTAAACATTGCCTAGCTATCGCTCAAATGGTGCCATGGAAAGAATCGCAAGAGCAAACACCACTCTATCGTGTTAATCCTAAATACCCAGTTAACAAAGCCAGATTTAGTACCGATGGTAGCGTTGTTATGGAGTTTGAGGTAGACGCAGCTGGCTTTGTAAAAAACCCAAAAGTACTTAGCTCAGAAGGTGGCAGCGCATTTGAAAAATCAGCCAAAGCAGCGCTTGAGCAATGGCGTTACGCGCCAAAGTTTGAAAATGGCAAACCTGTTAGCGCTATTTCTCAGGTACAACTCGACTTTAAAATTAACCGCCACTAAAAGCGGCTCATTAAAAAAGGCGCTTTAAGCGTCTTTTTTAATACCAACTAATACAAATTCTACGTAGTTAAAATTCATAACTTACGCTAATTCCGCCATCGGCTCTTTTTTCATTGCTATCGCTTGCTTTACCGTAGCCCACCTCTAGCTCTAATCTAAAACCAGCGCTGTTCAATCCATTAAAGTTGTAGTTGTACGTAAGCCCTATACCATTTGTTGTTTCTTCATCAAAAATACCGCCAATTACACAACCTAGCGTATTAGCAAAGTCAGTTGCTACATCATTAGTTGAACTTTCGCACTCTTGGTCTGTATCTCTTGCACCAATAGCGCCCACAAGTACGCCAAAAGCATGTTTTTTATTATCGCTAACTGCTTGTTCAAAACCGGCAGAAAACCCATCATCAAGGCCTAGTTTATAGTTTGCATACCAGCGCTGTGTGTCGTCGTTAGCCGATAAAGACACTTCAGGAATAACTAAATAAGGATAGCCACCCCCAATCGAAAAACTAACATCGTTAGCAAAAGTAGAACAAGAAGCGATAGATAAAGTGAGTAGTAATATTTTTATTTTCATAAAGTTCCCTTTGAGCAAGTATAAAATGTACTCACTTTAGGAACGCCATGCAATACGACAAAAAGCTCGTTAAATTTAGCTTTAGTAATAAAATAGGGATTAAATTTTAGCGAGTATTTTATCGCTAGCCGCTTCTATTAAATTGAGCACATTTTCAAAGCCATCATCGCCGCCGTAATAGGGATCGGGAATAGCGCTTTGGGCTTGCTCGCCATATTCTAAAAATAGCGCCAGCTTATAGCGTAAATGCTCAGGGCATTGCGCTGTTAAATCAGCTAAATTTTGTGTATCGGCCGCTAAAATTAAATCGAACTCAGTAAAGTCGCTTGTACGCACTTTACGTGAATAAATACCTTTAAAGCTGTAACCGCGCTTCTCCCCTGCTGCCATTGAGCGACTATCAGGCGTTTTACCTTCGTGATAGCCAATAGTGCCCGCCGAATCTACTTTAACGTTAACGCCTAGCTTTTTAGCGCGGGCTTTTAATACCGCCTCTGCGGTTGGCGAGCGGCAAATATTACCTAAACACACTATGAGTACTTTCTTCATTAAGGATCCTCTAACTAATTTAAAAACCTAAGCTTTAAAACTGTTTTAAAATGCTTTCATCGTAATCTTCAACATTAAGCGTTACGTTATGTTGCGCTGCAACAGATTCGAGCTCAGCTTGTTTAATGGCTAAATCGTCCATGGTGATTAGATTATCGTCTAGCTGCCACAATAACCGAGAGCCCGCGTAGCTATAATGAATCGCTAATAACGCATCGGCATTACCTTCACGGCCAGCGGCTTTTAACTTAGCCATTTTACGGGTTATTTTATTAAGTGCTTTTTTAAGCTCCCACACATAAACAACTTCAGTCATAAAGCTATGTGTACGGTATTTATTAAGTAACCACGCAAGCCCAACGCTTGTAATAGCAACGCCTATTAAGTTCCAATGAAAGTGGCTACCACTTTCATCAGGAAATAAAGCAATCAGCGTTTGCGATATAGCCAAGCTGCCTACAGCTAAACCAATACCGCATCCTGCAATAACACGGTTTAAATGTTTACGGTAACGCGCTTTATTTATTTCAATGAGTTGCATAACAGCCTAAAAAGTTAATAAGTAAAAGAATGCGAATGGCTATTGTAACTAAACCCCACATTTTTTATAAAATTATTTCACCCCTTTTTGATTTGCCACCCGTTATAGCTTTGAAAACACCCTAATTGTAGTGGTCAATAAAATTTGGAGCGGCTTATGCACACACTTGAAGTACCTAACAACCCAGTATTTATTAAAACATCGACTGCCGTTATCGGCGGCGCCGCAATGACCTTTGCAGCTTTTGCGTTTATGCAATATTTAATAAGTGGCGAGCAACGCGCACCGGTTAAACCAGGGGGCGATATTATAGTAGAGATTTTTCAAGCACCTGAGGATTCAAAAGTCAGGCATATACAAAAAATACAGCCGCCACCGCCAATGCCTAAAGTGCCGCAAAAAGCCCCACCGCTTGATGCATCAGCGGATCCTGTGTTGGCAATTAGCGACCTTACGCCAGTTACAATTGACGATTTTGGTGGCGACATTAACAATACCATTAATCGCCCTACAGGGGATGCAACACCCATAGTGCGCATAAACCCTAAATACCCAACTACAGCCGCGCGCGATGGTATTGAAGGTTGGGTGCAACTAAGCTTTAGTATTTCGCCCACCGGTGAAGTAATCGACCCGGTAGTTATTAACGCCGAGCCAAAACGCACCTTTGACCGCGAAGCAATAAGAGCTATTAAACGCTGGAAATATCGCCCCAAAGTAATTGAAGGTGTGGCACAATTACAAACAGGTCAAACTGTACAGCTCGATTTTAAATTACAACAATAAAAGCGATGAGCCTATGCTACTAAGTATTAAGTCATGGTTATTTGAAACGCCAAGCAAGGACTGCTTGGCAAGTTACGCAAAAAGTGGCGACAATCGTTACTTAGAGCAGCTTATTGCCCTCTACAGTAACGACTTATACCACTACCTTGTTACACAATCTAATACGCATTTAGCATACGACGTAAGCCAACAAACATGGCTAAAAGTAATCGAAAAACGCCACCTTTACCAAGCCCAAACCACACCAAAAGCATGGTTGTTTAAACTTGCCCGCAACACACTCATTGACGAATACCGCAGGCAACAGCACTTTGTAGAGCTTGACGAAAACACGCATTTAGCAGCACAAAATGATAAAAGCGAAAACAACTTAAATAGTGGTGACTTAACTAGCAAAGACTCGCATATAGGAAGCTCAAACATAAGTTACGAAGCGTTCGACGCCGCCCTAAAACAACTCAGCTTTGTACAGCGTGAAGCCATAACATTACAACAAGAAGGCTTTTCGCTCACCGACATAGAACTTATAACGCAAAGCAGCCTCGAGACCATTAAAACAAGGCTGCGCTATGCCAAGCAAAACCTTAAACGTTTATTAGGAGCAAACAATGAACAAGCCTGATGAGCCGCTTGATCAAAAGCTCACACAACATTACAAAGAGCGAAAAGCGCGCACTACACTTACAAGCACTCAGCAAAAAGCGCTACTTAAAAAGGCCACGCACACAAAGCCTAAAAAGTTCGGCTTTACGCTGCAGCTAACCAGCCTTGCCTGCGCACTGGGTGTATTTTCTTTTATTGTGTTTGATAATAACGATAGCATTAACCACGCGCCAAAAACCGTGCTTAACAGCGTATTTAACACTATAGACATTCACGACTATTCAATTATTAAAACACACGAAATAAACCAAGCTGGTAGCTACGCAAGCTCCATCACAGAACAAAAACACGCACTCGACAGCCAATTAGCTAACGATTTACACCGCCACCAACAACGCCACATAGAATACGGTACGCTCCTAAAGGTAGATAACGACTGGTACATAGCCAGCTGTAATGATGAAGTACTCGTGCAAATTAAGCATTCACTGTTGAGTGATTTAAAAGGTAAACACGCGGTTGAAAGTAATATAAATACCGGTGATATGCTCGCCATGGCGCATAACGGCAAAGGGCAAATTATTGCGCTTAAACATGCGGGTGCTGGGGTTAGGCAATGTGGGGCTTAGGTGGTTTGGTCCAGTCGAGATTGGTGGTAATTTAGATAAATATTACCACCGAGAACACAGAGGCGCTACGCGCTGCACAGAGATAGTTAACTATCGCCCATGTAATCTAATGGTGAGGAAAGCTCTATAAAATCACGATATTGCTCTTTAGTAATTTTGTTGTATTCATCTTTGATATAAATATATTTAATCAAAGACTTAGTCACTTCATACTGATTAGAGCCACTGCCTTCCCTTAATTCTTTATCAGCTTGCTCTAGTTCAGTTAACTTCCTTGTATCTGTCTTTCCGAATACATTGAAAATAAGTAAACTTTCATCAATAAAAATTTTACAAAAAAAACTTTCAATATACTGTTTTAATTTAATTATATTCTCCGTATCTTTGTAGCGATTAACTATACATTTCGGCTCGTTGCTATATAATTTTGAATCAATAAAAAATATAACATCTCTTTCTAAATCTCCGGATAGTATTATTTCTGATAGATGATCAGATAACCTTACATTTCGCTCATTGGTTCCACTGTTAGGCTTTATTCTTTTAAACCTTCCGCTTATGATTTCCTCATAAAGTGAGTGGTCTCTTTCATAGATACAAAATAAGGTGGTTAAAACCAGTACATCAACTTTCTTACCACTTGGTAAATTTGCAATAATGGCCGTAATGCGTTCTGTAATTTGAATAGCTGTTCTTGCTGATACTTGAAACGCATCTAATACTACTGAGATATTAGCTAAAGCAGTTTCTGGCGTTTTTGTGCGAGGGAGTAGCTCAATTTTTCTACTTTTTAGATACGCAGATTCAAATTTAGTTGTATCGCTGTGTACTGATAAAAAATCCTTTAAAACAGGTCGCTTTAAGCTATAGCGGCTATTAAAAAAACGACCTAGGTAAACTTTAGCGTCAAACCCTTCACCATAAATTGATTTGATTGTATGTTGAAGTTGCTCAGTATCTGTTGCTACAACAAACACAATACCTTTAACATCAAAAATATGTTTAATCGCCTCTAACATTTCTACTGCATAACTTGGGCGACAACGATCTAATTCATCAATAAAAATAAATATGGGTAACGACTTACCTTCCTGCTCTTCAAACTTACTTACCCAATCAGCTAACTTAGATTTTATTACTTCAATACTCTTATTTTTAGCTTCATGATCTTTAATTAAGTTTTGTGCAAGCGCCTTTACTGCGGGTGAAAAGTCACTACCAGTAAGCTTATTGGAATTTTGAGTTTGGTCACTATCAATTTCTTCATCAGAAAAAAGTAATGTGTGCAGCTCATCTAAATCGATGCCTGATATTTTTTTAGTTAAACCTTGTGCAATAGCAGGTGCAACAGCCTTAAACATCGAAACGGCACTTTTAGGTATTGTTATATTAAACTTAGCCTGAAGTTGAAGCTGCTTTATAATACCTGCAATTACAGTTAAAAATGGGTCATCTGAATAGTCTTGCTGCCATGCATCAATATATACAACAGGAAAATCTACTATTAATTCTTGTGACCAACGCTTTAGAAAATATGTTTTACCTGCCCCCCATTCAGCATTTAAGTTTAATACATAGTTTTTCTTTTGTTCATCATCAGGCCTGCTTTTGTCAAATCCCTCTTGAGCCAATAGCCTTGATAAGAATGTGGCGTAGCGAGCACGATCTAATTTATCTGCAGGAAAGTACTCACCTACTTTGCAATTAGTTGGCTTATCCCATTTGAAGTCTTTAACCTCAGTCATTTAATGTCCTTTTAAATCGTGATTTTTCACATAGTCTAATATCGAATTATCAACAGCTGCATTTATTTCGGGCTAACGCCCGACGCGCCAGCAAGCTGTACGCCTACAATAAACACTACACATACTTAGCTTTGGGTGTGCTCATTGCATTGGAGAACCGTTAGATTTCGTTTCACGAAACCCAACCTACTTAGCTATAAACATGCTGTCACCATCTAACAAATCATTGTTAATGATTACTGCTTTAAAAGTAGCTTTTCTGGATTGTTTAAGTACTTTAAGCCAATGGTGACTATGCGTGTATGTACCATTGTTATAACGCGTATTTGCACATTACCAATAACAACAATAGCGCCTTTACTGACTTCTCCTGAAAGCTTTTGGTTAATTACTTCTTCCAAGCTTATGCCCTCTGGGGCGTCTATGTGCATATGGTAAGAGTAAAATATATCACCTACCAACGTTACCCCTTTCACTTTAAGTTCGTTATGCGATAAGTGGCTATCTTGGTGGTTTGTTTTATCGGTTGCTGTAAAAACTAAATCAACAAAAGGTCTGTTATCTGGTTTTAAAACAACAAATAAGTGATCGTTTGGTTTTAACTTAGTTGAGCCTCGAGGCGGGATGATTGACGGACCCCGTGTGATCATAGCAACAACCACACTTTCAGGAAGTGCAGCATGTGACAAGCTGCGCCCAGAAACCCGAGAAACGTCACTTAAAGTGTACTCTACAATTTCTATATCAATATCGTTTAGTGCTGTGATTTCGAGCGTTGCAGCAGCCAAATCAGGTGGCGGCTCTACTAAATTTAGTTTTTTAGCCATCCACGGCATTGTTGAGCCCTGTAACGTGGCTGAAATTAACACTACGAAAAAAACGACATTAAAAATAAGCTCAGCCCCTGAAAGACCAAATAGTAATGGGAATATAGCTAAAATAATGGGTACTGAGCCTCTAAGGCCAACCCAAGATACAAACAAAGTTTCGCGATTGTTAAAACCAAACAGTTTTAAAATAGGCGCTACCGCTAATGGGCGAGCAACAAAAATAAGTGCCAGTGCAATAAGCAACCCTTCTAACCATACATCAACCAACGACGATGGGTTAATAAGGAGCCCTAACACAACAAACATGGTTATTTGCCCAAGCCATGCTAAGCCGTCATGAAACAGAAAAATACCGCGTTTATATACAAATTTGCTGTTACCTAAAATAACACCCGTTATAAATACAGCTAAAAATCCACTGCCGCCGAGCGTTGCAGAAAGGCCAAAAGAAAGCAGTCCAAATGCGGTTACCATCACTAAATACAAACCCGATGCATTTAGTTTAATGCGATTAATAAACCAAACCGATATTTTACCAATTAAAAGACCACAAATAGCGCCAACACCCATTTGTTGAGCAAATAACTGTAGTAGACCCAGCCCTACTGGCATGTCATTAACGAGCATTTCGAGCAAACCAACCGTTAGAAAAATAGCCATTGGATCGTTCGATGCACTTTCTATTTCAAGGGTCGATTTAAGCTTTTTGTTTAAGTGAATACCCGCACTTCGTAAAAGTGCAAACACGGCTGCGGCATCTGTAGAGCCAACAATGGCGCCCAGTAATACACCTTGTAATATGGGTAGGTCTAAAATATAAGTGGCCACAAGGCCTGTAATTACAGCGGTAAATAACACCCCGATGGTTGCTAAAGCAGACGCGGGTTTCCACACTTGTTTAATTGAACTGGTGGGCGTTTGTAAGCCACCATCAAATAGAATAATAGCAAGCGCTAGAGTACCCAGAGCATGTGCGGCCTCTGCGTTGTCGAATGAAATACCTGCAATACCATCTTCACCTGCGAGCATACCTACAAGTAAAAATAGCACCAGCACCGGTAAGCCAACGCGTGCAGATAACTTGCTCGAGATCACTCCAAGTAAAATTAAAATGGCACTAACGAGAATGATATTATCAATTACAAACATAGTGTGGGTTTACAGCCTTATATGAGTTAAAAAGTAAGAATTTATAGCTACCAAAAAGCTTAAAGCTCATGCTATACAATAACCTAAAAAATATAAATACGGGTACTTAAGTCAATATTTAAATTGTTTATTTAATAGCTAGAGCGTCGTTAAGCTTGGTATTACTAGCCTCGGTCTTAATTTAAAAACAAAAAAGCCTGCAATAAGCAGGCTTTTGAGTATTTAAATAATCAAATTTTACAAAACAATTATGCTTGTTACTAAGTACGCTAAAAACGTAAGGCCACCACCAAATAAGGCATACGGTAGCTGCGTTTTAACGTGGGTGAGTAAGTCACACCCCGATGCAATAGCCGATACAGCGCTGGTGTCGGATATAGGCGAGCAATGATCGCCAAATATACCACCACCCAAAATAGCACCAACAACAAGCGACGGCGGTAAACCTAGCGCTTGAATAAGTGGCACACCAATTGGGATTAATATAGCAAAAGTACCCCACGATGTACCTGTAGTAAACGACATTACCGCGCCAGTTAAAAACAGCACAGGTACGATTAAGTAAATAGGTAAGTAGTCGCCAACAAGTGATGCTACAAATACGCCAGTGCCCAACTCTTTTAAGCTTGCGCCGAGTGTAAGCGAAAGCAGTACAATGGCGACTAATGGCATTAATTCGCCCATACCTTTAAAACCGGTATCAACTAATTGATGATGCGTAAATTTACGTGAGCCAATCATTAAAAAGTAAGCGACAACAATGGCTAAAACCGTTGCATATAATACTGATTTAGAGCCGCTGCCCTCTGCTAATACACCATTTCCGGTGTAATACATAAAGCCAACCATGCTGGTAATAAGCGTAATAAGCGGGATTAACATGTAACGCGCTTTAGAGCCTTTTACTTCTTCTTTTAAGTCAGTTGTTTGAAGCTCTAGTTTTTGTTCGGCTTCTTTCATTGGGCCATGCACTTTATCAAACGCGATGGTATAAAAAACAATGGCAAGGGTAATTATGGCGTAAAAGTTATACCCTACGCTGCCCCATAACACCGATACAGCCGACTCACCTAGCTCGTAGTTACCTAACAAACCAAGTACAAACGCACCCCAGCCATTAAGCAGTATTAAAATACACACTGGCGCACTGGTGCTATCAATAATGTACGCTAGACGCGCTCGGCTCATTTTAAATTTGTCGAATAAGCCACGCGATAAAATCCCTGAGGTAAGTACGCTCAAGTTAGATTCTATAAACACCGCAATGCCGGTAAACATGGTTAAAAAGCCCACTTGGCGCTTACTTTTTGCAATACCTTTGTTCATTAACATATTAACAGTTGCTGCAACGCCGCCAGATTCGCGAATGTAGGCAAGCAGTGCACCAATTAAAATACTAAATATTAATATGCGTGTATTACCTGGCGAGCTGGCAACCGAAATAATACGTTCTATGGTATTTAAAAAAGTGTCAAACAAGCTATTACCTTCGCCCTGAAAAGCAAGTAAAAACTCAGAAGAAGCAACAGCAACAAGTAGCGCCATAATCACTTCTTTTCGCCAAAACACGATAGCAATCGCAATTAGCGGCGGTAAAATAGAATACCAATGCATAAAAAGTTAACCTTAATTATTAGCGAGCCACTCTCGCTTTGTACGCGTTTTATCGCTTATTTGTTAAGCCTAGCAGCATAAACTGGCTTAGATTTGTAAACCGCTTAGCTTAATGGATTGCCTTACTCAAGTCACCTGTAAATAAATCACTTAGAGTAATGCTGTTAGTACGTTTTAACCTATACGATAGCTTATTGATTTAGTAGCGCTTCATAAATAAGCGACACTACCGAACCGTACTGCGCGGTTTCAAATTGTTTACCTGTAAATTCGTAACGTTTTAGCGAGCCTTTAATTGCACTATGGCGAGCATTGGTAAGTAAAATAATAGCTAAATCGTAAGCGGGGTCAACTACGGTCACTGTCCCCGTCCAACCTGTGTGCCCATAAGCCTGCGCGCTTGCATAAGGGCCAAAGTGCCAGCGCCTTGCTTGGTTGTTACCAGCAAGCCTAAAGCCAAGCCCGTAGGTTTCATCGCTTGATTGCGGCGTTAAAAATTGCGCTAAGGCGCTTGCACTAAATAATTGTTGGTCGCCGTAGCCACCATTATTTAGTAATAGCTGGCAAAGCACGGCTAAGTCGTGAGCGTTACTAAACAACCCTGCATGCCCTGCTACGCCATCAAGTGAGTAGTAAGCGCGCTCATCATGCACTTGGCCTTGTAAAACAGTGGTACGAACATTATCAAACTTAATGCGCCCGTCTCGTGTGTTGCCGCTAAGCTCAGTGGCTGCAAATTGCTGCGGCTTAAAGCCTTTTTTAAGTGGATTAAATAACGTGTTAGTTAATTTTAATGGCGCGTACACTTGCTGCTCTAGGTATTCGTCAAGGGGCTGCCCAGTTATGCGCTCAATGAGTACGCCTAAAATCATGTAATCAATATCTGAGTAAACATGCTGCCCAGATGATTTACTACTAAAAGGCACGCTGGTAAGTAATAGCTGTTTAGTGGTTTTACTGTTTTGCGAATAAAACGCGTCGCCGTAGCTGCCATCTTTACGATGAAAGTCAAATACTGGCGGGTATCCGGCGCTGTGTGTGAGTAAGTCTTTTACTGTGCGCTTTGCTCGCCCTTCGCCTTTATATTCGCTTAGGTAGCTTTGCACGGGTTTATTAATATTTAACAGCCCTTCGCTTACTAATTTCATAAGTGCAAAGTTTGTGGCAAATATTTTGGTGTTTGAGGCAAGATCAAACAAAGTATTAGTTTGCATGGGCTCTGGGCGTAGTAGCATTAAATCACTTTGCTGGTATTGCTTTGCATCGCCATAGGCGGTTAATTTTATTAGCTCGCCATTTTTAACAACGGCCAGCACAGCCCCAGGAAAACCTGCTTTAACATCGCGTTCAATTAATGTGTCTACTTCAGTAAAATCTATATGCTTTTTTGGTTCATCGCTTAAAGTAGGAAATGCAAAACGCAGCGTTAAACTTGCGCCAGCAGGGAGAATATTTTCAACTTTAAAGGTATTAACACCGTTGTGAGTATTTTTTGCCAAACTGTAATTGTATAAGGTGTTGGCGCTTAGTTGGTTAACGTCGAGCTTGTTATTATTAATGTAAATATCGGCGCTTTGTGCGTTATGGTTTTGTATTAATAATTGCCCGCGCCCTTTGTAAGCTTTAAACGTTCCTCGGTTATTTACATAAAACCGGCTACTTGGATTTACCTCAGGAAACGTTACAACCACTTGTGCATTAGGCAGCTCTACAAGTTGGCTTTTTGTAAGTGGTAGCACCGAGCTAATAGGCTCAGGTGGTGTACTACAACCCACAATAATAAAGCTCAATGCCACTATAAAAGCTTGTTTGATATAACCATACCTTTGATATTTTACAGCAATAAACATGCTTAGCCCTTATTTATATAACAAGTAAGGCGCTCTTTGCGCTTTAAATTGCGCAAGCCCCGCCTGCCAGCTTTGTTTTATTTGCGCTTCTGATTGCCCTGCTTCAATAGCTAAGCGCAATTTATTAGTACCCGCTAGTTTATCCATAAAGTCAGCGCGCTCAAAAAGCGAGATGTTATTTTTAGTAAGCTTCGTGTACGCATTTATTAAGTAAGTTAAATTTAAACCTGTGATATTTGCTTGTCTTAAATCGAGCCCTTGCACGGTTTGGTTTTTAAATTTAGGGTTTAAAGCAGCGCCTTTAATTGCGCGCGGTGTAAAATTAAAATCACCTAATGCTACTGGCGAATAGCCAATTACTTGAAATGCAAAGTCGGTGCCTCTACCAATGCTAATAGGCGTTGCTTCAAAAAAGCAAAGTGATGGGTAAAGCGCAATGGCTTGATCGTTAGGTAAGTTAGGGCTGGGTTTTACAGGCAAGCTGTAAGTACTTTTGCGAGTGTAATGATCAACAGGGATCACCGTTAATTTTAAATCGGCCGCTTTATTGATCCAACCCTCGCCCTTGATCATTTTGGCAAGTTCGCCAACGGTCATGCCGTGTAAAACAGGAATTGGGTGCATGCCTACAAACGATTTAAATTCTGACTCTAATATTGGCCCATCAACGTAGGCAATATTTGGATTGGGCCTATCGAGTACTAAAAATTCTATCCCCTGCTCTGCAGCGGCTTCCATCATGTAGTGCATAGAGCTTATGTAGGTATAAAAACGCACTCCCACATCTTGAATGTCAAAAATAATGACATCAACATCGGCTAAAGCAGCTTGGCTTGGTTTTTTATTTTTACCGTAAATAGAAATAAGCGGAATACCAGTTTTACCATCAACAGCATTTTTCACATGGGCGCCCGCATCGTGATCGCCACGAAAGCCATGCTCAGGTGCAAAAATTTTAGTTATGTTTATGTTTTTAGTCAGTAGAGTATCTACTAAGTGAGTTTCCCCTACGCTTGATGTTTGATTAACGACTAGCCCTACACGTTTATTTTTTAACTGCGGTAAATATTTAGCATATTGCTGCGCACCTACTACAAGTGAGTTATTAACTTCGTGGGCGTGCACGCTTGCAATAAAAATGGCGCTAAAAATAAAAAACAACGTAATAAATAGGGTTTTAAACATACTGCAATATCCTTTTAAACAAGGCGTTTAAAATAACATAGGTAATAATAAAGAGCAGCTTTAGAAAAGGGTTAAGTGGGCTTGAGTAGATATAGTGATTAGAAGCTGTCGCTTCTCACGCGAGCAGGCTCAGCGTCTACAACGGATAAATAAACTCGAAGTTTAGATTTAAAGATTAGGGATAGCTTTACTTGAAAATACCACCTCTCATTTTAAGCTTAAAGATCGTATTTAACCTTCTTAGAGCTAAACGCTTCTAGTTATTTAGTTTCTTGGTCAATGAACCACTTAAAGATCTATTATACAAAGAGAAGC
>NZ_JACJEN010000002.1:10854-340923 GCF_014164075.1 Pseudoalteromonas sp. SG45-3 | reverse complement strand
CGCAGCGCCTCTTAACCTCTTTGTGAATAAATTACTTATTTCTGGCGTTGCCAACAAATAAAATCTTATAAATTATATTTTTGAGGGGGGAATAGAAGCTGTCGCTTCTCACGCGAGCAAGCTCAACGTCTACAACGGATAAATAAACTCGGAGTTTAGATTTAAAGATTAGAGATGGTTTTGCTTGAAAATACCACCTCTCATTTTAAGCTTAAAGATCGTATTTAACCTTCTTAGAGCTAAACGCTTCTAGTTATTTAGTTTCTTGGTCAATGAACCACTTAAAGATCTATTATACAAAGAGAAGCGAAAGAGAAGTAAATGAGAAGACATAAACCCGGGTTTATTAGTTTTGCTTTATTACTACCTCTAAAAGCGCAGCGCCTCTTAACCTCTTTGTGAATAAATTACTTATTTCTGGCGTTGCCAACAAATAAAATCTTATAAATTATATTTTTGAGGGGGGAATAGAAGCTGTCGCTTCTCACGCGAGCAAGCTCAGCGTCTACAACGGATAAATAAACTCGGAGTTTGGATTTAAAGATTGGGTTGGTTTTACTTTTAGGCGTGCAGCTTGCTGACGCGACGAGCGTAGCTCGTAAATAAAGTATCAGTTATATCGGTGGCAAGTAACTAGAAGCTGGCGCTTCTCACGCGAGCAAGCTCTGCGGCTACAGGAGTGGTAGTTTACATTTCACTTTATTTTAGGCACAAAAAAACCGACTTAATGTCGGCTTGTTTATGAAAGTGGTGGGCGCAGGAGGATTCGAACCTCCGACCGCTCGGTTCGTAGCCGAGTACTCTATCCAGCTGAGCTATGCACCCACTTTCATAGATTGCTTATTTAAACTCTAAGCAGAGCGTATTAATTCAGGCATAAAAAAACCGATTTCCATCGGTTTATTTTTCTTACACTTAAAAGTGTATGAAAACATGAAAGTGGTGGGCGCAGGAGGATTCGAACCTCCGACCGCTCGGTTCGTAGCCGAGTACTCTATCCAGCTGAGCTATGCACCCGCTTTCATTTTTACTATTACTTGTTTTTACTCTAAGTGAGAGTCTATAAAGTGGTGGGCGCAGGAGGATTCGAACCTCCGACCGCTCGGTTCGTAGCCGAGTACTCTATCCAGCTGAGCTATGCACCCACTTTATAGTTTACTTATTTTAACTCTAAGTAGAGCTTTTGCTTATTTAGACTCTAAGCGAGTTATTAAAGTATGGTGGGCGCAGGAGGATTCGAACCTCCGACCGCTCGGTTCGTAGCCGAGTACTCTATCCAGCTGAGCTATGCACCCATACTTTAAAATTGTACAAAACACGCCATTAAAAGAAATGGTGGAGAGGGAGGGATTCGAACCCTCGATAGAGCTACAAACTCTATACTCCCTTAGCAGGGGAGCTCCTTCGGCCACTCGGACACCTCTCCGTCTTGTGGGGCGTATAATAAAGATTTCAGAAAATATGTCAAACACTTTTCTACCAAAAACGACTATATGGTTACAGATTGCACATATGCTTGGTTTAAAAGTGTAATTAGTTTGAAATTTAAGCGGGTTACGTATTTTTATTTGAAGGATTAACACCTAGCACGGGAACTAAGTCATCAGTTAACTGAGCCAAATACTGTTCTTGGTAACCTAATTGTTGAAATTCAGCGATACAAGCACGGTAGTAAGCGTTTCGTTCTTGCTCTGATGTACACTCTTCTGATAAATCATCTACTCGTTTGTCTTTCATACTATTATTCTAAGTCCTTTAAGAATCTATATTTAACTGCTAAATACCAGCAGTGTAAATTTCGTGCGTATTCTAGCTAAAACCTTTGTATAAACACAACATATGTTTAAAAAACAATCATACTAAAAAGTTATAGCACTGTTAGTTTTAATATTAAAAACTTCCAATAACAATAAGTTAGTGAAGCTGAATTGCACATTAATCAGCACTAATAATTACCTTTAATTTTTAGTGTAGTACTTATTAATTAAAACACTAATTATAAGCAAAAAAAACGCCGCTATTAAGCGGCGTTTATTAACTTACTTTGTACTACTAAAGATTAGTCAGCTTGTGGACGCATATGCGGGAACAAAATAACGTCTTTAATTGTTGATGAATCAGTAAACAACATTACTAAACGGTCAATACCAATACCTTCACCAGCCGTTGGCGGTAAGCCGTACTCTAGTGCGCGTATGTAGTCTTCGTCGTAGTGCATTGCTTCATCATCGCCTGCGTCTTTCTCTTCAACTTGACGAGTGAAGCGCTCAGCTTGGTCCTGTGCATCGTTAAGCTCAGAGAAACCATTTGCAAGTTCACGGCCGCCAACAAAAAACTCAAAACGGTCGGTAACAAATGGGTTTTCGTCGTTACGGCGTGCAAGTGGTGATACTTCCCACGGGTAACCAGTAATAAACGTAGGTTGAATAAGCATGTGCTCTGCTGTTTCTTCAAATATTTCACAAAGAAACTTACCTGGACCCCAAACACAGTTTTCAGGAATTTTAACGTGCACTTGTTTAGCGTACGCTTTTAACTCTTCAAAATGGTTTTCTGGGTCGTTAAATACCGCAGCATCAAACTCAGGGTTATATTTTAAGATAGCATCCGCCATACTTAAACGTGTAAACGGTTGGCCAAAGTCGTATTCAACTGAATCGATAACTTCGCCGTTTTCGTCCTTAGTTGTATTAACTACAATTGCACTACCTAGTACGTTTTCTGCAACAGTACGTAGCATGTCTTCGGTAATGTTCATCAGGTCGATGTAATCAGCGTATGCTTGGTAAAATTCAATCATTGTAAATTCTGGGTTGTGACGTGTAGATAACCCTTCGTTACGGAAGTTACGGTTAATTTCAAATACACGATCAAAACCACCTACCACTAAGCGCTTTAAGTAAAGCTCTGGCGCTATACGTAGGTACATGTCGATATCAAGCGCGTTATGGTGAGTTACAAACGGACGCGCAGATGCACCACCAGGTATAACCTGTAGCATAGGTGTTTCTACTTCCATAAAGTCACGTTCTGCTAAAAAGCGACGAATGCCTTCAACTACTTGTGAGCGAATGCGGAATGTTTCGCGCGTTGCTTCGTTAGTAATTAAGTCAACATAACGTTGGCGGTACTTTGTTTCTTGATCTGATAAGCCATGGAATTTTTCAGGTAACGGGCGAAGTGACTTAGTTAGTAATTGATACTCAGTCATTTCTACGTATAAATCGCCTTTACCCGATTTATTTAACGCGCCTTTAACACCTATAATATCGCCAGTGTCTAGCTGACCATATTTCTCTTTAAGGTCTTTTTGAACATCTTTAGATGCATACGCTTGTACACGACCTTTCATGTCTTGAATTACAAAAAAAGGTCCACGCTTTGCTAAAATACGTCCAGCAATAGACACAACTTCTTGTAGTTCAACTAATTCTTCTTTGCTCTTATCACCAAACTGGGCTTGCAAATCAGCCGTGTAATGCTCACGACGGAATTGGTTTGGATGACCGTTGGCTGGGCAATTTTCGCGTATCGCGTCTAACTTGCCGCGACGCTCAGCGATTAACTTGTTTTCGTCTTGGATTTTATCAGTCATTTTTTAGCTCTTTATTAGCTTGGTGGTTATAGGCCAGATTTAAGGCTGGCTTCAATAAATTTATCTAAGTTACCGTCAAGTACCGATTGGGTATTGCGGTTTTCAACGCCTGTACGTAAATCTTTAATACGTGCGTCATCAAGTACGTATGAACGTATTTGGCTACCCCAACCTATATCAGATTTAGCGTCTTCTTGCGTTTGTTTTTCAGCATTTTGCTGCTGTAGCTCAAGCTCAAATAATTTAGCTTTTAACTGCTTCATCGCTTGGGCTTTATTTTTATGCTGTGAACGCTCGTTTTGACACTGCACTACGGTATTTGTTGGTACGTGAGTAATACGAACCGCCGATTCGGTGGTATTAACGTGCTGACCACCCGCGCCTGATGCACGGTAAACGTCTATACGTAGGTCTGACGGATTAATATCAATTTCAATATTATCGTCAATCTCAGGGTATACAAACGCAGAAGCAAATGAGGTATGACGACGACCACTTGAGTCAAACGGGCTTTTACGCACTAAACGGTGAACGCCTGTTTCTGTACGTAACCAACCGTAAGCGTATTCGCCAACAAAGCGAACTGTTGCGCCTTTAATACCGGCAACATCACCGTCGGTTGCTTCAACTAGCTCAACTTTAAAGCCTTTAGCCTCGCCCCAACGTAAATACATACGAAGTAGAATATTACACCAGTCTTGTGCTTCAGTGCCGCCAGAACCCGATTGTAAATCAAGGTACGCATCGTTTGAGTCATGAGGACCTGAAAACATACGACGAAACTCTAAACCTTCTAACTGCTCGTTTAGATCGCTAAGTTCGCTTTGTGCTTCATCAAAGGTATCTTGATCTTCGGCTTCTACAGCAAGTTCAAGTAGACCTTCAACGTCGTCAGTACCGGCTACAAGGTTGTCGATTGTTTCAACAACAGCCTCTAATGCTGATTTTTCACGGCCAAGCGCTTGTGCGCGTTCAGGCTCATTCCATACGGCTGAATCTTCAAGTTCGGCGTTAACTTCTTCTAGGCGTTCTTGTTTAAGAGCGTAGTCAAAGGTACCCCCGAAGCAATTCAGTACGTTCGCGAATTTCCTTGATTTGGTTAATCACAGGATTCACTTCAAACATGTACATCACTCCAAAATGGCTAGGTAATTGCGCCCCTTTACATGGGATTTTCGCAACAAATTATCGTCAAATGATAAAAACGCCCGATTTTAACAAAAAACCGCGCGCTTTATTAGCCTTTTATGCATGATTTGTGCATATTTTTTAGTGCACTTTTTCAAGCTCTCTAACTATTAATTGCAGCGTAAATTTACCTCTAAACTCATTTATATCGAGTTGATAGGCTACTTTTACAAACTTCGCTTCTGTGTCGGGCCATTCTTTTACATCAATACCAAAGGCAATGGCGTCAACCAATCGCCCTGATTGATGCTTTAGCACCAGCTTTAAATGCTTTTCGCCGACTATGCGCTGCTGTATTACTTCAAAGGTGTGCTCAAACACCGGCTCAGGAAATTGCTGCCCCCACGGGCCCGATTGCTTTAATAGCTGGGCAAACTCCATCGTAAAACAATCGTTTGGCAGCTCACCGTCGGTAAATACAATGCAGCGTTTACTTTCTTCACTCAGTTGCGCACTCACGGCAGCATCAAACGCTTTTTTAAAGTCATTAAAGTGTTGCTCGTTAATACTTAAACCAGCGGCCATTGCGTGGCCACCAAATTTATTAATTAAGTGTGGCTCAGCAGTATTAAGCCCTTCGAGTAAGTCGCGCATGTGCAACCCTTCTATAGAGCGGCACGAACCTTTTATTTCACCATTTTCGCCACCAGCAAATATAACGGTTGGTCGGTGGTATTTTTCTTTTAAGCGACCAGCCAAAATGCCAATAACACCTTGATGCCAATCGTCTTGAAACAAGCAGATTGCATCAGGGACGTTATCGTCGCTAAATGCGAGTCTATCAAGCACGGCTTGCGCCTCGGCTTGCATGCCTTGTTCTATTTCGCGCCTTGCAAAGTTTAAACTATCGAGCTCGCTGGCAATACTACGTGCTTGATTTATATCGGTGCTAAGTAAGCATGCTATGCCCAAACTCATGTCGTCTAATCGCCCTGCTGCATTTAAACGCGGCGCAAGTGAAAAGCCAAAGTCGCTTGCGCTTAAGCGCGCAGCATTGCGGTTAGCCACTTCAATAAGCGCGGTGATGCCAGGGCGTGTTTTACCACTGCGAATACGTGCTAAACCTTGATGTACTAAGGTGCGGTTATTTGCATCAAGTGCGACCACGTCAGCAACCGTACCAAGCGCTACAATGTCGAGCAAGTTAGCTAAATTAGGCGGCGGTTGCTGCTCAAAATAACCAAGGTCTCGCATTACGCTTCTCAGTGCTATTAGTAAGTAAAAAGCAACGCCAACGCCTGCTATAGATTTAGACGGGAAGTTACATTCGTGCCTATTTGGATTTACTATTGCATCGGCATTTGGCAGCTGCTCACCTTGTAAGTGATGATCTGTTACCAGCACTTTAATACCAACCGCTTTTAAAATATCAATGCCAGCAATACACGATATGCCGTTATCTACGGTGATCACTAAATCAGGCTTTATTTGTACTATTTGCTCTGCAAGTGCGGGGCTTAAACCATAACCTAAGCTAAACCGGTCAGGAATTAAGTAATCTAAATGCTTAAAGCCAAACATCTCAAGGCCTTGCATTAATGTTGCAGTACTTGTTGCGCCATCAGCATCAAAATCGCCGACTATTAATATTTGGCTTTGCGCTTTTAATGCTTCAATTAATAAATCGCTGGCTTTGTCGATATCTTTAAACAATTTAAAATCGTGAAGCGTAGCTACGCTGTTATTTAGCTCGTCGGCATTAAATACATTGCGGTTAGCATAAATTTGTTTAATTACAGGGTGTAAATTACTCGGTAGATGCGAGTCGTCAACGTTTTCACGCGCAATGATTAGTTTTTTCATGCAGAGTTTTAACTTATTGGGTCGTATTAAAAAGACAAAAAAAGGCCATTAAGGCCTTTTTATTAGCTATAAAACGTATTACGACGCTTTGTTAGCATCTAATGCTGCTTTTAGTGCTGCTGCTGGCTGGTAACCTGGGATCATCGTACCATCTTCTAAAATAATGGCAGGTGTGCCGCTAATACCAAAGCTTTGACCAAGCTGGTAATGCTCTGCAACCGGTGCGCTACAGCCTGCAACTACTTTAGTGCTTGTACCCGACTTAGCTTCTGTTAGTGCTTCTTGCTGATCGCGTGCACACCATACGTTCATTAAATCGGCATAGCCTGAACCTTGTAAGCCACCACGTGGAAACGCAAGGTACTTAACGGTAATACCCGCATCAAGTAAATCGTCTAACTCGCGATGTAATTTACGACAGTAACCACAGCTAATGTCGGTAAATACGGTAATACTGTGTTTTTCGTTTGGTGCTTTGTACACAATCATCGAATCTTCGTATTCTTTAATGCCCTCAACACGCACGCCGTTTAATGCTTGCTCTGTTAAGTTGTTACGATTATTTAAATCGATTAACGTACCTTGCATTAAAAATTGACCATCTGGACTTGCGTAAAGTACGCCCTTATTAGTGATCAACTCTTTTAAGCCCGCGACTGGGCTTGGGTTAATTTGCTTTACAGTTACACCAAGCTCGGCAAATTTAGTAATAATAGGATCATTAGCATCTGGTGTTACAGCAACGCCATTTGCAAATGCACTAATACTTGTGCACAACATGGCACCTGCTAACATTAATTTTTTCATAACTTCTCTCTATCCTAAAAACACTTAATATATTGACCGGCTTAATAATATTTACTTTCAAACTTACGCTCGCGGATGATGCTCTGCGTGTACCGACTTTAACCGTTCATTGGCAACATGGGTATAAATTTGCGTCGTTGATAAATCGCTATGGCCCAACATCATTTGTACCACACGTAAATCTGCCCCATGATTTAATAAGTGCGTAGCAAAAGCATGGCGCATGGTATGGGGCGATAATGGAGACTCAACTGATGCCAAAATAGCATAGTGTTTAATTCTATGCCAAAAGGTTTGTCGCGTCATGCCTACTCCGCGCTTAGATGGGAACACAAAATCGGTGGCGTGTTTTATCATTTGTGCACGCCCACCCTTTAGAAATTGCTCCAGCCAATACATGGCTTCTTCACCCAATGGCACTAAGCGCTCTTTGTTACCCTTGCCTTTTACAAACACCACCGCTTGGCGCAAATTAATTTGCTCCATACGAAGCCCAACAAGCTCACTTACACGCAACCCCGTTGCATAAAGTAGCTCTAGCATGGCTTTGTCGCGCAGTCCCATCGCTTCTTCTGTGTTGGGCGCATTTAACAATGCCTCAACTTCAGCTTCTGAGAGTGTTTTAGGTAACGACTGTCCGGCCTTTGGTTGAGCAATGTTTAGCATCGGCGAATCACTAATTATTTTTTCGCGCACAAAATACTGATAAAAACGCTTTAGCGCACTAATGCTACGTGCTGTACTGCGTGGTTTTAAACCTAAATCAACTCGATGGGCTAAGTAGCTTTCTATGTCTAGCCCCGTTACCGTCATTAAATTTTCGCCCTTTAAAAATAGGCAAAACTTATCTAAATCACTGCGATAAGCGCTTAATGTATTTTCGCTTACGCCTTGTTCTAAGTACAGGCTATCTAAAAAGGTTTCTAGGTAGTCGCTATTACTGCTCATACTGCTGTTATTTTCAAAAGAATCGTCAGATAGCGTTGTCACATTATGCTCTCATGCTTTGCTAAGGTATCAATTAAAAATACCTTACGGTAAACTTGAGCCTATCATATCAGGCAATTACACAGTGATAAATACGATGCAAATTGGTTTATTTTTTGGTTCTACTACGTGCTACACCGAAATGACAGCAGAAAAGATTCGCGACATTATTGGTGCCGATATAGTTACCCTGCACAATATTAAAGACGAGCCACTAAAAAATGCAGAGCAGTACGACTTTATCATCTTTGGTATTTCAACATGGGATTTTGGTGAAATACAAGAAGACTGGGAGTCAAAGTGGGACGACATAGCCGACGTAAACCTAAATGGTAAAACCATTGCTTTATTTGGCATGGGCGATCAACAAGGTTACGGGCAATGGTTTCAAGATGCCCTAGGCATGCTACACGATGAAATAAATACGCAAACATTTACTCAACTTGGTTTTTGGCCAAATGACAGTAGCTACGAGTTTGAAGCCTCAAAAGCATTAACCCCTGATGGTAAAAATTTTGTTGGTCTTGCGCTCGACGAAGACAGCCAATACGAGCTAAGCGATGAGCGTATTGCAACATGGGTTGAACAGGTAATGACTGAATACGGCGAAACGCTTTAATTAATAAGCTAATAAATAAAAAGCAAAAAGCCCGCAACTAGTTTAGTTGTGGGCTTTTTAGTTAATATTAATTAAAAATTTATTGAAACGTCATAACATTGGTCGTTTGTGGGTAATATCCATCAGCCATAACAATATACGGCACTAGATTACTTAACCATTTTTGCTGTACGCTTTGGCTGTAATTTAAGTAAAGCTTACCTTCGTGAATATAAAATGCTTCTGGATCTATCCCTACGGCATTCCCCTCATCAGCCATTGCATAAGCGCACCAGCCACCGTATTGCGGTGCATAACGCTTTGGGTTTTCTGCAAATGCCGTTTTGTTTTCTTCACTCGAAAAATGCCAGTCGGCACCTAAATAACTAAACGTATATTTGTCACTGCCTTTAACGGCTTTATTTTGGGTAAAATAAGCAACACTGTCATACCCTTTAATAGCCGTGTTATTAAACCAGCCCGTGTTTACCGCATCATCCTTTGCGTTTGCCCCACCGCTTATTAACAGTGTGCTAAGCATTATTAAAGCAACTATGTACTTAATCATATTTTACCCTTTTATTTACTCAAAATTTTATGCCAATTAAATATGGCAGGCTTAGTGAGTAAGAAAGGCAAAGCGCAAAAATGATTTCAGTTAATGCTTAATTATTTAACGTTTAGTAATTAAGTAAGTAGTTAAACTTACTCAACTCTTAGCCAATATTGGTTTCGGTAAAAAAAGCCAATGTAACCGCGCACTTCGAGCTTTTTACCTTCATCTTGCGGGGTTAATTGTAAGGTGTAGGTTTTACCATTTGTTGGGTCGAGTATTTCACCGTCCCCCCATACGCCATCATCTTGTGCTTTTACATCGGTGATTATGGTCATTCCTAAAATAGGCTGATCTTTTAGCTCATCATCACACTTACTGCATATATCATTTTGTTTTGCAGGGTTAAGAATGGTTTCAACTTTGCCGCTTAATACACCGTTGGTTTGGGTAATACGTACATACGACTTAGCTTGGTTTGTATCCTCATCAATCGTTTTCCAAAGGCCTACTGGCGTAATAGCAGCAAGCACACTTTGGCTTGCAAAAATGGTGGCTGCTAACGTGCTAAGTAATGCTATTTTATTTAACTTTTTCATTGTGTTGTCTTTAAATCAAGTGACTAATGACTTAATCATAACAGGTGATTTATAAACACACTACCAAAGCGCCCCACCTAAAATAACAACAAACCTAAACTAATAATCATTAGTTTAGGTTTAAGGATCTGTAGCATAAAAAACAAAGCAACGTATTACCTTACTTTAAAAACAACATCCCCTATTTTTAGATTTGAATATTCAGGCTCAACTAAAGATAATTCGTTATTATCAATCATGCTTTTAAGGTATCTAATCTCTTCAGGATTTTCGACATTCATATACTTTGAGCGCCACTTACCCATGTCGAATAACCAGAAATATGCGGATATATTTTCATTACTTTCGTCAATCACTATAAAATCGAGTTCATCATCTTTGTTTAAATCCATGCCAATGAAATAGTAAGTATGTTCTTTTAAAGAGTTACGATCGTAAAAATGTTGTTCAGAAAATACTGCCTCTATTAAACCTTGAGGTATTAGCGCTTGTGATGGCCAAAATACACTGCGCTCAATAAAATCATCGACTGTGTGTTCAAGCGTTAAAGCAAACTCATTATTTACATACATCCTATCGATGATAGCGTATTGCTCTGGGTGACTCGTTTCAATTTTCTGTTTTAATAACTGCATAGCTAAATAACCTTGGCGACCTAAGCTGTGCTCAAAATAGTAATAGTCAAACTTTTCTATTGTTACTTTATCTTCATCTAAACGCGCTATTTGGCTGTTTGTAGATAAGCTTTGAAAATTTAATAAAGGGGAGTTAACAGCAAGCATACTAACGAGCACCACCCACCCCATCACAATATTTATTTTGCTAAGCGGCTCTAGCCAATTGTCTCGCTTTGTTATAATTCCAACAAGATAACTAAACGAAAAACACGCCAATAAAAACCAAATTAAAATGCCCCAACAACGATCTACTGTTAGCCCATGCTGCTCTACCCGTAAGTAAATTCCATAGGCAGAAATAACACTATAAACTGGAAGTAACGCAACGCTTATAAAAACGAGTCGGTGCAAGAGCATGTGATAAGGGCGAACTGATGAGTCATCTTTATAAACAGTGTTAACAAAAAACAACGTGAGCACCTGCAGCCACATTACTAATAAACTGCCACTTCCGGTCTCCCATAATTTATTGAGTCCGGTAAAAGGAAGTGTTGCTAAAAAACCGAGAGAAATAACTGATAAAACAGGCAATAAAAACTTAATTAAAGTTTGTAGTAAAAAAGCGATATTATCTTCAATGTTCAAAAGCTTTCTAAATATGACACTCGCAAAGGCAAATGCGAGCGTTAAGGTTGGGATCCAAAACCATTCATTTCTTAGTAGCTCAGAGAAAAATTCTATATCTAAAATATCAAATAAAGCCGCACCTAAATTTAGAATTCCCCAAAAAATAAGTACAAACAGCCAGCATTCTCCAAATATTATAAAATTACGCCAAGAGAGCTTAAATAAACGACTGTAACTAACATTTTCTGAGCTACCAAATTGTTGTATGTACATAAGGCCTTTAAAGCCAGCTATTAAACTAGTAAAAATAAAAACTGACATTAAAGTGTTATTACTTACGTACTCTTGAGGCTCTTGCTGAAAGCCAACATACGCCCCCAATAAAGATAACAACAAGGAAAAAGGAAGGATTAAAAGCAACGACGTTTTTATATTATTTTTATTAACGGTCATTAGCATTAATAAAGGAAAGCTCATAGAAAATGTAATAAGTGAGACTAACCATGTAGGGCTTGTTGCTGGCCACACATTATTTTCTATACTGCTATACAAAAGGGTAAGAGCAATAGCCTGTAATACGGCAAGTATAATTATAAAAGATTTTGGTAACTGACTATCCATATCTGTTCTCAACAATGGTTTTAGTCAGTTTGCGTTATTCGTTCCTATTTTACAATTGCTTCACATTTTCAAATAAAATGCTTTGCACAGAGCTATATAATCAGCAGTGTAGGTATTATCTAAGTTTCTAATGCACAGAATTGATGTTTCTATATCGCTTTTTACGTAGCTAAATGCCATTAAACTGCGGCTAATATCTTTATTGGGCGTGGCTTTTACTTGGCAATGAGTATTTAAATAAAGCCTATTTTGAGTAGCAAGCTCAATAAATAATGCACCTTCAACGCTTGGGAGTATTAAGCTAAAGCGAGAACCACTATGGCTTAAACGTTTAAACGCATTTATTAACTCTTCAAAACTTAAGCCGTCGGTATGGCGCGCGGTATTACGCGCAGCATTATCGCCTTTTAAACTGTGATTAAAATACGGTGGATTAGAGATAACAACATCAAACTTAACTTCACTACTAAAGCTTTGAATAGTTTGGTGCTTAATACTTATTGTTGGCCACGGACTATTAGCTACATTTTGCAATGCTTGGGTATAGGCGCTTTCGTCAATTTCTACCGCAGTTATATCAAGCTCATTACTGCGCTGCTTACACATTAATGCTAGTAAGCCGGTGCCTGTGCCTATATCAAGTAATGACTTTGCACCGCTTAAATTAGCCCATGCGCCAAGCAAAATGCCATCGGTAGAAACTTTCATTGCACAGTGGTCGTGTTCAACTTTAAATTGTTTAAATACAAAACCAGACATTTTTTCACCTTTTCATTCACCAAGCGCAGCATAGCGCGTATAATCAGGGTAATTGTCCCTTATTTTAGACACTCTATGCAATTTTCTGAATTTGATCTTGATAACAAGCTACTCGATGCCATTAATAAAATGGGCTACGAGACGCCAACCAGCATTCAACAACAAGCTATTCCTGAAGCACTACAGGGGCGCGATATTTTAGCATCTGCGCCTACTGGTACAGGTAAAACAGCGGCATTTTTAATTCCGGCTATTCAGTACTTACTGGATTTCCCACGTCGTGATCCTGGTTTTGCGCGCGTCCTCGTTATGACCCCGACTCGTGAGTTGGCTTATCAAATTCATGAACAATGTGAACTGTTAGCTAAACGCACACACCTAAAAATTGGTGTAGTAACAGGCGGTATTAACTACGGCACGCATAAAGAAATTTTCGAAAAAAATAACGATATTTTAATCGCCACACCAGGTCGATTAATGGAATACCTAGAAACCGAAAACTTTCATGCTGAACACGTAGAAATGCTTATTATCGATGAAGCAGATCGCATGTTAGACATGGGTTTCAAAAAAGAAATGAGCCGTATTTGTGACGAAGCTAAAAATCGTCGCCAATGTTTTTTATTCTCAGCAACACTCGAAGGTGACAGCGTAGAAAGGTTTGCTGAAAAAACATTAAACGACCCTGCACTGCTTGAAGCTGAATCGTCACGTAAAGAAAAAGCTAAAATTCACCAGTGGGTACATTTAGCCGATGACTATCATCACAAACTAGAGCTTTTAGTAAATACCTTAAATGGTCCAGACGTGACTAAAGCAATTGTATTTGTTAAAACCCGTGAGCGTTTAGAAACACTGATTGGCGAGCTAACCAATAATGGCGTTAAAGCAGCTTGGTTACGCGGCGAAATGCCACAAGACAAACGTATGAAAGCCATGGAAAACTTCCACAGTGGTAAAACACGTATCTTAATTGCTACCGACGTAGCTGCACGTGGTATTGACGTATCTGACATCAGCCACGTTATTAACTTTGATATGCCGCGCACTGCCGACGTATACGTACACCGTATTGGTCGTACTGGCCGTGCTGGTAAAAAAGGGATTGCAATATCGTTAGTTGAAGCACACGACATTGGTATTTTGTATAAAGTAGAGCGCTACGTTGAACAAAAACTAAAACGCCGTGTAATTAAAGGTGTTGAGCCACAACATAAAGAAGCTAAGCCGCCGGCTAAAAAGCGTAAAGATCCAGTAAAAATGAAAGCCAAGAAAAAGGCTAAGGTTAAAAAGAAAAAGTAACCTAACATATTTTTATTCTAAGCCGACTTTTGTCGGCTTTTTAATGCAAGCCTTGCAGGCTCTGCTGTTTGTACCTGTTACATATGTAACCCAAGCATGTAACTCATACTCATTTAAATGTAATTTTTGCCCACCTGAATTCCCACTTAATAAAATTCCCTTATATTTCATAGCGTTAATATTGGCACCGAAATTGTAACTACAAAGATAACCTAGCCGATGGAATTTCCATATTGTGGCTGCACTATTCACCGTAATGTAAGGATTAAGTTATGAACCGCTTCAAGTTAACTATCGCTTTAGTATCATTTTGTTGTTTATTTTTATTAGCTTGCGCTACAAAAGTAAGTGCAGCAACCAACATGGCCGTAGTAAGCAGTGTAGCCACTCAACCTAACTTACAACAAGCTATCACCAACACCCTACGAACTAATCCTAACCTAGCGTTAAGTGATATTCGCGTGCAGGTAAAAAATGGTGAAGTAGATTTATACGGTGAAGCACAAACTGGTTTTCAGCGCGCACTAGCTCAAAAGTTTTTAGAAAATATGGATGGGGTTAAAATCATTCGTAACAAAATTAGCGTTATTTAATACGCACCACAAAAACCTATTTGTATAACTAATTCATAAGCGCGGCTTGTTACTCCAACACAAGCTGCGCTTTTTTATATTCAGTTTAAGGCAAGTTTTGCTGCTGTAAAAAAGATAAAATAAAGCCTAAGCAATACGATTATTCCTCCCCTTAAAACGATAGCTCACACTTATACTTATACTTATACTTATGAAGATAAATTTAGAATTGATGCTAGCGTGTTTGTCTATGCTCTTTTAACCCTTAAGTTAACCCAATTGATACTGAAAAAGCTTACACAGATTCTTAAGCCGACCTAACGGGCTTAAAAAGGATGATTTAGTTATTGAAATAGATGAGGGCGTTATTTCAGAGTGTGCAGCAAAGGCAGTAAAAAAATCGTTGGGTAAACACTACTTTTACTTGTTAATACTCCCATGACCAAACGCAACTAATTAGAATTGATATTCAATAAACACAAAACTAGGTATTTAAACTTTTAGCTAATAATCCGTTTATAAAAAAAGCGCAATTTTACTCTGTAAAAATGCGCTGCTGGTAAGTAACTATTTCCCAATGCTTTTGCCTAATGAGTTTTAACTAAATTACTCACTTTGGCTAGAGTCAGCACCGTCGCTACTGTCTTTATTGGATGACTGCTGGCTTATTTTATCGCTTATCATGGCATCGAGTTTTTCACCCCCTTTAATGCCAAAGTCGAGCGTACGAATTGGGAAAGGAATACTAATATCAGCTTCGTCTAATGCTTGCTTAACGGCAACAACACCTTTGTGGCGTACCGTCATAAAGTCAGGCTCGCCTGGGTATTTAATCCAAAACCACACCAGTAAGTTAATGCTGCTGTCGCCAAAACCTTCAGCGTATACAGCGGTTTCGTCTTTACGTATTACAAAGTCAAATTCGTTAATCTTATCGACTATAACGTCTTTTGCTTTTTCTATGTCGTCGCCATACGAAATACCTACGGGTACTTCTATACGTCTTATACCTAGCGTGGTGTAATTTTTTAGTACATTTCTAAATAAGACTTTGTTTGGTACAAGTATTAGTTGCCCGTAAAAGCTCTCTATTAGCGTGTTACGTAGGTTTATAGAATGCACCGAACCAAACACATCATCGGTTTCTATTACATCACCTGTTTTAAATGGCTTACGTACACCCATTGCTATACCTGCAATTAGGTTTTCGGTCATGTCTTGAAACGCAAAACCAATGGCTAAACCCACAATACCCGCACCAGCAAGTAGCGAAGTAACAGTGCCTTTTAAGCCAACAAAATCGAGCGCTATAAATAAACCTATGCACAACACAATAACTTTAAATATTGACGCCATTAAGTCGGCAATTTGCGTTGAATCGAGAGAGCGGCGCAACACGTTTTTCATCAGCTTGCCAGCAAAGCGCGCCAATATTGAAAATACTATGGCAATTACAATTGCCACTATAAAATTAGGGATATGGCTGATAACAACATCAAACCACCCTCCGAGCTTTTCCTCTATTAGTTTTTCGGCTTCGCCAACTGACGGAATACTGATCATTTTGTTTGCACCTATTTAATTAATAATCTCATTAATATTAGATATAGTTGCAAATATAACGCCAGTATCAAAAAAGCCATGCAATGCATGGCTTTTCAATTGTTTATTTAAGCTTATGACCTAATTTTGTTCGTCGCGCATAAATACCGGCTCAAGCTCTTTAACTGTTGCCTCAGGGCTAAAGTAATAACCCGCCACAGTAAACTCTTTAAGCTGACTTAATTGCGTTACTTTATTTTCGATAATGTAGCGCGCCATCATGCCGCGTGCTTTTTTAGCGTAAAAGCTAATTACCTTATATTGACCGTTTTTACAGTCTTTAAAGTGTGGGGTAATAATTTGTGCATTTAATGCTTTTTTATCTACCGCTTTAAAGTACTCGTTTGAAGCAAGGTTAACTAAGTATTGCGCGTCTTGTGCTTTTAATACGTCGTTTAGTTTGTTCGCTATTACGCTGCCCCAAAACTCGTATAAGTTTTTGCCACGCGAGTTTTCAAGCTTGGTGCCCATTTCAAGACGGTAAGCTTGCATTAAATCAAGTGGTTTTAATAAGCCGTATAAACCCGAGAGAATACGCAAATGGTTTTGTGCGTAATCAAGCTCGCTAGCTTTAAGCGTGCTTGCATCTAAACCGCCGTATACATCGCCATTAAAGGCAAGCACTGCTTGTTTAGCATTACTTTGTGTAAACGGCTGTGCCCACTCACTAAAGCGTGCTGCGTTAAGCCCAGATAGCTTATCGCTAATTTTCATTAAACTGCCAATTTGCGCTGGTGTTAGTTCACGGCATACTTTCATGAGCTCTTCGCTGTGCTCTAGTAATTCAGGCTGAGTGAACTTGTCTGTTGCGGGTGGCGTTTCGTAATCAAGATTTTTTGCAGGTGAAATAACAGTGATCATAGTTAGCTATTGACTTGTAATTTATTTAGTGTCAATTTCAACATTAAATGAAACGAAAAGCACGTTTTGTTTAAATAAATCCTCTCTTAATAACCCATGCATTGCCGTTTTTCTATTGATAAGGACATAAGACCTATCAAGCATTGTCACACTGTTGCAGTATGGATTGTATATATTAAGAGTGATTAGATTTTTCTTTTAACTTGCTTGGAATGAGGAAAGCAAATGACTTCAGCTCTACAAAGGCTAAAACAACATTCATCTATCGTAGCCGACACTGGTGATATTGAAGCTATTAAAAAGCATCAACCAGAAGATGCAACTACAAACCCGTCGCTTTTATTAAAAGCGAGCGAGATTGAAGCATATAAGCCTTACCTAGATAAAGCTTGGAGCTATGCAAAAGAAACCGAGCAAGAGCCAGCTAAACAACTTGAACTAGCATGTGATTACTTTGCCGTATTACTTGGTAAAGAAATTAGTGAGATTGTTCCTGGTTATATTTCTACTGAAGTAGATGCACGCCTTTCGTTTAATACGCAAGCGACTATTGATAAAGCACATACTCTACTTAGCCTTTACGAAAAAGAAGGTGTAAGCAAAGATAAAATTTTAATCAAAGTAGCGTCTACGTGGGAAGGCATTAAAGCCGCTGAGCAGCTAGAAAAAGAAGGTACTAAATGTAACCTTACTTTATTATTTAGCGATGCCCAAGCTCGCGCATGTGCCGATGCAAACGTATTTCTAATTTCGCCATTTGTTGGTCGTATTTTAGATTGGCATGTTGCTAACGGTATGGAAAAACCAACCGATCCGCTACAAGATCCAGGTGTTCAGTCTGTACGCAGCATTTTTGAATTTTACAAACGCCATGACTACAAAACAGTTGTGATGGGTGCAAGTTTCCGTAATACAGGCGAAATTATTGCACTTACAGGTTGTGACAAGCTAACTATTAGCCCTAATCTTTTAGAAGATTTAGGTAACCTTGAAGGCGCACAGGAATACTTGCTAGAAACAGATATTCCTAAAGAGCCAAAACCAGAACCACTTACAGAAGCGCAGTTCCGTTGGTTACATAACCAAGATGCTATGGCTACTGAAAAACTGGCTGAAGGTATTCGCTCTTTTGCTGATGCACAAGAACAACTAGAAGCGCGTTTTAAAGCAATGTAATTTGCTATAATCGTGTTTTAGAAAACGTCGCAATAGCGGCGTTTTTTTATGCCTAAAATTGGCTACTTCTCTATTTAACCTTCATATAATCTTCGTATAAACCTTCATCAATTAATCACACTTATGTAACATAACTGTCACTTTTTTATTCTATTTTAACTAGGCCTGTGGTATAGGTATTCTTGAGGTCAATAAAATCAATAGGAGAAGTTCATGGATAGCCTAAACGATATATTAGAGATATTAGAAGGACCAGATACAACAAGAAAAACCTCTCAAAAAAATAAAAAAAGAAAATGGCGTGAAATAGAAGCAATAAAAGACAAACAGCGCCTACGTAAAGAACTACAAGAACTAGACTACTTTACAGACAGTATTGCAATTGATGAGCTCGATTTTTAATTCAATACGCCCCAACTAAACAAAAAGGCTTCCAGAATCTGGAAGCCTTTTTTAATGGTTTAAACAATTTGAGTTCTTTAGAATAAATTAGATTTGCCAGTTAATTAGCTTATCTTTTTGGGCTTGCAATAACTCATTCGTTTGTGAGAAATGCTTACAACCAAAAAAGCCTCTATGCGCCGAAAGCGGCGATGGGTGCGGTCCTTTTAAAACATGATGGCGAGCGCTATCTATGCCTTTACCTTTTTTTTGTGCATGTGCCCCCCATAAAATAAATACCACACCTTCGCAGTGCTTATTAATATGGGCAATTACATTATCGGTAAATTGCTCCCATCCTAAATGCTTATGTGAATGCGCTTGCCCTTGCTCCACGGTCAATACTGTATTGAGTAAAAACACGCCCTGATCTGCCCAGCTTTGCAGGTAACCATGCTCAGGAATAATAAACCCGCTGATATCGACAGCTAACTCTTTATACATATTTTTAAGCGACGGTGGCAGCTTTTTTACATCAGGCAATACCGAAAAACACAAGCCATGCGCTTGCCCTTCCCCGTGGTATGGGTCTTGTCCTAAAATTACAACGCGGATGTCATTAAGTGCGGTGGCATCAAAAGCACTAAATACTTGAGCTTCAGGCGGGTAAACAGCAACACCTTCATTGCGGCGATTAGCCACATACTCTAACGTTTGCTGCATGTAAGGTTGCTGTAATTCACTTTCTAAAAATGTAGCCCAATTGCTCATTGTGTACTCTTAATCTGTTTACGTGATGCGTCTATTTTAACACACATATCCGCGAGTCCATCTAGCATGCGCGGAGTAAAACGATGTAATAAATCGGCATTTACGCTAATAAATTGATCATTTTTAACTGCTGGTACTTCTGGCCACTTTTGCCAATTAACAACCGGCTGTGGTGTTTTTGATTTTTCATCAGGGATAATAATAACTTGCGGCTTAGTAACAATAACATTTTCGATACTAATTTGCGGATAATCTGTAACGCTATCGGCAAATACATTACTTACATGGCATGTTTCAATCAGCTGATTTATCCATGTGTTTTTACCTACCGTCATCATGGGCTCAGCCCATAACTGATAAAATCCGGTAATATTTTTTTTATCTTGCTGGCTTTTAATAATCGCGTTTAGTTTTTGTGTAAATGCGCTTGCCGCTTGTTGGCTTTGCTCAATATTCCCTGTAAATTCACCAAAAGTAAGTAACTCGTCGGCTACACCAGCGATTGTGGTGGGATTACTCAAATACACTTTTATACCTAAACGCTCTATTTGGGCTAAATCTTCGCTTTGATTTCCGCTTTTCCACGCAATAACTAAGTCGGGTTTAAGCGCCAATACTTTTTCAAGCGAGATGCCGTAATACCCCCCTATGCGCTCAATACTTTGGGCTTCACTTGGGTAGTCGGCGTAATCAACCGTGCCCACAATATTATCGCCCGCCCCTATGGCAAATAGGTTTTCGACAATGTGCGGTGCAAGCGCGATTATTCGCAGTTTTTTAGAATCATTAGCCAGCTCTGCAAGTGCACTGCCCGATACACAAAAAAGCAGCACCCCAATAAAAAACGCTTTAAACATTAGTAATCAAACCCTTCGAGCGCTTTTATGCCTGAGTCGAATGCATGTTTTACATTACGTACTTCACTTACTGTGTCGGCAAGGTCTGTTAAAGTACGATGCGCTGCACGCCCTGTAATAATAACTGACTGCATTGGTGGGCGGTTATTAAGCGCTGTTACCACTTCATCTAAATCAACGTAGCCGTAGGTCACCATATACGTAAGCTCATCGAGTAATACTAAATCAATACTGCTATCAGCAAGCATACGTTTTGACTCTTGCCATGTTGCTTGGGCGGCTGCGGTATCGGCTTCTTTATTTTGCGTATCCCAGGTAAAACCGGTGTTCATTACAACAAACTCAACACCTGCACCTTGTAATAAATTACGCTCGCCACATTCCCACGTACCTTTAATATATTGGCAAACAGCCGCTTTTTTACCATGCCCTACGCAACGTGCTACAACGCCAAAGCCTGAGGTTGATTTACCTTTACCATTACCGGTAATTACCTGAAAAATACCTTTTACATCTTGCGCTGCCGCAACACGTGTATCCACTTGTTCTTTTACTTTTTGTTGGCGCTGCTTGTGTTTATCGTTATTTTGTTCAGTCATTATTGTGCCCTTCATAAATCGAGATAATTTGCTGTATGTTTAAATGTGTTTCGCACATGGTTGCTAATCGTTCTAACTGCTGCTCGCGATGAGTGGCAATACTAATTGGATTAATTGAGGCGCCTGGTTTTACCCATTTTAAAATTTGCGATGTAGCATCGGCTTCATCAAATAAGCCATGTAAATAAGTGCCTGCAATGGCGTTATCGTCGCTAATAAAGCCATCTGTTTTAAAGCCATAAGGGTGGCTTTCATCAAAGGTTAAAAATGGCTTATTAAGCGCTGCACCTTGGCTAATCCCTGCATGTATTTCGTAACCACTACAGGGTGTTGATTGGTTATTTAAAAGCAGTGTAGCGGTTATTTTAGTTAATACTTTTTGTGTTGTTAGCGTGGTTTCAAAGTCGCATAGAGCAAGCCCATTTACTTGCTTTAATGACGATTCAATACCATCAGGATCGTTAATGGTATTGCCCAGCATTTGCATGCCGCCACAAATACCAAGTACTTTGCCGCCATAGCGTAAGTGGCGCTTAACTTGAGTGTCCCAGCCTTCATTTTTCAAAAAGGTTAAATCGCCCAGTACATTTTTACTGCCAGGGAGAATTATCAGATCAACGTCTGGGATAGTTTGCGTGTGGCGCACATAATTTATATTAATGTTTGGGTGCAAACGCAGTGCATCAAAATCGGTGTGGTTACTAATGTGGGGTACAAGCAGCACTGCAATATTAATTGTGGCGTTGGTTACATTATTATCAATGGCGACGGCGTCTTCAGCATCAAGCGCGAGGTCGTGCAAATAAGGTAATACGCCAAGTACGGGTTTGTTTGTGTATTCTTCAAGCCAATCAAGCCCACCTTGCAGCAAACTTATATCGCCTCGAAAGCGGTTTATAACAAAGCCTTTTACGCGCGCCTGTTCTGACTCGCTTAACAACGCAAGCGTACCTACCAAATGTGCAAACACACCACCTTTATCAATATCAGCAATTATAATTACTGGGCAATCTACCTCTTCGGCGTAACCCATATTGGCAATATCGTTTTCACGCAGGTTTATTTCAGCAGGGCTACCTGCCCCTTCAACGAGGAGTAAATCAAAGCGTTTAGCTAAGCGGTTATGTGAGGTAATTACTGCATCCATCGCCACTTTTTTATAGTCGTGATATTTGCCCGCTTCCATATTACTAATGGCTCTTCCGTGAATAATCACTTGTGCGCCAGTATCGCTATTAGGTTTAAGTAATATAGGGTTAAAGTCTATTTCTGGCTCTACTTTAGCTGCTATTGCTTGCAAAGCTTGCGCACGACCAATTTCGCCGCCATCTTTTGTTACTGCGCTATTAAGTGCCATATTTTGTGGTTTAAAAGGCGCAACCTTCACCCCACGCTTAGCAAACACCCTGCAAAGGGCAGCAACTAAAGTGCTTTTACCAGCATCTGATGTAGTGCCTTGCACCATTAAGGTTTTCATGGAATTACACCCTTCGCTTTCTAAAAAACAATAAACTCAAAAAGAACACGCTACCAATAGCTGCAGTAATAACACCTACGGGCAGTTCTTGGTTTTTCAGCAATGAGCGCGAAAGTACATCAACCCACACCATAAATGTACCGCCCACTAAGCTGGTTACTAGCAATCCCGCGATGGTGCCTTGGGAGATAAAAAAGCGCACAATGTGCGGTACCATTAATCCTACAAACCCAATACCACCACACATAGCCACCAGCACAGCGGTAATTAATGAGCTCAACACCAGCATAAGTATTCTAAAGCGCTGAACCCTAACACCTAATGTAATTGCGCTTTCATCGCCAAGTAACATAGCATTGAGTTGCCTTCTAAAGCTCAGCATTACAAACGTACACAATGTGATTACCAATAAAGGTAACCAAAGCGTAGCCCACTGCGCACGCGAAAAGCTGCCCAGTGTCCAAAATAAAATAGCGGCTACCGCCTGAGGATCGCTCCAATAAAGTAACAAGCTGGTAAATGCACTAAATAAAAACGACAGCGCAACACCAGCTAATAGCATTGATTCTACCTGTGCACTTTGCTGCCTACCTGCAATAAGTATTAATAAACTCATGGCAAGTAAGCTACCTAATAACGCTGCTGCCGATAACATAAAACCTGCGCTAATACCTGCTAATGCCATAAGTAACACCACGCCAAATGAGGCACCCGACGATATACCAAATAAGTAAGGATCGGCTAAAGGGTTACGCGTTACCGTTTGTAAAATAAGCCCCGCAATTGCTAAGCCAGAGCCGGCTAAAAAGGCGAGTAATGTGCGTGGCATTCTTAGTTCAAAAATAATACGCGAATTAAAAGACGCATCATTTGAGAGTAAAAAGCTATTAAATACATCTTGAAGTGAGGTCTCTGCTGCGCCAAAACTAAGTGCTGCAAATAAGCTAAATAAAGCAGCTGCAGCACTGATAAATAGCGCAAGTGATTGGCGAGTATTAACTGCGCTCATATTATTCGTAACCATAAAAGTAAGTGATATGAGGGATGCTATTTCCCGACTCCGATATTTGCGGGTGGTTATTTACTTGAGCGCAGACACCAAAAACGTCGCCTAGCATGTTTTCGGTTAATACCTCACTTGGCGTGCCTGTATGTGTAATTTCACCATTTTTAATAATCACTAGTTCATCGCACATTGCAGAAGCTAAGTTTAAATCGTGAAACGATGCAAACACCGTTACACCCAACGATTTAGCAAGCTCCATTACCTGTATTTGGTATTTAACATCTAAATGGCTAGTTGGTTCGTCCATTATTAACAACTGAGGTTGCTGAACTATGGCACGGGCTATCAAGGCACGTTGCTTTTCACCACCCGAAAGTGACTCAAAGCTTTGATCGATATGATCTGCCAACCCTACAGTGTTGATAGCTTGGGTAATTTTTTGTTTATCAATGTTAGTTACTGAGCTAAATAGCGATTTATGAGGCGTTAGCCCAAGTGCAATAACATCAAATACGCTTAAGTTAAATTGCGACGGGGTTTCTTGTAAAACAACCGCTACTTTTTTTGCGTACTCATCGCTTTTTAGCTGCCAAATATCGGTGTTGTTAAACTCTACAACGCCATCACTGGGTTTATTAAAACGATATAAACAACGCAATAAGCTCGATTTACCTGCGCCATTAGGTCCAATTAAACCAACAAATTTACCTTCGTGTATTGTAAGGTTTATTTTTTTGAGGATCGTTTTATTGCCAATACCCCACGATACGTTTTTAACGTTTAGTAATGGTATATTTAATGGCGTTTGAGTGTGCAATAGTCAGTCCTAGACGGGATTAAACTCACTAAAATGCGATAAAAATACTAATGCACTACAAGAAAAAATGAGTAAACCCGCTCGTTAAAAGAATTTATACCAATTGCACTAAATTAGTGATTTATTATAGCGACAAAGAAATAGCTTAATAACAAAGCGGAAATTATGACATATACTTGTTCTATATGAATAATTTTTAACGAAGTTAGTAAGTTATTTAATTCGCTAGAAAGATCATGTTTTTAATAAAATTGGTATTATACCATTTGTATCTGACTTAAAGCTTTGCGCTAATTACAGTTGCGGGAACAGTCGAGGACTCGCACCTCATTCCAAATGAAGCTCTATTATGGGCGGCTAAGTAAATAATTTAAAGCAAAAAAAACCGCACTCAAAAGAGCGCGGTTAAAAAGGGAGTGTTTTAACTAATTTAGCGAATAGTTAAAACTTGTATTCCATACCTAAGCCTACGTAGTCTTGGTCAACGTTGTTGTCCATGTCGAAGCTTGAGTAAAAGCCAAATACTTTAATGTTTTTATTTAATTTGTGATCAAGACCAACTGATATTGCTGACTTATCGTCGCTGTCGTCAAAGTCCATGTCTTGGTATTGTACTTTAAATGTGTTGTTACCCATGCTGTAAGCTGCATTTAATAGATAACCATCCGCTTCTGCGCTGCCGTCAACTTTTTCTTGTGTTTGGTACATTGCACCTAACTTAAAGTTTTCAACTTTACCTTGGATTGACGCGCGTACTACATCGTAGCCATTTACTTCACTATCGGCTGCGATAGAGGCATATACTGCGCTCTTTTTAAGTGCCACGTCACCGTAAGTAACCGCCATTGAGTAACCGTTATCAGCGTCTACATCATCTTCAGCTACAAAAGTAGCAAGTACTTTAAAACCTTCGTATGAGTTTGATGAATAACTAACAGTATTCCCTAAACGGTTTTCACCTTTAAATACATTTTTAATATCGCCTTCAAGGTCGTTAAACAAGTCTAACTTACCTTGAGATTGTTTAAGCGCAGTATCGTTACGACCAATAACCACTTGGCCAAACGCACCTTTTAAACCAACGTATTGGTTACGCGCAGAAATATTGTCGTCGTTATCGCCTTTTGAATCAGCATCAGACACATCAACTTGAAACTCAAACTTATATACCGCTTCTAAACTATCATTTATTTTTTCAGAACCTTTAACACCAAGACGAGATGCATTACTTTTTATCTCAGTAAAAGATCCTTCGCCGTCATCAGATGATTGCACTGTTACATTCGCTTTACCGTAAATGTCTACATCGGCAAGTGCATTAAAAGATAAACCACTTAATAGTGCTAAGCATAAGCTCGATTTTACAAATTTCATGTTATTTCCTTGGATAATCACAAAAGACTAATTTTTTAAAACTGCTGCATTTTGTCACCGCTAAATGACAGTAATATTACAATGGAAATATTAATGTCTTTTTTTATTAATAAAAATGCATTAAATTTGAAATCAAAATAACATGAAAGCCTAATAAACGGCCGAACTTACTTACTTTTCTTTAATGACAAGCTTGGGGTCATTTGCGATAGTAAATTAACTAAGGTTTCTATTAACTCTTTTTGCTCGTTGTCTCTGTGATACGCTATAAACACGTCTCGCGAGGTATTTTCTACATCTTTAACATGAAACAGTTCACCTTTTTCTAAATGCCCTTCTACCAATACTTGAGGTATAAATGCACTGCCGCCACATTGCAGTATTAAATCAAGTGCAATACGTCCTGTGCTGGTTCTAAAATAAGGCGGTGTTTTACCGGTAAACTGACGCGCATGCCAAAGTGAGAAAGTAGTTCCCCAATCAACATATACATACTGATTATCAAAAAAGTTTTCGTTCGTTGCAGTGTCGTATCCGCTTACGGGAATGATTGGCAACTCACAGATTCGCTCTACCACTAGCTCGTCTACTTTTGGTGGATCAAACAATATTGCCAAATCAAGCGTGCGTTCTAATAACAGCCGAGTGCTTTCTTGTTGTGCTTTAACTTCTGCGACTAATGACACGCCCGGCATCGCTGATACAATATTTGTTATACCAAACTGTAAAAAAGCATCCCAAATATTGGGCGTTCCTGCTAAGCTAATTTGCTTATGCATATTATCGGCAAGCGCAACATCCACTTTGGCGCGTTGCATGCCCGTAATAATCATTTGTGCATGGGGTAATAAACGCTCGCCAGGTGCTGTAAGTTGAATGTTATTACGCTGGCGAATAAACAAATTAACACCAAGTCCTTGCTCTAATTGGCGAATTCTAAAGCTCACTGCAGACTGCGTAATATAAAGGTTTTCGGCCGCTTTACCAAAGTGACGCGTACGCACTACCTCAACAAATGTTTTTAATAAATCGATATCCAATTTTTTATCCTCACGATAAAAATAATTTGTTTAATAAATTGCCAAACTTGCATCATACTCCAGCTAATTACTAAGGTATGAGGATAAAGCTATGAGCAATAACATTTCATTACTACGCCAAGCATTTGTTAGCCAACGTCAATTTTATGATGATCAAAACTTTCCACGAGGCTTTAGCCGCAGCGGAAACTTCACCTTATTAGAAGCCAGCATACTTGAACAACACGGAGTTGTTTTAAAAGGCTTATACAGTAAAACAATTGAGCCGCAAAACGAACACCAAGAACAGTTTGTAGCAGTCGTAACTGGCTCACAAGAACCTACCAACCCAATCGAACGAGCTTGGGTAAAATACTTAAAACTAACGACCTGCAAAACTAAGTTTCATACTTTATTTGGCCGTTCAAAAATGTCGAGCCCGGCGCCGATTAGCCAAGAGTATTATTCAGAAGCGGATAATCTGTAAGTATTTAAGTTATTTGCTTTTTTGCGTTTTAACAGTTACAACTTGTATAAGCAAATATTTTTGCAAAATATATATAGGGTTGTTCCGTGACGCGAAAAATACTAATAGTTGAAGATACACCTGCCATGGCGCGAGTGCAAAAGCACATCGCGCTTAAGGCTGGTTATGAAGTTGATATAGCTGAGTCATTAGCGCAAACAAAAGAGCTTATAAGTAAAAATAGCTATTTTTGCGCTGTAGTTGACTTCATATTACCTGATGCCCCATTAGGTGAGGCAATACCTTGTACTATTAATGCAGACATTCCAACTATTGTAATGACGGGCAATATTGATAAAAAAACTCGCGACACTGTAGAAAAATACCCAATCATCGATTACATCATTAAAGAAAATAAACAAGCTTATCAGTACCTCGAAAAACAGTTACAGCGCCTGCCTCGCAACGAAAATGTAAAAGTACTCGTTGTTGACGACTCTAAATCGACCCGACGATACATTTGTAGTTTATTAGTGCGCCATAAGTATCAAATTATTGAAGCACAAGACGGACAAGAAGCGTTAAACCTGCTTGAAGCTTCACCTGATATTTCAGTTATTATTACTGATAATGAAATGCCCAATATGAATGGCGATGAACTATGTAGCGAGATTCGCCGCTTATACAGCAATGATGAAAAAGCTATTATTGGTATTTCGGGTTCTGACTCTGTAGGGCTTTCTAGTTTATTTTTAAAAAATGGCGCAAACGATTATTTGCACAAACCTTTTAATAGCGAAGAGTTTTACTGCAGGCTTAGTCAAAACGTCGATATGTTAGACCTTATAGCCACCATAAGGCGACAAGCCAACACGGATTATTTAACTAATTTACCAAATCGTCGTTACTTTTTTGAAGAAGCTGAAAAATCATTAAAGCAAATAAAACATACTAAAGGTGACGGTGCTTTAGCTATGCTTGATATTGATCACTTTAAATCAATTAACGATACATACGGACACGATGTTGGCGACGAAGTATTAAAAGGGCTCTCTATTTGCTTCAGTAAATACTTTAAAAAGCACTTAGTAGCGCGCTTAGGTGGTGAAGAGTTTGCAGTTTATTTTATAGATGCAGATAAACAAGAAGCCCTTAAACGCCTTGAAGGCTTTAGGTATTTTATAGAAATGAATAGCCAAGAGTTTAGTAAAGCTAAAATAAAATTCACCATTTCTATTGGCTTTGCAAACGGGCCTGTTTATCAAATTGATGAACTTTTAAAACAGGCCGACTTAAAGCTTTACGACGCTAAAGAATCTGGTCGTAATAAAGTAGTTAGTTAACCATTTTATTAGTTAATTATACTTCTGCGGCTGTAATAGCCGCTTTTTTACGTTTGCGTGATTGATGGTAAGAGTCCCAACTAAAAATAGCCAGTGCACTCCAAATACATGCAAATGTTACTACCCGCTCTGCATCAAACACTTCACCATAAAACACCACAGCGAGTATAAACATTAAGCTTGGCCCAATGTATTGAAAAAAGCCAAGTGTAGTATATTGCAAACGCTTAGCTGCACCGGTAAAACACAGCAGTGGTAATGTAGTTACAATACCTGCACTAATCAGTAGTACATTAGTATGCCAATCATTAGCTGGCAGGCTTGATGTTGCTGTAGGCACCATTAACCACCAATAAATAAGTGCGACAGGCAGTAATATAAGTGCTTCGAGTAAAATGCCAGGCAAGGCTTCAACCGGTAACTTTTTACGTAATAAACCATAAAGTGCAAATGATATAGCCAGTGAAAAGGCAACTACCGGAAACGAGCCAAAACTAATTAGCTGCAGCACTACACCGCTAAAGGCAAGGGCTACTGCTACGCCTTGGAACTTACGCAGGCGTTCGCCTAAAAAAAGCATACCCAGTAATACATTTAAAAGAGGATTTATGTAATAGCCCAAGCTTGCATCAAGCATGTGGTTATTATTTATAGCCCATATAAATAAACCCCAATTAAACCCAAGCAGTGCAGAGGTGATAACAAGCATAAGCAAAAGCTTAGGTTGAACGATAATGCGTTTAATTTTACCCCAATACCGTAAAACACTTACTACCAATACTAAAAACACAACCGACCAAATAACCCGATGCATTAAAATTTCAAAAGCAGAAACATGCTGAATCAACTTAAAGTATATTGGCGCAAGGCCCCACATTAAAAAAGCAAGACAAGCAAAAATAGCACCTTTACGCTGCTCAGTATCAATCGACATAATACACACTTAGTGATTTAAAAGGCCGCTAGTTTACTTGCCATACGCGTTTTATCCAACTAAATACGTGCCGGTTCCAAAAGCAATTTGAACAGACTGTTCGTTATGTAATTCCATTCTGCATACACATACTTTATTACCTGAACGAATAAGTGTTGCGCTGGCAGTAAAGCTCTCTCCTTTACCAGGGCGCAAATAATCAGTACGTAAGTCGATAGTCCCAAGCGTGGCTAATTTTGTTTGCACGCTTGTAATATCTAAATCGGTGAGTTTATCAATTACACTTGCTGCAGCGAGCATACCGCCTACATTATCAAGTACGGCTGAAATAACACCACCATGGAGTATTTTTTGCGCAGGATTACCAATGAGTACATCCTGCCAAGGGAACGTAATTTTGGCCTGTTCAGGGCTTAACGACTCAACCGATATTTTTAAAAACTGGTTAAACGGCATGCCATTTACAAATAACGCGCCCACTTGTTCAATTAACATTTCTTTATTCATTATTATTCTCTATGTCAAAACAGGTAAGATGAGTAAAACATACATAGTGTAAAACTACGAGACTCCACTTAAATAATTTATCAAGTAACTCAGCTAAAGACATCTCACTAAAAAACCACTAAAATACCCGCCAATGAATACATCAACTCCACCTTCTAGCACCCTTGTGCGTAAACCCGAAACTGTCCTCAAACAAGTGTTTGGCTACAGTGAATTTCGCGACGGTCAAAAAGCAGTTATTGATGCCGCTATTAACGGTCAAGACTCGCTTGTATTGCTTCCTACTGGCGGCGGAAAATCGGTGTGCTACCAAATCCCTGCTTTAGTACTCGAAGGCGTAACCATTGTTATATCTCCGCTTATATCGCTAATGCAAGATCAGGTAACGCAACTGCAAGCTCTTGGGGTAAAAGCCGCTTACGTTAATAACAGCTTAGCACGAGAAGAACAGCAATTGGTGTATCAACAGCTTCATCAGGGGCAAATTAAGCTCTTATATGTGGCGCCTGAAAAAGTATTACAACACGAATTTATAGAGCGTTTATCGCATTTAAATGTGAGTTTATTTGCTATTGACGAAGCGCACTGTGTGTCGCATTGGGGTCATGACTTTAGACCTCATTACTTTCGCTTAAACGAATTAAAGCAACGTTTTGCACATGTCCCAATGATGGCATTAACCGCCACCGCCGATAAAGCCACACGGTTTGATATAGTTGAGCAATTAAAACTACAACAGCCTTATATTCATACTGGCAGCTTTGATCGCCCCAATATTCGTTACACCATAGAAGAAAAATTTAAACCTATGGTGCAATTGCTTCGCTACCTAAAGGAGCAAAAAAGCCAAAGCGGTATCATTTATTGCACCAGCCGTAAACGCGTAGACGACATTGCTGAAAAGCTTGCAGATGCAGGACTAAACGCTGCCGCTTATCATGCTGGTATGAGTAACGAGCAACGACAATTTGTACAAACCGGGTTTGCCCGTGACGATATACAGATAGTGGTCGCAACCGTTGCTTTTGGTATGGGCATAAACAAGCCTAATGTGCGTTTTGTACTGCATTACGATATTCCAAAAAGTATAGAGTCGTACTATCAAGAAACTGGTCGAGCTGGGCGAGATGGACTTGCCGCAGAAGCTATAATGTATTTTGACCCAGCTGATATAGGTCGCGTAAGGCGCTTTTTTGAAGACATAGACGACGAACAACGCCGCCGCGTAGAAGAACAACGCTTTAACGCAATGGCAAGCTTTGCCGAAGCGCAAACATGTCGTCGTCAAATATTACTTAACTACTTTAGTGAATATCAACGCGAACCTTGTGGCAACTGCGATATTTGCTTAAATCCGCCAAAAAGCTTTGATGGTACGTTAGTCGCTCAGCAAGCACTTTCGTGTGTGTACAGAGCGGGACAACGTTTTGGACTTGGTTATATTGTTGAGTTACTTCGCGGTGCAAACACGAGCCGCATCCGCGATAATAATCATCATGAATTAAGTACCTACGGCATAGGTAAAGATAAAAGCAGTGAGTTTTGGCTCAGTATTTTACGCCAACTTATTCATCAAGGCTTACTTAGCCAAGATATAACACAAGGTGCGTCACTTAGATTAACAGAAGCCGCGCGTGTAATTTTAAAAGGTGAATACGCACTGCAATTAGCCGAGCCACGCCTGCAAGCCAAACACGTTTATCAAGATAAGTTAGCGCAATTTAATTACGACAAAAAACTCTTTGCTCGCCTGCGCGCACTTCGTAAAGAACTTGCTGATGCCGACGATGTGCCACCTTATGTAGTATTTAATGATAAAACGTTAGCCGAAATGGCGCAGCTTATGCCAACAAACGACAGTGAATTTTTAAAGGTCTCAGGTGTTGGTTTTACTAAGTTAAATAAGTACGGCGGCGAATTTTTAACGGCAATTCGACATTACCTAGCTACTAATTAAGAGCATTATGACCCAAATAGAATATGACCATACACACAAATGTATTTTGATTAATCCCATTGAGCTACCAAACGATGAAGACTTTGAGCTGTGGAGTACATTATTTTTACACTCAGACGAAGTAACACTCAACGAATATTCTGCAGGCGCCGATCGCCATCAAGTTCGCTTTACCTATAATCATCAAACCTTTAATTTAAACTATGAGCATTACAGCCAAAGCATCTGGATTAATGCCGAAGGTCATGAAGCTGAACACTTACTCGCCGCTTTAGCATTTTATTTAAGCTAGCTTTTAATGCTTAGCGCATAGGTCGCTGCAAACCAGCTGGCTATTAACAAAAGTGAATATGGGTAACAATTAATTAATTTCAAAATCCATACCTTTTACTTACATTATAATAACAATGATGTAAGCTGATATTACGATAGTCATTTGCTACGTAGCAGTAAGAGGTTTAATGGTGAGCAAGAAATGGATAGCACAATGTTGTATTAGTTTAACGGTTTTAAGCTTTTATGTGCCTAATACGTTCGCACAACAATCTTCAATGAAAACTGATAACTGCCTTGTAGAACAGACAGATTTAAGCACAAATAAAAACCTACGCCGAGAAGTTCAAGACAAAACAACCCTCACGCACAGTAATAGTAACGCTAAAATAGCCTCAATAAAGCTCAAGCAACTTAATGTATTTAATACTGAGCTTGAAGAGGAAAATATTGCCCTATTCCGTTTTGCTAATCGCGCTCACATTCAAACAGAGCCCGATGTCATTAATAACCTTTTATTATTCTCCCCAGGTGACAAGTACGACGCTAAAAAGCTCGCAGAATCAGAGCGTTTACTTCGCAAAGAAAGCTACTTATATGATGCACAAATTAGTGCTACCGAAAACTGCGACGGCGACGTTAATGTAGAAGTGGTTACCCGTGATTTATGGACACTTTTACCTGAAGTGAACTTTAGTCGAAGCGGTGGAGAAAACAAATCGAGTATAGGTTTTAGAGAATCTAACCTGCTTGGGTGGGGTAAGCGCCTTTCTTTTTCGCGTACCACTGACAGCGATCGCAGCGGTTACTTATTTGTTTACGACGATCCTAATATTTTATCTACTCGCTACCGAGGCCGTTTAGAGTACGCCGATAACAGCGACGGCAAGCGCCATTTGCTTGAGCTAACCTATCCATTTTACGCAATTGACACCCCCTTTAGTTACGGTATTTTAAGCTATTCTGAGCAGCGCGAAGAGTCACTATATAAACGCGGCGAAGAGTTTAGCGAATTTGATCAAACTACCGATTTAAACCGTGTATTTATAGGACACTCTAAAGCGCTTAATAATAATTGGACCCAGCGACTAACGTTAGGCTATACCGATGAGCAACATACCTTTGAAGCTATAGACACTACACTTGCACCACTTGCCGATGACAGAAGCTTAAGTTATCCCTTTATAAGCGGCCATTGGTTTGAAGATAACTACATAAAAGTACGCAACTTCGACAGTATATCTCGCACTGAGGATTTAAATTTAGGTTGGAATATTAAAAGCTTAATTGGCTATTCAGATGAGTCCTTAAGTAATGACGACAGCCGCGCGGTGTATTCTTTTAACTTTAAAAAAGCCCACTTTACTAACGATAATACTTTATGGCGTTTTAGTGCTGATATTGATGGCTATTGGAATAAAGAACAGAAAAAACTCGAAAACTTTATGGCCACCAGCCAAGTACAATATTATTTAAATACCAGTGAAGACCAATCTTGGTATGTTAAAGCCCGCGTGCAATACGCCAAAAACCTGACTGCTGATCAACAGCTTACTTTAGGTGGCGAAACAGGCCTGCGTGGTTACCCGATGGATTATCAACATGGCGATCGCAGCTTTTTAGTTAATTTAGAAAAGCGCTATTACTGGGAGTACGATTTACTGCAACTATTTAAAGTGGGTGGCGCAGCTTTTGTAGATGTAGGCAGAGCATGGTTTAACGATGAAGATAACGGTGAAAATGCACATGTATTGAAAAATGTAGGCGTTGGTCTGCGTTTGGCACCGAGTCGCGCAAACTCAGGAACCATGATCCACATTGATATTGCCGCCCCTGTTGATAGCTACGATGATGTAGACTCAGTCCAGTGGCTAGTAAGCGTTAAAAACACTTTTTAAATAATACAAACACGTTAAACTAATACCAATTGCATTAAATTGTTATGAAAGTTCAGGACCTAATGTGGAAATAATAGAAGTTTTAGAATTGTTTGCATCACAATATAAGTTAGTTGTAACTATAATCGCTATTTTGGTTTTCCCTCTTCTATTAAAAATAACCAAAAAACTACTCGAAAAAGCGATTAAAGGCAAAGTAGATTTGCACCGAAAATACCGTGCAGAACTTTTACTAAAAATTATACTCGCCTTTGTAGTACTGTGTTTGGTTTTAGTATTTTGGGGTATAGAGCTGCGTGGTTTATTGGTTTTAGGCTCTTCTTTATTTGCCATGTTAGGGGTAGCACTTTTTGCCGCTTGGTCATTATTGAGTAACCTCACCGCATTTTTACTGATGTTTATTCAAAACGATTGCCGCGTTGGTTATTGGGTACGAATTATTGATGGTGCGAATCATGTTGAAGGGCGCATTGTTGAAATGGGCTTAATGAATGTAGTACTTGAACATATTGATGGGCACCGTGTAATTTACCCTAACAATTTATTTGTGACCCGTCCTGTCATGGTTTTAAATAAAGAACCAAAGCCAACTAAAACCCCTGTTATAAAGCGTATTATTGGTCCTAAAAAAACATAGTTTAAAAAGCATCGTTGATAAAGCAATGTCCACAAAAAAGCCGCAGTAAGTAATTACCTACTGCGGCTTTTTAATGCTTAGCTAAACAGAATTTAGTTTAGCTATTAGTTATTTAGTTCAGCTGTTTTAAGCTCGTCATCTAAATCATTTATCTCATCAATAAAGTTCTCTAGTTGCTGCTCTACTAAACTATTGTCGTTTGCAAAGTAAGCAAGGTGGAATACCGCATCACCTTCATTTACCAATGGCATCGTTTGCTGACCAATAACAATACCGCCTTTAGGCGCTAAAAGCTCAAGCTCAGAATCCCCTAGAGGGCTACTTATATATGCAAGCACTTGCCCTTTAGTTACATGCTCCCCTAGTGATACTTGTGCACGCACAATGCCATCAACCTCTGCACGTATCCAACTAGTCGAACCTGCAATAATAGGATCTGGTAACTTTTTAGGGCGCTTGCCACGGATCATTTTTAAATGGCGCATAACATAATCAACGCCCTGCACACCTGCCGCAATAGCGATAGGGTCAAAGCGTAGCGCTTCGCCTGCTTCATAAGTAATAACAGGTATACCTAAATTTGCGGCTTCACTGCGTAATGAACCATTACGAAGGGATGCATTTATAACCGCCGGCGTACCAAATGCTTTAGCCATTTCAGCGGTTGCTTCATCTTCTAAATTAGCGCGAATTTGCGGCAAATTAGTACGATGAATAGCGCCAGTATGCAAATCAATAATGTGAGTACAATGTACTGCCACTTGATTAAAAAACATATAAGCCATACGCCCAGCTAATGAACCACGTTCAGAACCTGGGAAGCTGCGATTCATATCGCGTCTATCTGGTAAATAACGCGATTTGTGAATAAAGCCAAACACATTCACAATAGGCACAGCGATTATTGTTCCGCGCAATTGGCTTGGATCTATTTTAGCAAGTAACTGACGCACAACTTCTACACCATTTAGCTCATCACCATGAATAGCCGCACACACCATAAGCACAGGGCCTTCCATTACACCATTAACCACTTCAATAGGAATATTAAGTGGTGAATGGGTGTAAAGCTTAGCTGCTTCTAAGGCAAGCGTTTTACGCTCGCCTACGCCTACATTTTCTCCTAATAAGGAAAAAGGACGGTTAATTTTAACCTTTGCCACGTGTTGCTGTTCCTTTACTTGAGGCATTTTTTTCGATGAAATCAATTACCATACCTGCAATATCTTTACCTGTTGCTATTTCAATGCCCTCTAAACCTGGTGATGAGTTAACTTCCATCACAAGTGGCCCACGAGATGAGCGAAGTAAATCAACTCCCGCTACATTTAAGCCCATTGATTTAGCCGCTGCTACTGCCGTTTTACGTTCCTCTGGAGTAATGCGTACTAATGTAGCACTACCACCACGGTGAAGGTTGGAGCGGAACTCACCTTCTTGTGCTTGGCGCTTCATTGCTGCGATTACTTTATCGCCTAGTACAAAACAACGTATGTCTGCACCACCCGCTTCTTTAATATATTCTTGAACCATAATATTGGCTTTTAAGCCCATAAACGCTTCAATAACACTTTCAGCTGCTTTGCGTGTTTCAGCAAGTACAACACCAATGCCTTGTGTGCCTTCAAGTAATTTAATTACAACAGGTGCACCGCCTACCATTTCTAGTAAGTCTTTTACGTCATCAGGTTTGCTGGCAAAACCTGTTACTGGCATACCAACGCCTTTGCGCGAAAGTAACTGAAGTGAACGTAATTTATCGCGCGAACGAGAAATAGCGACTGATTCGTTTACAGGATAAACGCCCATCATTTCAAACTGACGAAGTACCGAACAGCCATAAAATGTAACTGATGCACCAATACGCGGGACAATTGCGTCAAATTCTTTTAAGTTTTCACCGCGATAGTGAATTTCTGGTTGCTCAGAGTTGATATTCATATAACAACGCAATGCATCAATCACTTTAACTTCGTGGCCGCGTGCTTCTGCTGCCTCAATTAAGCGACGTGTTGAATATAGCTTTCTGTTACGAGATAAAATACCGATTTTCATAGTTAAACCTTACGACCTAATAGTTGAGATAAAGCCGGGTCAACGACTATACGATTTTCCATGGCTGTACGCCCTAATAACATTCTAAACTTCATTGTTGCACGGCTTGTTAAAGTAAGCTCTATCGGCCAGCTATGCTCGCCTGCATGTAATGTAGTTTCTATAAAGTAGCGTAGCTCTTTTTGCCCACTTGAGCTGGTTACGTACTTCATTTTTTTAACTTTTGCATTGCAAGTGACTTGTGTTTGTTCATCATCTTGCAGTGGTTGGGCCGTAAATTTAACCCATTTTTCTGAGTCAACTTCGTATTCTTCAATGTTAATTGCATGAATACATGAAGTGCGAGCGCCAGTATCAATTTTTGCTTTTATCTCGTTAATACCAAGCTCAGGTAAACTTAACCACTCACGCCAACCAACTGTGATCTTTGCTGTCATAAATGTGCCCTTAATAAAAAAGTGACTTATACGCTACAGGCCAAAAAACACCAACGAAATAAATTTATCTAGTCGATTAGTAAATTAAATTGATCTTTTTAAGCAACTGGTCACACAATGCACGCCTTGCTAAGCCGTACTTTAATGCCACTTTGCTCAACACAGAGGCTCTGCATATATTTTGCTATTTAAGCTTAACTTATTAAAAGTAAAGGTAAGCCTGTAAGCAACTAAGTAGATACACTATAGTTAACAGTATTAAAAATACACTATTATGAGAACTAATTATGATTAATGGTTTACTACATGCACTTGTACTTGATGGACAAGGCGGCGCTCGTCCTATTGGAAGCACTAATGAGCTAAATAGCTGGCAACCAAGCCAAGGTAAACTTTGGGTGCACATGGATTATAGCCAAAGTGAGGCAGTTGAATGGCTCAAGGCACAGCCTCATTTAAACGATTACGAACTAGAGTCTTTAATTGCTGATGAAACACGCCCACGTATTACGGCTACAACTAACGGGCACATGTTATTTTTACGTGGTGTAAATTTAAATCCAGCACAAAGCCCTGAAGACATGGTTTCAATTCGTTTATTTATTAGCGAAGACATTCTTATTACTACCCGTAAGCGCCGTTTATTATCGGTGCAAGATACGCTCGCCTGTTTAAATGAAAATAAAGGCCCATGCAACATTTCTGAATTAGTGTGCTCTATTACACAAAAATTAACCTCACGTATGCAAAGCGTTATTGACTCACTAGATGAAACACTCGACGAGTTTGAAGAAGAAATAGATGAACCAAGTAAAAAGTTTGACAACCAAGGCTTATCACAATTGCGACGCCAAACTATTGCCTTAAAACGTTATTTAAAACCGCAAAAAGAAGCCCTTAGCTCAATGGTAAATAACCACTACCTATGGTTATTAGATGACGATAAAGCAAAACTTAATGAAACCACTAACTTATTAATTCGTTATCTTGAAGAGCTAGATAGTTCGATTGAGCGTGCGCAAATTATTCAGCAAACAATCACTAACCAAGTTTCTGAGCAGTTAAACCAGCGAATGTATGTTATGTCTGTAGTGGCAGCACTTTTTTTACCACTGGGCTTTTTAACGGGGCTTTTAGGTGTAAACGTAGGAGGTATTCCTGGTACAGAGAGCCCTTATGCGTTTAGTGCTTTTGTCATATTTTTAATTGTGCTCACTGGCGGTATTGGTGTGTATTTTAAAAATAAAAAATGGCTGTAAATTAAAACGCATATTTAATATGGCCACTCAATTGAGTGGCCATAATTAAGTGGCTACTTAGTTTGTTTGACGGGTATAAGTAACATTAGTCATTGTTACTTTTGATTGGGTAATGCCTAAATCTTCAAAGCAATTTTTGAATGAATTAGAGTTACCTGATTCACCGCATTTATCTAGAGTATTTGGATCTTGAGACTGTAAGTAGTTACCAAACTTAAAGTAAGATTCAGAATCATCTTCTACAGGAATACCAAACGAATTACCTAGTGCACTTACATCTACATCGCCGTAATTATTTACCACTCGCAAGTTAAATGACTCACCGCTTGTAATAGTACCTAGCGCAAATTTTTCTTCATTGCCACTGGTATTACGCAAACGAACATAGACATCAAAAATGCCATTACCCGCTACGCTGTCGTTAAAACCTGATTCATCAGTATCTGAAACATACACTTTAGAAATAGTCCCAGTATCGCTGGCGTGGTGCTGTGAAATAATTGTTTTACCGCCATCAGACATTTCAACTTTTACAGTTGCTTCAAATACTTCGTAAGACTGTGTCATGGCAACACGCAAGCTTTCTTTTACCTTGTACTCATGACGCCAGCCATTCCCGTTAGGCGTAATATGCTGTGCCTCCAAAGGTACAAACACTAACGTACTATCGTTAACTAACGGGTTAGGGCTATCCCCTTCTAAATCAAAAACACTACCACTTGTAATGCTGCTTGGAATCGTTGTACCGTCTCCAGATCCTGCACCATCATCAGTGCCACCGCCATTATTACTGCCCTCAACTAATGTAAAATTATCAAAGCGTACATCACTTGAGCTATTGTAATGCTTAGCAAATACTTGCAGTGAATTGGTATTCGCTGAAGTAAACGTTTTAGTTACCTTAGTCCAAGACGATACATCAAAGGTTTTGTTTTTAAATAAACCGTTTAAGTCGTTAACCCCAATCTGCCCTTTACCAAGTACATAAGCACTTAACGTATATTCAGTGTTTGGCTGAATATTTACTAATTGATAAACACGTGCAGGACTACCCTGAATTTTTAACGATTTAGATCCGCTATATGCATCAGATGAAATAGCCGCTGGCTCAGTTTCGTTCCAACTACTAAAACCGCTTTCAAAGCCAGGGTTATTAATAGTTGCAGCGTGAGATAACGCTGAGGTTGCAGTAATTGCAGTGCAAATAAACAATTTCTTGTGGTTAATCATTATCTTTATTCCTTTAAACCTGAACATAAAAACAACCTAACTACTTAGGTTAGTGAAATTCACTAACACTTAGATCTTACCGCTATACAGGTTTTTAATTGTGTATGAATAGTAATGGTAATTTAAATGGCAAATAAAACTTACCAATTAACATTACCAAAAAGTATACCCGAAGGCGGGGTAAAGGTTATATTTATTGTTACCAATATGTCAACACAGTGTGGTACAGCAAATAAGTATTACTTCCATCTTTATTACTACTTAAAAACAAATTTAATTTTCAATTTAATCAAAACATTAGATTTTATTAAGTAACGAATTAATTTTTAAAAATAAATTTTAATTTCAGACATAAGTACTAAAAAATAAATAACACTGCTTACCAATAATTATGGGTAATATTAATTTAGTATGAATAAAAAACAAAAATAGAGATAAATTCAAGGGTAATTTTAAATTGGTAATAACCGCATTTAAATTGGTAATAACAATATTTAAATTAGTAATGTGCATTTTTGATTTATATAGAGGCTAGTGAGTGTATTTAAAGCTTAAATAGGGGGTAAAACTAAAAAAGCGAGCATTGTTAAATGCTCGCCTTTACTATTTTTCTAATGCTGGGTAATTAATTACTCTTGAAAGTAAGTACCCCAACCGTCGTATTCAACGTCGCACTCAACGGCTAGTTGCGCTAGCTTATCAACGTCTTCCATAATAACGTCTACATCTAGCTCAGCTTCAACTACAATGTCAAAGCTCCAAATTTTACTGCCATCTTCAAGCTCAAGCTCTGCTGGCTCTTCAACATCGTAGCCTAATTTAAAAGCAGCCAATGCAGCTTGCTCTAGTTTAGGGAAGTCTTCACACACAAAATGGTGTTCTACTTCATAAAGTATTTCAGGATCTGATCCATCTTCAAGTAGTGAACTTACGATGTCTTCACTTATTTCACGCCAGTTTTCCATTATTTTTCTCTCACTTGAGCATCTAATTCAGTTATTTTAGCAGCCATAATGCTATGCACGCTTTTAGCATGCTCACGCGCGCTAATTTCTTTATCAAGCGGTATAGGCGCTAACATTTCGATGTGAATTGTACCATTATCCCAACGATTTAGCTTAATGGTTTTATGTGTTGTATTCATACATACTGGAATCATGGGTACATCTGCGCTCATTGCGGTGTGAAACGCGCCAGTTTTAAACGGCAATAAACCTCTTCCGTAACTTCGTGTACCTTCAGGAAACATCCATACAGATAAGCCATTCTTCTTAATTTTTTCGGCTGCTTTTGAAATAGTTCCCGCCGCTTTGGAGCGATTAGATCTGTCTATTAATATATTACCCGACAACCAGTAAAGCTGACCAAAAAACGGAATCCACTTTAAGCTTTTTTTACCTAAACTTACGCAATTTTTTGGCACCATTGCTGGCACTGTAAATAAGTCGTAGCTATTTTGATGATTAGCAACATAAACTGCAGGGCCTGCATCAATTGCATCTTTATGACGTATTAAAACTAATTTAACGCCAATCATTTTAGCCATTGAGCCAAACCAGCCCGCTATAATATGTACATTATTGGGATGAAATGGTCTTATAATCGAAAGTAATAAACCAAAAATACAACTGAATAATATAAACATCAGCATAATAAAAACGCGTATAACAGCTAGCAAATGAGTTTCTCCAAAGATCAATTATGATCATTATAGCGTTATTTTGTGACACAGACGAGTCAATAGCGCACAAGTGTACGCTGAAATATGCAAGCTCTTTATTTTAAAACAAAAACGGCCTGCAAATGCAGACCGTTTTTATTTATACAAAAAAGTAATTGGTTACTCTTCGTTAATGGCTTCTATTGGTTCATCATCTTGTGGGGTTAGCTCAACAACGGCTTCGTCAACACGCTGTAAGCCGCGCGGTAGTTTATTACCCCTACGCCCTCGCTCACCATGATAATGCTCTAAATCACTTGGTTTAAGCGTTAGTTTACGCTTACCAGCATGAAGCGTAACACTGCTTCCTTGTGGTACAACAGCAAGTACTTTTACAAACTCTTCACGGGCTTGTACTTTAGCACCTGGTATAGAGATGATTTTATTACCTTTACCTTTGCCTAACTTTGGTAAGTCTCGCAGCGGGAATAAAAGCATTCGACCTTCGTTAGAAATAGCCATACAGTAATCGCTAGCAACATCGTTCACTCTAATAGGAGAAAGTAATATTCCACCCTTAGGGACACTTACCAGCGCTTTACCATTTTTATTTTTACTCACTAAGTCTTTAAAGTCGGTAATAAAGCCGTAACCTGCATCTGACGCCATAAGCAATACTTGCTCGTCTTCACTCATTACCACGTGCTCAAAATTAGCACCTGGTGTTAAGTTAAAACGACCTGTCATTGGCTCCCCTTGGCTACGCGCCGAAGGTAGACTGTGCGCATCAGTTGCAAACGCCCGCCCTGCTGAATCTAAAAATACCGCAGGTTGATTACTCTTACCACGAGCAGAGGCTCTAAAGCCGTCACCTGAGCGATAATTTAAGCCTTGTACATCTAAGTCATGACCTTTACCAACGCGTGCCCAGCCTTTGTCTGATAGCACAACAGTAACTGACTCTGACGGAATTAAATCTTTTTCGTTAAGTGCTTTCGCTTCTGAGCGCTCAATCACTGGCGAGCGACGATCGTCACCGTACATTTCAGCGGCTTCTTGAATTTCTTTTTTAAGCAGTGTCGACATACGACGTTCTGAGCCCAAAATTTGCGCTAATTTATCACGCTCTTTGGCTAGTTCATCTTGCTCACCGCGAATTTTAAACTCTTCAAGTTTTGCTAAATGACGAAGTTTTAATTCTAAAATAGCTTCTGCTTGCGTATCAGTTAAATCAAAGCGCTCCATTAATACAGGCTTTGGTTTGTCTTCGCTGCGGATGATTTCAATCACTTCATCGATATTTAAAAAGGCTGCTAATAAACCTTCTAAAATATGCAAACGTGCTAATACTTTATCTAAACGATACTGCAAACGACGACGCACTGTTTCGCGTCTAAATGTTAGCCACTCACTTAAAATACAGCGCAAGTCTTTAACTTGCGGGCGACCATCTAGGCCTAGCATGTTTAAGTTTACGCGGTAATTTTTTTCAAGATCGGTGGTTGCAAATAAGTGCGCCATTAATGGCTCAGCTTTAATGCGGTTTGAGCGCGGAATAATTACAATACGCGTTGGATTTTCGTGATCTGACTCGTCACGTAAATCAGCAATCATAGGTAATTTTTTAGCGTTCATTTGCGCTGCAATTTGCTCAAGTACTTTACCACCTGAACACTGATGCGGCAGCGCTGTAATAACAATATCGCCATGCTCTTCGGTGTAAACCGCACGCATTTTGATAGACCCACGACCGGTTTTATATATTTTATGAATATCGGCTTTTGGGGTAATTATTTCAGCATCTGTTGGGTAATCTGGTGCATGTACAAGCTCAAGTAATTCTTCAAGCTCTGTTTTTGGTTTATCAAGTAATAAACAACATGCGCTAGCCACTTCACGTACGTTATGTGGCGGAATATCTGTTGCCATACCTACGGCGATACCCGTTATACCATTGAGTAAAATATGCGGTAAACGAGAAGGCAATACTACAGGTTCATCCATGGTGCCATCAAAGTTTGGCGTCCAATCAACAGTGCCTTGGCCAAGCTCTTTAAGCAGAACTTCAGAAAACTTAGATAAACGCGCTTCGGTATAACGCATTGCTGCAAAAGATTTAGGGTCATCTGCCGCACCCCAGTTTCCTTGTCCATCTACCAAAGGATAGCGATAAGAAAACGGCTGCGCCATTAATACCATAGCTTCGTAACAGGCACTGTCGCCGTGTGGATGGTACTTACCAAGTACGTCACCCACTGTACGGGCTGATTTTTTGTACTTAGCGTTAGCTGACAAGCCCAGTTCGCTCATCGCATAAATAATACGACGCTGTACTGGTTTTAAACCATCACCTACATGCGGTAGGGCACGATCCATGATTACGTACATGGAATAATTTAAATAGGCGTCTTCGGTAAAACGCCCCATTGTTTGTTGCTCAATTCCTTGCATTAGCAAGGTATCTGTATCACTCATTAAAGCTTACCTAGTTTTTCTTATAGCTTACACGGTAGATTACATTGGCGTAATCATCGCTTACTAACAGACTGCCGTCACCTAATTCTGCAAATGCAACAGGGCGTCCAAATGTTGTTTCGTCTTTCATAAAGCCAGTAATAAATGGCGTATATTTAGTTACGCGACCTACTTCGATTGTTGCAAGGCCTACTTTATAGCCAGACTTTTTAGAACGGTTCCATGAGCCATGTTCAGCAACAAATAATTGTTGCTTATAACTTGCTGGAAATTGCTTACCGTTATAAAAATGAATACCTAGTGGCGCCACATGCGCTGGAAGTGCAAGTGCTGGCGATGTGTAATCGGCAATGTTTTTACCTTCACCAAACTCAGGGTCAATAATTGCACCGGCATGAACATACGGAAAGCCAAAATGCTCACCTTCTTGCGTTGCACGGTTTAACTCATCAGGCGGAATATCATCGCCCATCATGTCGCGACCATTATCGCTAAACCATAAGGCTTGAGTAGCAGGATGAAAATCAAAACCCACTGTGTTTCTAACGCCTTTAGCTATTGTTTTTATTTGTTTTGTTTCTACATTAAGGGCAAAAATACGACCAAAACGCTCATCCTCAGCACAAATATTACACGGTACACCCACCGGAATGATTAATTCTCCCGTTGGTGCAAAACGTAAAAATTTCCAACCATGATGACGCTCACTCGGTAGTTTGTTATAGACCACATCAAACTTTGGATCTTTTAATTGGGTATCAATATTTTTAAAGCGAATAATACGATGCACTTCGCCTACATATAAATCGCCATCTTTAATTGCTATGCCAGAGGGCATGTTTAAGCCTTTAGCCACAACAATTTTTTTATCTGCTACGCCGTCGCTATTGTGATCAATAAGCGCATATACGTTGCCTGCTTTACGAGAGCCAACATACACAATACCTTTTTTTGAAACGGCTATTTGACGTGCATTTTCTACATCATTTGCAAATAAACTAATTTCAAACCCAGGTGCTACGGTGAGCTTATCAAGTATATTTTTAGCCATTGCAGGAGCGCTAGTCAGCCCAAGTAACAGCAAACTTCCTAGTAATTTTTTCATTCGTCTCTCCTAGTGTTAGGCACAAGCAATTAAACGAGCGCCTTGTTACCATGATCTTCTAACCATTGACGACGATCAGGCGATCGTTTTTTAGCAAGTAGCATATCCATCATTTCCATGGTTTCTACTTCTTCATCAAGCGTAAGCTGCACTAAGCGTCGTGTATTAGGATCCATAGTGGTTTCACGAAGCTGTAACGGATTCATTTCACCCAGACCTTTGAATCGTTGTACGTTTACTTTTCCGCGTTTTTTCTCGGCTTCTATGCGCGCCAAAATAGCGGTTTTCTCTTCTTCATCTAGGGCGTAATAAACTTCTTTGCCAATATCTATTCTAAATAATGGCGGCATTGCAACATACACATGCCCTGTTTTTACTAATTCTGGAAAATGACGAACAAACAGTGCACATAACAATGTTGCAATGTGTAATCCATCCGAGTCAGCATCGGCCAGTATACAAATCTTATTGTAACGCAGTCCCGACATATCTGTTGATTCTGGGTCAATACCCAGTGCCACTGAAATATCATGTACTTCTTGTGATGCTAGTATTTGCCCCGACTCTACTTCCCAGGTATTTAAAATTTTACCACGTAGCGGCATAATTGCCTGAAATTCACGGTCTCGCGCTTGTTTAGCAGAACCACCAGCAGAATCACCTTCCACTAAAAACAGCTCGGTTCGGTCATTATCGGCAGCACTACAATCGGTCAATTTACCTGGTAATGCAGGCCCTGCAGTAACTCGTTTACGTACGACTTTTTTAGCTGCACGCAAACGGCTTTGCGCGTTTGAAATACATAACTCAGCTAATAATTCTGCGGTATCGGTATGTTCATTTAGCCATAAACTAAACGAATCTTTTACAACACCCGATACAAATGCGGCACATGAACGTGATGAAAGTTTTTCTTTGGTTTGCCCTGCAAATTGTGGATCTTGCATTTTAACCGACAATACGTAACTACAACGCTCCCAAATATCATCCGGTGTTAGCTTTACGCCACGAGGTAGTAAATTTCTAAACTCACAAAACTCTCGCATTGCTTCAAGCAAGCCTTGGCGCAGACCATTTACATGTGTACCACCTTGCGCAGTAGGAATTAAGTTTACGTAGCTTTCCGCTATTGATTCGCCACCTTCAGGTAGCCATACAACAGCCCAATCAGCGCCTTCAATTGAGCTTTTAAATTCACCTACAAATGGGTCTTGCGGTAATGTTTCAAACCCTTTAACGGCTTCAATTAGGTAATCTTTTAAGCCAGTTTCGTAAAACCATTCTTTGGTTTCTTTTGTTTGCTTATTAACAAACTTAATACGCAGTCCTGGGCATAAAACCGCTTTGGCTTTTAATAAATGATTAAGCTTGGTAATTGAGTAGTTTGGTGAATCAAAGTAGCTAACATCAGCCCAAAAACGAACGGTGGTACCTGTATTGCGCTTACCAACAGTACCAATTACGCTCAAATCTTCTACTTTATCGCCATTTTCAAATGCCATTCTGTATTGTTGAGCGTCGCGCCTTACGGTTACTTCTACACGTGTAGATAAGGCATTTACTACAGAAATACCTACACCGTGTAAACCACCCGAAAATTGGTAGTTTTTATTAGAAAACTTACCACCGGCGTGTAACTTAGTGAAGATTAGTTCAACCCCAGGGATACCTTCCTCAGGGTGAATATCAATAGGCATACCACGTCCGTCATCGCTCACTTCGAGCGAGTTATCTTCGTGGAGAATTACGTCGATACGAGTAGCGTGGCCCGCCATAGCTTCATCGACACTGTTATCGATAACCTCTTGGCCTAAATGGTTTGGGCGTACGGTATCGGTGTACATCCCTGGGCGTCGTTTTACCGGATCTAATCCATTAAGTACTTCAATGGCTTCGGCGTTATAATTTTGATCACTCATAGTTTTTGTCTTTATATCCGCTAAGGCTCTAATACGTTTACTAGTTTTATTGTTATATGCGCTAAAGCGTTAATATAGTAACTAACCTCAGTTCAGGCTAACTAGTTTTACGTGATTTTAAGAAAATCTACAATACTTGCAAAGGTGCGTTCAAATTCAACGTAGCTATGATCGCCACCAAACTCTATCAATTGCTTGCATTGCGAATAATATTTTACTGCGTGTTGAAAGTTCAACACTTCATCTCCTGTTTGCTGCAATAAATACAGTAACTCAGGATGTGCTAATTTATCTACAGCGAGTAATTTCAGCGCCTCAATATGACTGTTATTTAAATCGTAATGATAATCTTGATACGGATTATAATTAGGCCCAAGTAATGACTGTAATAAATTATAGGGTGCGACCGCGGGATTAATGACCACTGCAGGAATTTGATAACGCTGCGATAAATACGTGGCAAAAAAACCACCTAACGAGCTACCTAATAAAACGGTATCTGGCGTTAGTAATTGTTCAAGCTCAATTATAGCTTGTAGGGGCTCGTGGTTTAAGTTCGGTACACAATAATCAACGTCATAGTTTGCCATAAGCTCACCAAAGCGCACAGCTTTATATGATTTTTGTGAACTATTAAAGCCATGAATATAAATTACGCGCTTAGCCATACCACTTCCGTTTTTACTTCGACTTTATCTTTTTTACTCTTTATATTTAGCATTCTGTAAGCAGGCCCTGCATTTTTTTGCTCCCACTTTGGAGTGTATTTTACAAACTGCACTGAACTGGCAGGACTTGCATATATAGGCAAGCCTCTAAAGTTTTGTTCATAATCGTTGTGTACATGACCATGAAAAAGCGCAGATACATTATTACTATTAACTAAAATATTTAAAAGCTGTGGACCATTTTCTAATAAGTGCTTATCAAGATAGCCATTTATTGGCAGCGGATTATGATGACAAAAGATAACTTTACTATTATTCGAGTTGACTAAAGTATCAGTTATTTCATCTAAATGCGCGCCAGTAACCCATCCTGCGGGCGTGGGCCCTTTAGAATTAATAAGAAGCAGCTCAACCCCGTTAGCAATAATATGTTTAGCCGAATTTATTTTTCCGCCACTTATGCGATTAAGCATTACTAGTTCATCATGATTACCTGGTACCCAAAATACAGGGCAAGTGATGTCACTGGCATTTATAAGTTCACTAAATAATAAGTACGATTCGAAACTATGGTCTTGTGTTAAATCACCACCAAAAATTACGCAATCTACTGGCTGCTCAGCGATGTGTGCCAAAGCTTGTTCAAAATGAGCTGCAGTATTTGCATTAAAATATTCACCATTTTTATCTGCAAATAAATGGCTGTCGGTAATATGCGCAATGCACAAAGATGATTTATCAAATGTATATGTATCATCAAACCAAGCCATTATTTACATCCCAATTTAATGTTGCTTGCCCGTGCTCTACACAGGCCACTAACCAGTCGTATAAAAAAGCATTAAGTTGATACTTTTCATCTTTTTGATGCATTTTAGGGTTGGGGTATCCGTACGATGGTTTTATGCGTTGATGGTAATCGTGATGAATAATTTCAGCTACTTTCGCATCATGATACAAGCGAGCCGTTAAATACAGCGGCGCTATCCCTTTAACCATTCCTGTTAGCTGCTTAATTGAAATATCCATAGTGTATTTTGCGCTGCCATCAATTTTTGTAGCAAATTCACTGTTGCCAAGTTTTACTTCACGAATGCTTCCTATATTGCGCTCGCTCGGTAACAACTTTAATAGTCGCACATAGTTATGCTCACAAAGTGTTAAATACTTTGGGAGGCTTTGAATATATCGATTTGTTGCTAATTGTGCTGTCAAAGTTCCGCCATAATATTAGTAAGAGTTTATGCCCATTTGCTTGCCATTTTTTCGCGATTTAGCGCAAGCCACTGCATACAAATAACCGTTGCCGCATTATCCATTTCACCGTTATTGAGGCGCATTAGCGCATCATCAACCGATAAAATATGAGTTTTTATATCCTCGCCTTCAGTTTCAAGACCATATACACCTGATTTCACTTGGCTTAAGTCAGTACGCGCTAAATATAAATGTAAGCGCTCAGTTGTACCACCAGGGCTTGATAGGTATGAAAGCATAAATTCAAGTTCAGTTAATTCAAGCCCAGCTTCTTCATACGCTTCTTTTTTTACAACTGATTCGTAATCCGTACTGCCATCAGTCATTCCGGCTATACATTCTAGTAGCCACGGCGAATGCTTACTTTTAATAGCGCCAATACGTATTTGCTCAATTAAAAGAACAGTATCTGATATTGGGTCGTAAGGGAGTACTGCAATTGCATCGCCACGTTCTAATATTTCTCGGCTAATTAGCTCTGATTTTCCACCCGCAAAAAGAGCATGTTCAAACTGGTACAAATCAACCTGAAAAAAACCTTTATAAAGGTTTTTTATTGGCTTTAAATTTACATCTTTATGTGTAAATTGAACGAGCTTTTTATCAACCACGTGCCTACCTCCTACTTATCTAAAGCTTTAAAATGCGTTAATATATTCTGTTACACTTGAACATACTGTTTTACTAATTATTTTTTTTGTTATGCAGTAAAACAGGTTAACATGCTTTTAGTACAAAAATTGTCTAAGGACCGAACCCCACATGAAAAAGAACATTCTTGCGGCGCTAGTTAGTTTATCATGCGCATTAGGTGCAACAGCAGTGAAAGCTGAAGATTTACTACAAGTTTTTGAAATAGCGACAGCTAACGATCCTACTGTTTTAAAAGCAAAAGCCCAAGCCGATGCGCAGTCTTACCAAAGCGATTTGGCGATGAGTGCACTATTACCTCAAATTGGTTTAACTATGGGTTATACGAAAAGCGATGCAACGTCGTACCAAAGCGTTGGCGACCTATCTAACCAAGTAAAAGTTGAAAGTGATACAGACCAATTCTCTCGCGGTGTAAGTTTAAGCCAAACATTATTTGATTTAGGTGCTTGGAACACTTTAGATATTGCCGATAAGCAAGCTCTACAAGCAAGCGGCCTATATGATGCAGCTAAACAAAATTTAATTATACGCGTTGCTGAAGGTTATTTTAACGTATTAAGTGCCAGTGATAACCTTGAATTTGTCGAAGCTGAAAAACGTGCCATTGCACGTCAACTTGAGCAAACAAAACAACGTTATGCAGTAGGTTTAACAGCTATAACAGACGTACACGAAGCACAAGCTCAGTTTGATAACTCAGTAGCCCAAGAAATTATTGCCAGTAATGCTGTAGAAACTGCACGCGAGCAACTTCGTGAGATAACTGGTAAATATCACGAAAAATTAGACTTTTTAAATACAGATACTTTCTCAACAACTAAGCCAACTAAGCGCTCAAGCGACTTTGTTAAAGTAGCTGAAGATAAAAATATCAACTTACAAGTCTCTAAAGTAACGGTTGATATTGCAAAAGATCAAATTGAATTAGCAAAAGCAGGTCATTATCCAAAACTAACTCTAAGTGCAAGTTATGGTGACTCTCTTACAGACACTCAAATAAATGGCGCTAATTTTGATGACCAACCGCGTTCAGACTCTAGTTCTGTTGGGCTTAACTTTAGCGTACCTTTATATTCAGGTGGCGCAACGGTTGCTGCAACTAACCAAGCGCGTGCGTTTTACGTATCAGCGAGCCAAGATTATGAAACAAATTACCGCGCAGTCACTCGCACAGTAATTACATCTTATAATCAAGTTGTTTCAGATATTGCGACTTACAAAGCGCTAGAGCAAGCGGTTGTTTCAGCTCAAAGTGCCCTTAAAGCAACTGAAGCCGGTTTTGAAGTAGGTACTCGTACCATTGTTGACGTACTAGTGAGTACGCAAAACTTATACGATGCAAAACGTAACCTTGCTGATGTGCGTTACCGTTATGTGTTATCTACCCTTCGCTTAAAACAAGCTGCGGGTACACTAACAAGTGAAGATTTGGTTGCTATAAACCAAGGTTTAAAATCAGCTTAACTTTTACAGCTAAACATAATATAGATTTATTCAAAGCCAGCATGTAGCTGGCTTTTTGTATTTTATAGCGCTTAGCGTTAAACTATCGTTTTTATTCTCAGAGAGATTTTTGTGGTCACCTCATCTCCTTTTAAAGCATCTTTTTTAGGCCCTCGATACTGGCTAACGTGGGTTGGCGTTTTATTTTTATACTTAATTTCTTGGCTACCACAAAAGCTACAGCTGGCAATGGGTAAGCAACTTGGCCGCTTAGTCCATAAATTTATGAAGCGCCGTCGCCATATTGCAGAAGTCAATATTAAGCTGTGTTTTCCTGATATGAGCGAAGCAGATCAAAAAGACCTTGTACTCAAAAATATGGAAAACACCGGCATTGCAATGGTTGAAACCGGCATGGCTTGGTGGTGGCCGCAGTGGCGAGTAAAAAGTGTATATGGCTCAATCAAAGGTTTGGAGCATTTTGAGCGCGTACAGGCATCTGGTAAAGGTGTTTTATTACTTGTACCTCATATTCTGCATCTTGAAATGGCGAGTCGTGTAATGGGATTAAAATGCCAAGGTTTAGGCTTTTACCGCCCTCACAACAACGCTCTAATGGAATACTTTACAACTAATGGCCGCCTTCGTTCTAACGAATACCTAATTGGCCGAAAAGATGTAAAAGGTTTACTAAAATCATTAAAAAACAAAAAAGTATGCTATTACTTACCTGACCAAGATTACGGCCGTAACCGCTGTGAGTTTGTGCCATTTTACGCCGTCCCTGACACAGCAACGACAACAGGTACTCTTATGTTTGCTGGCAGTAAAAACTGCGAAACTATGAGCTTAATCTCGCGTCGTGACGAAAATGGAAAGTATCATTTAGAGGTAGTACCTGAGCTTGAAAACTTCCCAAGTGGTGATGATAAGGCTGATGTAACACGTGTAAATCAACGCATGGAACAATCTGTTAATGCAGCACCAGAGCAATACATGTGGCTACACCGTCGCTTTAAAACTCGACCGGATAAAAATACCCCTTCTTTTTACAAAAAGTAATGGTATAACAATAATAGGAACAAATAAGGTGGGTAATAATCATGTGGTTTTGGATTAGACATTTATCATTTGCAGCCGTGCTAATAGCACTCGCCGTATACTTCTTAGTGGGTGATGGTTCTGTATTTGATATTAAAAAATCTAAAAATGCAGCCGCCGAAGGATTATCACGCTTTTACTCCTCCATTCGTAACCAAGTAAAAAGTAATAAAGAACGAGATCAATTTGTTTTAAAACTTAAAACACCAGAACAAACCTTGGATAGAGTATTGGCTGAACGTGCGCGAACAGTAGATCCAATGCCTACAAATTGGACTGGAGAAGTTGAACCTAGGCGCTTTGAAAATGGCACAACTCTTAAAGATGTACTTAATCAATATGCTAAAAACGAGGGGATTGAGCTCTACTGGTACTTAAGTAAAGATTACGTAGTTAAAGATCATTTTAGAGTAGACAGTAACTTTACTTCAGCACTGTACCAAATTGGGCGCGCTATAAATGATGACTTTGAGCATGAGGTTTATACTTACTTTTGCCATAAACAAAGAGCAGCGGTTATTACCGAGTTACCATCAGAATTTGTACGTACAAACTGTTTAAAACTAAAGGTTTAAGGGTTTACACATACAAAAACCCAAGCAAGCGCTTGGGTTTTTCAGTTCAATTAAATTCAATTCAATTCAATTCAATTCAATTCAAAAATACTATTCCAAATATTAGTTACGTTAGTAATATCTTGTAAAAACGTTTCTCGCGGGATCAATTTGCCTTTTTGCTCCAAGCTCAACACGTGATAACACGAGCGGTAATCAATATACGCTTTTATCAACTGCTGCTTTTGCTCTTTAGTAATACAACCTATATTTGCCGCATCCGTTAATATTCTTACGTTATCTGAGTAAACTGTAAGCTGTTCAAACTCGTTTGCGTGTTTAAGTACTAAATATTGCGTAATAAACTCAATATCAGCCATGCCACCAACATCTTGTTTTAAATCAAATTTCTCAGCATTTCCCTTCGCTAGATGGTCGCGCATTTTTTCGCGCATTTTTATTACATCAGCTTTTAGCACGGTATCATCGCGTTGCTGGCAAAGTATATTTTTACGAATTTGTGAAAAACGATCTATCAGATCGTTTTGACCTAAAATTAATCGAGCCCGAACAAGTGCTTGATGCTCCCACGTCCATGCTTGAGTTTGCTGATAGTGATTAAAGCTCTCTAAATTGATAGCCAATAAACCAGAGGCTCCTTCAGGACGTAATCGTGTATCAAGCTCGTATAAAATGCCCGATGCAGTACGGGTATTAAATAAATGCATTAGGCGCTGAGCGAGCTTTAAATAAAACTGGCGAGAATCTATCGGTTTTTCACCATTAGTTAAGCTTGAGCCATCATGATTATGCACAAACACCAAATCTAGATCTGAGTCGTACCCGACTTCTAAGCCACCTGTTTTACCATATGCAATAACAGCAAAACCTTTATTTTCATCATCTGTGCCAGGGGGCATACCAAAGCGCTTAACAGTGTTATGCCATGCAATATTAACAGCTTGGTCAACAATCGCCTCTGCCAGTACGGTTAAATGATCGCTTACTTTCATTACGTCAAGAACACCGGTTGCATCGGCGGCAGCAATTCGTAATTGATGCGTTTGCTTAAATTGCCTAAGCGACTCCATTTGCAGTTCTAAATCGTCATGCTCTATTCGTAAAAAATACTGTCTTATTTCATCTTTATACGCTGTGAGCGGGGTTGGCTTATAAAGAACTGCGGGGTCTATTAGTTCATCAAGTAATATGGGGTAGCGAGAAATATGCTCCCCTATCCATTTGCTATGACAACACAGTAAAACAAGTTGCTTTAATGCACCTTGGTTTTCGTAAAGCAATTCTAAATAGGCAGTACGCGAAATTATCTTATTAAAAATTTGGCAAACCATTGTGAAAGCTGCTGCACTGGCATTAAAGTCATTTAATTGATTTAGTAAAACAGGCATTAACTTATCAAGAGTGTCACGCCCTCGGTTACCTATATTTACCTTAGACAGCCTTAATTTAAAATCGTTAAGGGGTGCTTGCCATTCATCTCTGGCCTCTTTTAAAAAGCTCACATCACCATGATCCCAAGCACTAATAAATGCGCCTTCACAGGTATCAAGTGGCACGGTTTCCTCGCCAATCACAAGTGCAAACTCACCGTTAACTTGTTTCATCACCTTTTCTATAGTGTTTAAAGTGGCAGAAAAATCAGCTTGTTCTAATAATAAATTTAAGCGCTGCTGATTCAATTCATCATCGGGGAGTGTTTGCGTTTGCTGATCGTCAAATATTTGAAGATACTGCTCAACTTTACGTAAATAAAGGTAATTGCGCCTCAGCTCGCTTGCTTCTTGCTCATCTATAACTTGGTTAAGTGCCAACTCATTTAATGCTTTGAGTAAAGATTGGGTTTGTAAATTAGCCTCTCGCCCACCTCTTACCATTTGCAGGGCTTGCACTATAAATTCAACTTCACGAATACCACCAGCGCCTAGTTTTATATTATTAGTTAAGCGTTTACGGCGAACCTCTTGTGCAATCATTAACTTCATTTTACGCAAGGATTCAATCACCGAAAAATCAATATACCGGCGGTAAACAAACGGCTTTAAAAGCTTAATAAATTCATCCCAATACTTATTAGGAGTGCCAATTAAGCGCCCTTTTAACATGGCGTAGCGTTCCCAGTCGCGCCCTTGTTCTTGGTAGTAATCTTCAATGGCATTAAAGCTCATAACCAAAGGGCCGCTTTCGCCAAACGGGCGTAGGCGCATATCAACTCTAAATACTTGCCCATCACCGGTGGCTTGGTTAAGTGCTGCAATCAGTTTTTGTGCAACTTTGGTATAAAATACTTGGGCCTCAAGGCTTCTGCGGCCACCTTGGGTTTTTGTGCTGCGTGGATACGCAAAAATAAGATCAATATCAGAGGAATAATTTAGCTCCTGTCCGCCAAGCTTCCCCATCCCCAATACCATTAGCGGCATTGCTTGGTTTTGCTCATCAAGCGGCTCACCATTTACTTTTGCCACCTGTGCATGCGCCCATTGGTTGGCGCTATTAATTAGCATGTCAGCCAGTTGGCTTATGTAATTAATACTATCGGCAATGGGGTTATTACAGCATAAATCTAAAAAGGCGACTTTAAGCCAGTACTTTTCACGATATTGACGAAGTACTTTATGGCACTGTGCTTCATCAAGGTCAGCTAAATTCAGGTTTTTAAAAGGAGAATCTATTACTCTATTTTGTATTTCGTCTTTGCATAATAGCCAGGTATTTAAATCAGGTTGTGACTCTAAACTGCGCCAAGCAAAGTCGCTTAATGCTAATAACCTTACAACTTCACTTTGTTTACTTTGCTGCGGGTATAACTGTTCAAAGCGCATCAAGCCAAGTTTTTGTAATTGAATAGGAAGTTGCTTCACGTTACTCATCAATCCTCTCTTTTATATCATCAATAACCGTACTAGAATGATTAAAACCTAGAAAGGTTAACTTAATTAGGATCACCATGTCATATTTGTCTTTATCTAACACTAGTTTTATTGCGATTGCCATTAGTTTTGCGGTTATTTGCATAACTATTTTTTGTTTACGAGTTGTCACTCAAATCAAAGCAAAACAAGCGCTTAAAGATGAGTTAGCGCAACACGACAACTTTGCCATGGGTATTAGTTTTGCATCTGAAATATCGGTTGTTATAGCCACTATAGCCTTTTTATTTGACGAAATAAGCGTAAGCACTGCACAGTCAAACCCGTTAAAAGTATTAATTATTATTGTTCTCTTATTCACTTTTATAAAAGTGGGCCATTTAATTCACAGAAAATGGATACTCCACAGGTTTAATGAAGAAGCTGCCATACTAAAACAAAATGTATGTGCTGCATTGGTAGACTCAGGAATGTTAATCGCTAACTGTATTATTGCTCTGGGCTTGTACACGTGGACCCACACGCAAGGGTTTAGCAACTTACTTATTGCTTGCGTTAGCTTTTTTACACTTCAGGGGATGTTTGCACTTGATAGCAAAATACGAGAACACCGTTTTGCAAAAGCAAACCAAGGTGCGTCACTACAAAGTAACTTTAACCTAGAAAATACATCTATTGGTATAAGATATGCTGGAAAATCAATTGGCTTAGCGTTGGCTGTATATGCTGGTTTATCTAGCGCAGCATTTCAAAACGGTAAAATGGTTGAAAACATATTTACACTTGTAATGCATTGCGGTGTAATGTGGATACTACTTTACGGCTTAACGTATGTGATAAAAGTTATCTCTTTACCAAATATTGATACGGCTCTTGAAATAGACCATCAAGATAATATTGGGGTAGCATGCATAGAATTTGCTGTTTTTTGTGCTATAGGTTATTTACTTATTAGTATGTTTTCTCTTTAGACCTTTTTTACTGAAAATACAGCAATTAAAACGTCTGCATTTAAGTAATAATGGTAATTACTTAGATGCAACAAGGTCCTAGCTCTATGCCGCCTGAAATAACGAACTATTTGTTAATTGACATAGACAACGAATTTAGCCGCGCATTTGCCGAATACTATGTAAATAGTAATGGCATAACAAAAGCGAGTACACTTATTGCTGCAGGCAGTAATACCCGCCAATTAGTAAAAATGATGTTTGACGAGCTTATTAAAGACTACAGTTATTGCGATCTTGAAAACGAAATAAGCGTTTCTGAGTTAATTAATTATTTAAAAGATCATCACGATTTACACGGAGTCCTTTTCAATAGCACCGATTATTTACTCGCAAGTGATAAGCAGCGCTTTATTTATAACTCCTTACATGAAGAACGCTTTTTAATAAATCTTGATGATACAGGCTATACACTCAGCCGGGTTACCGACGAGACGTTAACGGAACCTTCGCAAAATCATCACGATATAGCACACACCCCACAAGATTTAATAGATCTCGCCGAACAACTTAATAAAAATAAATAATTGCGCACAGCCCCCAGCTTACTTACCATAGCAATATATATTTTACGCTATGTAGTAAGTGACGCCCTATGCGAGTTCCTCATATTTATCAAACATCGAGTATTGCCCTAAACACCCCTGTAACTTTAGATGACGATGCTGCAGGGCATATTGGCAGAGTGCTGCGCATGAAAGTAGGCGAGCATGTATCTATTTTTAATGGCGAAGGTGGCGAATACCTTAGTGAAATAATTGAGGTAACAAAAAAAACAGTCGTCGTAATGCCATTAGAACTTAACCCTCACGATGTAGAATCTCCACTTAAAATTCATTTAGGTCAATGTGTATCTCGTGGTGATAAGATGGATTTTACAATTCAAAAGTCAGTTGAACTAGGTATTACCGAAATCACCCCTATTTTTAGTCAGCGCTGTGGTGTGAAACTAATGGGCGATCGTCTTGAGAAAAAACACCAACAATGGCAAAAAATTGCAATTGCTGCGGCTGAGCAGTCAGGGCGTAATTTTGTGCCAATTATTCACCCACCTATAGATTTAAAACAATGGCTTGCACAACAAACCGATGCAATTAAGCTCACTCTTCACCCTCGTGCTGAGCACAGCATTAAAACCATTACGGTACCTAAAGATGGCGTACGCTTTTTAGTAGGCCCAGAAGGTGGCTTTACCGACGATGAAATGGCACTAACCAAACAACTAGAGTTTGTAGATATTCGCTTAGGCCCGCGCGTTTTACGAACGGAAACAGCCGCTTTAACGGTCTTAAGTGCATTACAACTTCAATTTGGCGATTTAGCTAATTGAAATAACTAAAAGCACCCTCATATAAACAGTAACATTTATAGTAAGGCACAGCGCATGGCAATTAAGTTAGGTATTATTTCAGATCCTATTAGTGGATTTAACATCAAAAAAGACACCGGTTTTGCAATGATGATGCAAGCGCAAGAACGTGGCTACGAAATTTATTATATGGAGATGGACGATTTATCTCTTCGTAAAGGCAAGTCGTACGCTACAGCGTCTAAAGCGCAAGTGTTTAATAATGCAGAAAAATGGTATGAGCTTGAAGAAAAAGCCACTATAGCCCTTGCCGATCTTGACGTAATTTTAATGCGTAAAGACCCTCCTTTTGATACTGAATACATTTACGCGACGTATATTTTAGAACGTGCTGAACAAGAAGGTACGTTAATAATTAACAAGCCACAAAGCCTTCGCGATGCTAACGAAAAGCTGTTTACAGCATGGTTTAGCGAGCATACGCCAGACACACTTGTTACACGTAGCCAAAAACAAATTCGTGAATTTTTAGCACAGCATAAAGACATTATTTTAAAGCCGCTTGATGGCATGGGTGGCGCATCGATTTTTCGCATCAGAGAAGACGATGCCAACATTGGTGTAATTTGTGAAACGTTAACCGAGCACGGCAGCCGCTTCGCAATGGTGCAAAATTACATTCCAGAGATCAAACAAGGCGATAAGCGCGTACTAGTAGTTGATGGCGAAGTTATTCCATATTGTTTAGCGCGTATACCACAAAATGGTGAAACACGCGGTAATTTGGCTGCAGGCGGTCGAGGTGAAGCCCGTCCACTTAGCGAATCAGATTTAAAAATAGCGCAAGCTGTTGCACCAACGCTCAAAGAAAAAGGCTTAATATTTGTAGGTTTAGATATTATTGGCGATAAATTAACTGAAATTAACGTAACTGCACCAACGTGCGTACGCGAAATTGAAGCTGCTTATGATATTTCTATCACAGGTATTTTATTTGATGCAATTGAGCGTAAATTAGGTAAGTAATTACCACAATAAAAAGCCCATTAGTTTAAGCCTTTCATGCAATTAATGGGCTTTTTATGTCAATTTAAATAACTATGCCATACTGAAAGTTCATTAACTAAAAAGGGTGAAATCTATGCAGTCATTAGAAAATCATTTTTTAATCGCGATGCCGTCAATGCAAGACCCTTTTTTTAAACGTGCTGTTACCTATATTTGTGAGCACAATGAAGATGGGGCTATGGGCTTGGTAATAAACCAACCTATTGATGTTACTGTTGGCGAACTTTTAGATAAAATAGAAATTGATAACGACAAAACGCAAAACGCAGCAAAAGTAAGTGTGTTTGCAGGTGGACCCGTTAAAACTGACCGTGGTTTTGTACTGCACTCTCCCCAATCGGGTTATTCAGCAAGTCAAAAACTCAGTAGCGATATTATGATCACTACCTCAAAAGACGTTCTAGCAAACTTAACCACTGCACAAGCACCAGAGCAGTTTATTATTACACTTGGTTATTCAGGGTGGGAGCAAGGACAACTCGAACAAGAGTTACTTGATAACAGCTGGTTGATCATAGAAGCCGATCCGAAGATCATTTTTGATACCCCCGTTGAAAAACGATGGGAAAAAGCAGTTTCAATGTTGGGCTTTGATATTAGCCAACTCAGCCCTGAAGCTGGTCACGCATAATAGTAACTAACCCTTAGCAAACTTAAACAAGATACACATGACAAAAAAATCGCTTAAGCCGCAAGGCGAACGCACTGTAATGGGCTTTGACTTTGGCACCAAAAGTATTGGTATTGCTATTGGGCAAGAGTTAACCGGCAGTGCGTCTAGCCTTAAGGCTGTAAAAGCACAAGATGGCATTCCTAACTGGGACCATATCGCCGTACAAGTAGCCGAGTGGCAGCCTGACTTAATGGTTGTTGGTTTACCACTAAATATGGATGGAACATCACAAGAGGTTACCTTTAAAGCAAAAAAGTTTGCCAACAGATTGCATAATCATTATGGCATTCCTGTGCAAACACAGGATGAGCGCTTAACGACAGCGGATGCTAAAGCGCGACTTTTTGAAAGTGGCGGCTATAAAAACTTAGGTAAAGGTAACGTAGATAATATGTCTGCGGTTATTATTTTAGAAAGCTTTTTTGAATCTAGTTACGGTGAATAAACTGGCTATATAAACAACCCTTAATACAAATAAAAAAAGCGCCAATTGGCGCTTTTTTATTAATTACTTTTAAATTATTGATCGCTATTTTTATCATCAAGGCCATCAATAGTAACGCCCTGTAAAAAGCCCGCACCTTGTTGTTCGTTATTGCGCAGTTTTATCATTAAGCGTAAATCATTTGGCGAGTCAGCATGGTGCAGTGCATCAGCGTAGTTAATTCGCTGCTGTCTGTACAACTCAAATAACGCTTGGTCAAAGGTTTGCATGCCCATTTCTTTCGACTTAGCCATTGCCTCTTTAATTCCGCCAATATCACCATTTTTAATCAGTTCAGCGACCATTGGTGAGTTAAGCAATATTTCAATAGCTGCAACACGGCTTTCACCATCAGCAGTCGGCACTAATTGCTGAGCAACAATGGCACGTAAGTTAAGTGCTAAGTCGTACTTAAGCTTATCGTGTTTTTCTTTTGGTACTAAATGCATAATACGGTCAATCGCTTGGTTCGCATTATTAGCATGTAGTGTTGCAACACACAGGTGCCCGGTTTCAGCAAAGCTTAGGGCGTATTCCATGGTTTCTTGCGATCGAATTTCACCAATCAAAATAACATCTGGAGCTTGGCGTAATGAGCTTTTAAGTGCCGACTCAAAGCTTTCTGTATCAAGCCCTACTTCGCGCTGAGTAATAATACTTTTACGATGCTCATGAACAAACTCAATCGGATCTTCAATGGTCAGTATATGACCTCGTTGATTACGGTTTCGATAACCAATAAGTGCAGCTAGTGAGGTCGATTTACCCGTGCCTGTCCCACCTACAAACAAGACAAGACCGCGTTTAGACATAATTACATCTGTCAGCGTAGACGGCAGACCTAAATCACTCACATCAGGAATTTGCGTCACAATACGGCGAATAACCATACCTGCTCTATCGCGCTGCCAAAAAGCAGAAATACGAAAACGCCCTTCGTCGGTAGCAATCGCAAAGTTACATTCTTTCGTTGTATGAAATTCTGCTTTTTGCTTTTCGCTCATTGCAGATTCTACTAACTCAAGCGATTGCTCATCAGTCAGTCTATCGTCACTAAGAGCTATTAGCTCGCCGTTTATTTTTGCACTTACAGGTAACTGACTCGATACAAATAGGTCAGAACCCTTTTTCTCAATCATTATGAGTAAAAAGTCGTTTAAAGATAAAGCCATAATAATTTCTTACCCACCAAATTGTGTTTTGTCTTGCGCTTTTTCTTTCGCTGCCGTATTTGTAACAATACCGTGATTAACTAAATTAGTTAAACACTGATCCATTGTTTGCATGCCCACAGACGCACCGGTTTGAATAGACGAATACATTTGTGCAATTTTATCTTCACGAATTAAGTTACGAATAGCAGGGACTGCAATCATAATTTCGTGTGCTGCAACTCGCCCACCACCAATTTTTTTAAGCAGTGTTTGTGAAATTACCGCACGTAAAGATTCAGATAACATTGAGCGTACCATAGCTTTTTCTTCACCTGGGAATACATCAATAATACGGTCAATAGTTTTGGGTGCAGATGTTGTATGTAGCGTGCCAAACACTAAGTGACCCGTTTCAGCAGCGGTCATTGCAAGACGAATTGTTTCTAAATCACGTAACTCACCCACAAGTATTACATCAGGGTCTTCACGCAATGCACTACGTAGCGCGTTTGAAAAGCTATGTGTATCGCGGTGAACTTCACGTTGGTTAATTAAACTTAATTTATTATCGTGAACAAACTCGATTGGATCTTCTATTGTTAGAATATGGTGATGTTTATTTTGATTTATATAATCGACCATAGCGGCAAGTGTTGTTGATTTACCTGAACCCGTTGGCCCTGTTACTAACACGAGTCCACGTGGGGTATCAGAGATTGTTTTAAAAATATCTGGCGCACCTAAATCATCAAGCGTTAACACTTCACTTGGTATGGTACGAAATACCGCAGCAGGCCCGCGATTAGAGTTAAACGCATTCACACGAAAACGTGCTAAATTAGGCACTTCAAACGAAAAATCCACTTCGAGGTTTTGTTCGTAGTCCTTGCGTTGATTATCGTTCATAATATCGTAAACCAGACTGTTTACGTCTTTGTCTGCAAGGGCTGGTATATTAATGCGGCGAACATCACCGTCTACGCGTATCATAGGTGAAACACCCGACGATAAATGTAAATCGGATGCTTTGTGTTGCACACTAAACGCTAATAATTCGGTAATATCCATTTATGACTCCACAACTAACTGATAAATATATGGTTACAATAGCAGAACGACTCACATCCGCCTACGCTAGAATTGCAGACGCGGCAAAAAACACACAGCGAAACACTAACGAAGTTACTCTACTAGCAGTGTCTAAAACTAAACCAAGCGAAGATATTATTGCAGCTTATGAGCATGGTCAGCGCGAATTTGGTGAATCTTATGTTCAAGAGGCTATAGATAAAATAGCTCAACTACAGTCATATAGCGACATCATTTGGCATTTCATTGGCCCTATTCAATCAAATAAAAGTGCATTAGTAGCTGCTAACTTTGATTGGGTGCAAAGTGTTGATCGCATAAAAATAGCAAAGCGATTAGATTCCCAGCGCCCAGACGATAAACCACCTCTTAATATACTTATTCAAGTAAATATAAGTAATGAGGAAGCAAAGTCAGGTTGCCGCCGCGATGAAATAGATGAACTTGCCGATTATATTAACCAATGTGAGCACTTAACACTTCGAGGTTTAATGGCAATTCCCGCTAAAAGCGACAAACTGGATACGCAAATTCAATCTTTTGAGCAATTACAAACTTGCTTTGATAAACTAAAGACCCAATATCCTCAAGTAGATACTTTGTCGATGGGTATGAGTAACGATGTTGAAGCTGCCATTAGCGCAGGCTCAACTATGGTAAGGATCGGCACAGACATTTTTGGAACACGAACTTAAAAGGTGATAACAGATTTATGTCAGATAAAAAAATCGCATTTATAGGCACAGGTAATATGAGCTACGCCATTATTGGTGGCATGGTAAAAAACGGCTTTAACGCAAGTAACATAATTGCGACTAACCGCAACCAAGAAAAGCTTGAAAAGGTAGCATTTGATTTCAAGGTGCAAACCACCAGTGACAATAACGAAGCCCTGCGCGATGCTGATGTAATTGTTTTGTCTGTTAAACCACAAATGATGGGCGATTTATGTAAATCGTTTCAAGAGTCGGGCGTAGATTTTAGCGATAAACTGTTTATTTCTGTTGCTGCGGGCTTAACTGTAAAACGTTTGCGTGAAATGCTAGGCCAAGACGTTAAAATGGTACGTTGTATGCCAAACACGCCATCTTTATTAGGTCGCGGAGTATCAGGTTTATATGGTGCGGGCGAAACACCAAGCGAACACGAATTTGTACAACAAGTTTTTGAATGCACGGGCATTGTTGTATGGGTGGAAAAAGAGTCACAAATTAACGATATTATTGCTGTAACCGGCTCATCACCTGCTTACTTTTTCTTATTTATGGAAGCCATAGAAGAAAAAGCAAAAGCGCTGGGCTTTAACGATGAAGACGCTCGTCGCCTGGTACAACAAACAGCCCTTGGCGCTGCCGAAATGGCACTTAGCCAGCCTGATATTAGTATTTCGCAACTACGTTCAAACGTAACATCTAAAGGCGGCACTACTCACGCAGCTGTTGAGCACTTAAAAGACGAAGGCTTAACTAAAACCGTTGGCGATGCAATGGATGCGTGTATTGCGCGTGCAGAGCAAATGGAAAAAGAACTTTAAAACCACTTTTTATTGAAGGTTACACTATGAATGCCATGCAATTTTTAATCAGTACCCTGTTTGATTTGTTTTTAATGGTGGTATTACTGCGCTTTTGGCTGCAGTGGGCAAAAGCCGACTTTTATAATCCAATGAGCCAGTTTGTGGTTAAAGCCACTTCGTTTGCGGTAAAGCCACTGCGTAAAATCATTCCGGGGTTTGGCGGACTTGATTTAGCATCTCTGTTGCTGGCATTTATAGTGGCTGTAGCCAAAATTAGTACTTTAATGCTTGTTATATATAATGCGTGGGCAATACAACCTGTACTTATTCAAGCACTTATAACGGTACTAAAAGAAGGCCTTAATTTAGTATTTTGGGTACTTATTATTCGCGCTATTTTAAGTTGGGTTAGCCAAGGCTATAACCCTATAGAAGCGGTTTTCCACCAGCTTACTGAACCAATGCTAAAACCAATTCGTAAAATATTACCATCAATGGGTGGCTTAGATTTATCAGTTTTAGTGCTTATTATTGGTATTCAGTTTTTGCAAATGCTGCTTATGGATTTTTTAGTCTAATATGGATTTTTTAATTAGAGGCCCAAAGGCCTCTTTTTTATATGTTTTGAGGAATACATAATGAACCGTTTAATTAAGTTTTGTTTTATTGCTTGTTTAGCATTTGCATTTAACGCGCAAAGCGAAGAAATGCAGGGCGCACAATACAAAGAGCTTGGCCCTTGGCAAGTGCATTACATCGCCTTTCCTTCTACTTTTATTCAGCCAAAAATAGCAAAAGCGTACAACCTTGAGCGCAGTGGCTACAAAGGGGTTGTAAACATTTCTATATTAAAAAATGATGCCGATAAAACAGCACAAACGGCAAAGCTTACAGGCACAGCTAAAAACCTACTTGGCAACAAACAAACGCTTACTTTTAAAGAAGTAAAAGAAGGTGAGTCAATTTATTACCTTGCCCAAGTTGATTACACCAACGAAGAGATTTTACGCTTTGAGATTGAAATACAACAAAGTAATCAATTTCAAAAGTTACAGTTTCAGCAAAAATTTTACGTAGATTAACAACATGACCAAAACTTTAGTACTTGCTACAGGTAACCCTGGCAAAGTAAAAGAGCTAGCTAACATGCTAAGCCCTTTGAATATTAATGTAGTTCCACAGAGCGATTTTAACGTAGGTGAAGTTGCCGAAACCGGCACTACCTTTGTTGAAAATGCCATTATTAAAGCGCGCCATGCTGCTAAAATTACTGGCATGCCTGCTATTGCCGATGACTCAGGTTTGGAAGTTGATGGCCTAAATGGCGCACCCGGTGTTTACTCAGCCCGTTTTGCAGGCCCAGGTGCCAGCGTTCAAGATAACATTGATAAGTTACTTGTAGATTTAGGTGATAACCCTATTCGCAGTGCACGTTTTTGGTGTGTACTGGTGTTAATGCGCCACGCAGACGACCCTACTCCGCTTATTTGTAGTGCTAGTTGGGAGGGCGAAATTACGCTCACTCAAAATGGCAACGGTGGATTTGGTTACGATCCTGTGTTTTTTGTAGCAGAGAAAAATTGTACGAGTGCTGAGCTTACAAAAGAGCAAAAAAATGCAGTGAGTCATCGCGGACAAGCGCTGCAAAAATTATTACTAGAACTACAGCAAAAAGGCGGCCTGTGAACCTTCCACCACTGAGCTTATATGTGCATGTGCCTTGGTGCGTGCAAAAATGCCCGTACTGCGATTTTAATAGCCACGGACAAAAAGGTGAAATACCTGAAGCTGAATATGTTCAACACTTAATTGATGACTTAAAAGCAGATTTGCACTTAGTGCAAGGACGTAAAATTCACAGCATTTTTATTGGTGGCGGCACACCAAGCTTATTAACTGGTGCAGCTTATACCCGTTTATTAAATGAAGTCGACAACCTAATTGGGCTTGAAGAACACTGCGAAATCACCCTTGAAGCCAACCCTGGTACAGTAGAAACAGGTCGCTTTAAAGATTACGTAAAAGCAGGCATTAACCGTATTTCTATCGGTGTGCAAAGCATGCAAAACGACAAGTTAAAAGCACTTGGTCGGATTCATGGCAGCGACGAGGCAAACTATGCCGCGCAACAAGCTAAAGAAGCCGGTTTAAATAGCTTTAACCTTGATTTAATGCATGGCTTACCTGGGCAAACACTTGATGATGCTCTGAGTGATTTAAAACAAATAATAGCGCTCGATCCACCGCATATATCTTGGTATCAACTAACTATTGAACCCAATACTCAGTTTGCTTCAAAGCCCCCTACCTTGCCACAAGATGAAACACTGTGGGACATTCAAGAACAAGGGGTTGAGTTACTCGCGCAAGCAGGTTACGTGCAATACGAAATATCGGGCTATGCAAAACCGAGCTATCAATGCCAACATAACTTAAATTATTGGCGTTTTGGCGATTATCTCGGTATTGGCTGCGGCGCACATGGTAAGGTTACTGATGCAAATACAGGGCTTATAACGCGTACCGAAAAGGTTAAACATCCACGCGGCTATATGGATTTAATTAAACCATATATGTATAAAAGCTGGCATGTAGAGCAGGACGATTTAGCGTTTGAATTTTTTATGAATCGCTTTCGCCTTGTTGAGCCTTGCCCAATTAATGATTTTAATAAACTAACAACACTGCCGCTGCAAAGTCAGCAAAGTGCATTAAACCAAGCAATAAATAAAGGTTTATTGACTCAAACAGACAGCCATTGGCAGGTAACCTTAAAAGGTCATCGCTTTTTAAATGACCTGCTAGAATTGTTTGTGTAGCGCTAAGGCACTGCACAACAATATAAAACTAATAAATATAAATCACCCTAATGGGTTTCTAACAACAAAAGGGAAAACAATGCGTAAACTCACTTTTATTGCGGCCGCAGTAAGCGTTGCACTACTTGCTGGCTGCCAGCAAACAACACAACAATCTACTTCAGCCCCTATTGCACAAGCAGTTCAATCACAACAAAGTGAAATAGACAAAGCCAATGCATTTTTTGAAGATACATTTAACCGCGATGTAATGAGCAGCCCTGTATATCAAACATACATGGGGATTAAGCAAGATTACGATAAATGGGACGATGGCAGCGAAGAAAGAAAGCTTAAAGATTTAGCACAAACAAAAGCTGACCTAGTTGCATTAAAAGCAATTAATCGTGATTTGTTAGATGATGCAACAAAAGTTAGCTACGACTTAAAAAAACAGGATCTTGAAAGCTCAATTGCTGACTTTAAATGGCGCTACCATAATTACCCTGTAAACCAAATGTTTGGTACGCATTCTATGATCCCTGCGTTTTTAATTAATCAGCACTCAATTAGTAATGTAAAAGAAGCTAAAGACTACATTTCACGCCTAAATGGTGTAACTGGTGTTATTGATCAGCTTATCGTTGATTTAACTGTACGTGCAGAAAAAAGCATCATAGCCCCTAAATTTGTATTCCCGCATGTTATTGATTCAAGCAAAAACATTATTCACGGTGCACCGTTTGAAAAAGGCGATGATTCTACATTGCTTGCTGACTTTAAACGCAAAGTAACAGCGCTTGAAATTAGCCAAGACGAAAAAGACTCGTTAATCAGTGATGCATCAGATGCATTAAAATCGGCTGTTAAACCATCTTACTCTAAGCTAATTAATTACCTAGCGCAGCTTGAGAAACGTGCTGATGATCGCGATGGCGCATGGAAATTACCAGATGGCGAAGCGTTTTATAACAACGCACTTAAGCGCACTACAACAACAGATTTAACGGCTAAAGAAATTCATGCAATTGGTTTATCTGAAGTGACACGTATTCATGATGAAATGCGTGAAATTAAAGATAAAGTAGGCTTTAAAGGCGACTTAAAAGCGTTTATGCAGTTTATGAAAACTGACAAACAATTTTACTACCCTAATGATGCACAAGGTAAGCAACGCTACCTTGATGAAGCCACTGGACTTATTGATACAATGAAAACACGCTTAGATGAGTTATTCATTGTTAAACCAAAAGCTGATTTAAAAGTAAAAGCAGTTGAAGCATTCCGTGAAAAAGCAGCGGGCAAAGCATTTTACCAACAGCCAGCTCCAGATGGTTCACGCCCAGGTATTTACTACGCTAACCTTTATGACATGGAAGCTATGCCAACATATCAAATGGAAGCACTTGCTTACCACGAAGGTATTCCGGGTCACCACATGCAAATCGCTATTTCGCAAGAGCTAGAAGGCGTTCCTAAGTTCCGTAAATTTGGTGGTTACACAGCGTATATTGAAGGTTGGGGTTTATACTCAGAGTTTATTCCTAAAGAAATGGGCATGTACTCAGACCCTTACTCAGATTTTGGTCGTCTTTCAATGGAGCTATGGCGCGCATGTCGTCTAGTGGTTGATACGGGTATTCACGCGATGAAGTGGACTCGCCAAGAAGGTATTGATTACTACGTAAATAACACGCCTAATGCAACATCTGACGGTGTTAAAATGGTTGAGCGTCACATTGTAATGCCTTCACAAGCAACGGCTTATAAAGTGGGTATGCTTAAGATTTTAGAACTTCGTGAAGACGCTAAAAAGCAACTTGGTGATAAGTTTGATATTCGCCAGTTCCACGACGTAGTACTTAAAAATGGTCCTGTACCACTAAATGTACTAGAGAACTTTGTTAATGAATGGGTAGCAAGCAAAAAAGCTTAAAACCAATTTAAACAATTGCTTTAAATATGAAAGGTCGCATTTGCGGCCTTTTTTGTTTTATAGTAGTAAAAAAGATTTTTGGAAATAATAATGGATTTAAGCATACAACTACTTAATGCGCGTATTTCAAAGCAACAGTTAAATGAGCTCGATAACGACTTTAAGCAGTTAAGCCCTGCTCAGCAAACTTTGCAGCTTAACCATTTATATGACAGCGCCCAACGGTTGAGTGTTAAGTATGACTTTATGCAAAATATAGCAACGCGGATATTAAGCTCTAACACAGCGCCTTCTCCATTTATTAATCAACTCACTAATATTGACGCATTGAGCTTTTTTACCCCAGCGCTGAAAGTAAATAAAGGCTTTTTAGTACAAGATACACAAGGAAATAACGTACTGCACAATGTGTTTAAGCATGCCGATGCGACAAAGCTGCCATTTAACTATGTGCGCTCTTTGATGTTGTTTGAATCAAATGATGAGTTAGCTAAAGCGCTGGCGCAGCCCAACTCTCATGGCTTAACACCGGTCGCCTGCTACATAGCCTATGCAAATAAACCTAGCACACCGGTAAAGCATGAATTTTCAGCTTTGTTAGCATTAATGGAAATAGAGCAAAAACAAAATCCTAACGCTAAACAACAGCTTGCCAACGTAATAAAAGAGCAAAAAGTTAACGAGACCACAATTTTACTGAGCGCCGCTTACTTGCAACGCTCAACGGCGCAAGTTGCTCACTTAATCAAGGCGCTTTAATTCACTCACAACTTCTGTACGCACACTGTCTATGGCATGTGTAATAGATTGCGCAGCACTTTGGTGATCAACCATATTTGGCCAATTTGTTTGCCAGACCTTTTGTAAGTCTTTTGTTTTTAAATGTACTTTATCAACGGCTAAGTAGCTTAAGTCATGAATTAAGTTAACTTTAACCCAGCCTTTTCTGGGGCTGCCATCTATTTTGTTATTATCGTAATGTGCTGCAAATACAATAAGCTCAAGCTCGGCTAGTTCTTGTAAGATTTGAAAGCTAGCAATGCGTGTATTGTTGTTATCTTCACTTGCCTCCATCCGCCATGCATTATAACTAAAGCCTATAAACGCAAATACTACGCTCGCTATAGCAGTGAAAAAATACGAACGGGGCGCCAGTACAAACTGACCATATTTAGACTCTGACATATTATTTCCTAGAGCCTGTTTATCTTTCGAGGTTAAATTTGCAGCAGTATGTTTGGTATTTAGGCAAGGCAGAGCCTATGCAGTGTGGTTATTTCCCATAAATAGGCGGTAACGTGGAATAAATGCCAAACATGCGCTGCCGAAGGGTTCTGCCTAGGGACAATTTACTCTTTGTTGCCTACATGGATGTAGGTAAGGGGCGTGAGCAGGACGCGGAAGCTTAGCTCGGTTTTTACTTAGCCCGCTAGGTTACAAACCTCACGCCGCGATTAAATCGCACCTAGATTGAACAAATTTTAATTCTGAAAGGTCAACAGGCCCTAGTCATTTAAGTAATATTCAACACTGGTTACCACTCTTATATTTTTTATTTGCGGTGTGTTTGAATCTCGATTACTGATACTAAATTGCCCTTGGCGAGCTGTTTTTATTTTGCCTAATTTTGAATTAGAGTCTTTAGCAAATTTATTAGCGACTTCACGCGCTTTTTCAGTTGCTTCTTGCACCATCGCAGGCTTTACATCATTGAGGCCAGTAAAGATGTATTCAACTTTTGTTTCGTAGCTATCTTGCACTATTGCGATATCTTGTTTAGCAAGCTGGCTCACTTTACTCAGCGCGTTTTGCACTTTATCTGGCGCAGCAGAATAAACAATAATATTTGAGCGTACTATGTATCTAAATTGTTGATTTTCATTACTGTATTCACGTGCTTGCTTATCAATAACTGACTGGCTACCTATTGTTATTTCATCATCGTCAAAACCATGGAGTTTTAAAAAAGCAGTTACAGCATCATTTTTTTTCTCAACCCGGCTTACTAATTTTTCAAGGTTATTGTCGGCATCACTAAATTGCAGAGGCCAAATTACCGTATCGGCTATTACTTCTCGCTCGGCCAATCCCTTAACCTGCACAGTACGTTCCATCCCTTTCACACTCAAAGCGGTACTTTTTAAAATAAACCCTAAGCTAATTAAGCCTATACTTAAACAAATAGCCGCTATAACAATGTAAAAACCGGGGTTTTTATTCACAATAATCTCCTTGATTGATATCAATAATAAGCATCGAGACGCTCGAAATAACACAGTAAACAGGGTACATTGAGACTATAAATAACGCAAAATTTAATCAGCCTAGGAAAAACCATGAGCCTTAAGCGTATAACCCAATTTTTTAACCCAAGCTCAGTGGCCGTTATTGGCGCCTCTAACATATCAACTCGGGCTGGTTTTGTGGTTATGCGCAACTTACTTCAAGGTGGCTTTAAAGGGCCGATAATGCCTGTTACTCCAAGCCATAGCGCAGTACATGGCGTACTTGCTTACCCCTCTATTGCTGACTTACCAAAAGTACCTGACCTTGCTGTTATTTGTACTAACAAAAACACCTTAATTGATATTATTGAGCAGCTTGGAGAGCTTGGCTGTAAAACCGCTATTGTTATTGCCGATGGGCTGTCTGGGGAGCAAAAAAGCGCGCTTAAAGCATGCGCTCAAGCCAAGCAAGTTACTTTGCTTGGACCCAACTGTTTAGGCTTGCTGATCCCTCATATTGGGTTAAATGCGAGCTTTTCACATACCGTGGCAAGCCCAGGTAAAATAGCATTTGTATCGCAATCAGCAGCAGTATGCTCAACCATTTTAGATTGGGCTAAAAACAAAGAAATTGGCTTTTCATATTTTGTATCAGTAGGTGATTGCCTTGATATAAACTTTAATGAACTACTCGACTTTTTAGGTCGTGATGCTAAAACCAAAGCTATTTTACTCTACATAGATAACATTGAAGATATTCGTGGTTTTATATCAGCAGCAAGAGCCGCGGCCTTTAGTAAGCCTGTAATTGCGATTAAAACAGGTAAAACAACTGCAGGCGCACTTGCAGCCGAAATTCACACCGGCGGAAAGCAAAGCTCTGACGCTGTTTACGATGCGTTATTTCAACGAGCGGGTATGCTGCGTGTAAATGATTTACGAGAGCTATTTGCAGCGACACAAACACTCGCCATGCATCCAAAATTATTAAAAGTAGAACAACTGACAATTTTAACTAATGGTGGCGGCCCAGGTGTTATGGCCGTTGATGAGCTAATTCAAAGCTCCGGTAAATTAGCAGAACTAAGCATTGAAACCCGATATGCGCTAAATAAAGTCATTCCGCAATCAGAAACCACCTCAAACCCTGTGGATATTTTTGGCGATTCAGCACCTGCGCGTTATAAGCAAGCATTAGAAATTTTACTGCACGCAAAAGAAGTTAAAAACTTACTGATTATCCATACTCCCTCAGCGCTTGCGCCCAGCGAAGACTACGCCAACATTATTGTAGAAACCTTACAAACATTACCTAAAATGGCGCGCCCTTACGTTATAACTAATTTTATGGGTGAAGACGCATCTTACGCCGCCAGAAAAGTGTGCTCAAACAACGCAATACCCACTTATAGAACACCAGAGGGTGCTGTTGGCGCGTTTATGCACTTGGTAACGTATCGCCGTAACCAAAAGCATTTAACGCAAACACCTGAGTCGAATACAGATGACGCAAAAATAAATAAAGTAGCAGCTAAAGCGCTTATTAATGAGTTTTTAGATGACGGACAAAGCTACTTACCTACCCATCAGGCAGGCCAAGTATTAAATCACTATGGTATTACATGCATTCAAACTGAGGTGGCTTACACCCCAACAGAAGCCAGAGAGCAAGCCATAGAACTTGGTTTTCCGGTCGCGTTAAAACTTATTAGCCCAAGCATTGCTTCAAAGTCTGAAGTAGGTGGTGTGGTGCTTAACTTAAACGATGCCAACGAGGTTGAACAAACCGCTTTTGCAATGCTTATCCGTATTAAAAACACTTATCCGGATGCTGTTATTGAAGGGTTTTCATTACAAAAAATGGCGCCGCGAGCAGGCGCAAATGAGCTGCGAATTGCGATTAAAACCGAGCCTAATTTTGGTCCTGTTATATTATTAGGTGAAGCAGGAACCGGCCTTGAATATGCGCAAGCCGCTGTTGCTCTGCCTCCACTAAATATGAACTTAGCAAAGTATTTAATTGCCGCAGCGCACGATAAAGGCGTACTAAAGGAGCGCATATTACCCGAAAAAGTTGATAAGTATCGTTTGTGTGCACTGCTAACGCGTATTTCTCAGTTAGTTATTGATCAACCTGACATAAGCTCAATGGAACTTAATCCTATACTTGCCAGTAATGGACAGTTTTTAGTACTCGATGCCACCATGACACTTAGCCGTTATCAAACTCAGAGCAATCGTAAGCGCTTATCTATTCGTCCCTACCCTATAGAACTTGTTGAAGTGGTAACACTTAAAAACAACACTCAAGCTACGCTCAGACCAATAAAGCCAGAAGATGAACAAGCTCATAAAGCATTTGACGAGTCACTTAATAAAGAAGACAGATATAAACGCTTTTTTGGCGAACTACCACAATTTAACCACGATCAACTCGCTAAAATGACGCAAATTGATTACGACCGTGAAATGGCGTTTATTGTGTGCCAACGCTTTGAAGGTAAAACCCGTACACTGGGTGTGTCTCGCGTCATTATGGACCCCGATAACCTGCATGCTGAGTTTGCCATTGTAGTACGCTCAGATTGCCAAGGTTTAGGGCTTGGTCGCATACTAATGAGTGCAGCAATTAACCACTGTAAACGCCAAGGTGTGGAATCGATTGAAGGCATAACCTTACCAGAGAATACAGGGATGATTGAACTTGCCCGTAAGCTAGGTTTTAAAATTAGTCGCGACTTTGAAGAAGGCAGTATTAACATGGTACTTAAACTTAAATAATGAATGAACCGCAAACTTTACGCCAAAAAATGGCTTGCCTGTTTGAAGGTACAGGTCAATATCAACGTTCAGGGCATATTCTTGATATTGCACTCATTAGCTTAATAATGATTAACGTTGTAGCCATTGTTATTGAGTCAATCCCAAGTGTGGCAGAGCAGTATTACTACGAATTCTTAGTTTTAGAAATTGTATCGGTCGCTATTTTTGCTATTGAATACTTAGCCAGGCTTTGGGCCTGTGTAGATAAAACACAATATGAAGCAATGGAAGGCTCAAACAGTAAACGCAGATTAAAGTATTTTTTCTCACCACTTGCGTTAATCGACTTAATAGCGATTTTGCCAAGCTTAATGATGTTTTTATTTCCTCTCGATTTACGTTTTTTACGCATACTCAGATTATTAAGAGTATTTAAACTCACTCGCTACTCACGCGCCATGCAACTACTTTTAAAAGCCTTTAACGATGAAGGTAGTTCATTAATGGCTGCTTTTTTTATAATGGCCGTTGTGCTTATTTTAGCTTCATGCGGAATTTATTTAATTGAGCACGATATACAACCCGATAAATTTGGCTCTATTCCTGCGGCTATGTGGTGGGCAATGGCAACACTAACGACCGTTGGTTATGGCGATGTAGTACCTATAACGCCATTGGGTAAGTTTTTCGGTGGCGTTATCACACTACTGAGCATGGGTATGGTCGCTATTCCTACCGGATTACTGGCATCTAGTTTTTCAGAACAGATACGTAAACGCCGTCAGTTTTTTGAAGACGCTGTGCACGAGTCAATTCAAGATGGCACACTTAATGACACCCAACAAGTACACCTAGAAGAGCTACGCCATAAGCTAGGCTTGAGTAAACTTGAAGCTAATAAGGCCATTAAAACGCAGTTAAATGAGCATAACAGCCATTTGTTTTGCAGACACTGCGGTAAAAGGCCCTAAATCCGTGCGACTATTCTCAATTGAATATATCACTCCAATCGCGATTAATAAGCGCGAGTACTTCGGTATTAGGTACCGGTTTACTAAATAAATACCCTTGGAAATGCTTGCACCCTCTCGCCTTTAAAAAAGCAAGTTGGTGCGAGCTTTCTACGCCCTCAGCGACACACTCTTTGCCTAAACTATCTGCAAGCGCGAGTGTTGATTGGATAATGGCCTCATCATCAGAGTCTATGCCTATGTCTTGTACAAAGCTTCTATCTATTTTAAGTACATCAATAGGGAAACGCTTTAAATAAGTAAGTGATGCGTAACCTGTACCAAAATCATCCATGTACAATCTACAACCCAACTTTTTAAGTTGTTCCATGCTGTGCAGCGCTTCTTTTGAATCACGCATTAATATTGATTCGGTTATTTCAAAAACAATTGCCTCAGATGATACACCTGAATTATTTAACGCTTTTTTAATTTCAGGTACGAGTTCTTTAAACTCAAAATCTAGTGCTGATAAGTTAATAGATAAATACAGGTTAGGTGAGGCTTTTCGCCACTCTTTTAACTCCAATAAAGCGCGCGCAAAGGTCTGCAGCATAATTTTTGTAATTAAGCCTATCCCCTCTGCAGCCAGCGAAAACTCTTGAGTTTGTACTAGTTTATTTTCGGGCCAACGCAGCAGCACTTCAAAGCCTTCTGTTTTTTGGCTCTTAGCATTAATAATAGGCTGATAGTAATTACAAAACTCTTCTTCTCGATACGCTCTAGTAAGCTGAGATTCAAGATGCAGCGCTCTTTGAACATGCTGGTTCATCTCTTGCTTATAAAACTGGTAGCGCCCTTCTAAAGAGTCTTTTGCATGATATAACGCTATGCTCGCAGCTTTTAAAAGTGCGGGGCCTTGCTCTGCGTCATCTGGCGATATCGACACACCAATACTTAAATTAACGTTTACAACTTGACCATTAATCGCAATATTTTGATTCACGCAATCCATCAACTTAGTACATATTATAAGTACTTGCTCTATCTGATGAATATCTTCTACTAACACGACAAACTCATCGCCACCAAATCGCGCAACACTATCCGATGGTCGCAAAGAGCACTTTAAGCGCTCAGCAACTTCTTTAATTAGCTCATCAGCCGCTTCGTGCCCTAATGAGTCATTAAAGTATTTAAAACGTTTAATATTGATATGTAACAAAGCCACTTTGCATCCATGCAGTTTTGCTTGTTCAAGGGCGTGTTCAACGCGGTCATTAAATAATGTACGATTTGGCAGCCCAGTTAAGGCATCGTAGTTGGCCAATAGGTGCAGCTCGTTTTCAGCTGATTTTTGTGCGTTTATATCGGTTAAAATAATGACATAACTATTAAGGCGCTGCTCGTTATCGGCCACTGCACTTATTTTCACAAGTACATGACGCGATTCACCATTAGCTAAAACCACACTGTCTTCGCACGAAAAATGCTCCCCAACAGATAGCTTTTGCATAATGCGTAAATAATCAAAACGATTGCTGCGCGATATACCTAAATTTAAAGTCCGGCTAGATAACGACTCAGCGGTGAAGTTAAAGGCGGTTTGCAGTGATTTATTAGAAGCCCGAATATTTAAGTTTTTATCGAGTATAAACACCCAATCACGTGTTTGCTCAAATGCTGCCGTAAATAGTAAAGCGTGTTCTTCAAACACCATCTCACGGGTCATATTTGTATAAGTACCCGCTACTTTTTGTGGAGTTTTATCATCCCACTCAACTACTTTTCCAAAGTCCTTATACCAGCGCCAATAGCCTTTTGCATGGCGCAGGCGGTAGGTACAATTAAAGTAGCCTTTATCGGTAGATAAAAATTCAAGCCACTCTAAGCGAAATAGCTGTTTGTCCTGCGGATGAATTTTAGATAAATATTCATCAAGGCTTACGGTTTCATTTTCGTAGCTTAACTCACTCGCTAAGCGGGGTTGGTAAATGCTTGGGTTGCTCGACTCCCAATCCCAGACACCCGATTCGCTGCCTTCAAGTGCTAATTTTAAACGCGCTTCGCTTTCTTTACTTTCTTTATTTGCTGCCAATAAAATACGCTGAATTTTATTACGGCGCATAACCCACATAGCAACAAAACCAATAAACAGCATGGCGTAAAGCACCATAAAATAAGGTGCACGCCAAAGCGGATACTTTACTTTTATTTTTAAAATAGCAGGCGAGGTATATTCGCCAGTCAGGGGGTCTTTAGCCCAAACTTTTAATTGGTAATTACCTGGATTCAATTTTGGAAACAATACGCGGTTGTTATTTCGAGTATAACTTTTTTGTCCGTTATCGAGTTGATACTCATAAATAATGCGTTCTTGATTACTAAATGCCATAGCCGAAAATGCCACTTCAAGCCCAATATCATCATGGTTTAACACAACCTCGTTAAGAGGCTGTTTTAAATCAAGCGATAGATCTCGTGACATTAAATCAACTCGCGTAATATTTACGTGATCAATAAGTGACTGGTAATTTTGGTTTTCCATTGGGTGAAAATAAGTAAAACCTTTTAAGCTACCATACGCAATATGGCCATCTTTAAGCTGTGCCATGGCGTTACTATTAAACTCAGCAGAGAGTAACCCTTCTGACGTAGAAAATTGTTGAAAATGAAGTGTTTCTGGGTTTAATCGCCAAATGCCTTTATGGCTACTCATCCAGATCATGCCATCATCATCTAGCACCATATCGTAAAGCAATGTGCCTAATTTATTCTTCTCTAAATCGATTGTATGTACTAATTGATAAGTAGATGCGTCAAGGCCTATCAAGCCAAAATTAGAAAGTGATATCCACAATATATTGTTGTTATCAATTAAATAAGAAAGCACGCTAATGGCTACGTTTTCGTGCTGCTTTGGCACTTTGTAAATCATTTTAAGTGCTAAATCACTTGGGTTTACTTGATATAAAATTCCAGCATTAAAAAATAGTGGCGAGTCTGGCTTATTGCTCAACGCGGGTAAAAAGCCATGAGCTAAAAAGGGTTCAAACTGGTCAAACTGGCCACCCAGACGCGTTATTACTTGAGAATCTATATTGTATATAAATACCCCATGATCTGAGTGCACAAAGTATAGATCGCCATTTGGCATGAGTGTAACGCCATGCACTATACCAGTAATCAGCTCTTGATCAGCAGGGTTATGCACTTTTGGTTCGCTAACTTGATGCGTTACAGGGTCAAAAATAAATAAACCACGGTTTGTATAAAGCCATAAATTATCTTTATAGGGCGTTATTTCATATACGGTAAACTCAGTGGTGAGTAAGTCGACTTTGTAGTCTTTTAAATAAGCTTTACCAATATTTGTTTTTAAATCAACCTCGGTAATACCGTTATGCGTTGCAAGCCAAAGCTTGTCTTTATATTCGGTAATCCCCCAGATAGAGTGATGTGATAAACCATCCCCCCCGAGCAAAGTGCCATCGACATTATTAAAATGATAGCTGTCGTGAGATAAGTAAAACGCTCCATCAGTCTTAGTCGCAACCCATGTACCACCCGATTTATCTTTAGCCATATCAATAATACTGGTATCGGCAAGTGTGTACTTACTTTTGGCTATTCGAGTATTTTTAATCAGCTCTTTTGTGTTTAAATCAAATTTAAACAAGCCTTTGTCGGTAGCTAAATCTATTGTTCCGTGTTCGTTTACTATGCTCCAAACATTTAAGTCACTTAGTAATACCTTACTTTTAAAAGGTAAATCTGGGCGTTCAAACATTTTTGATAAGTTACTAATATCAACTTCGTATAAGCCTTGTACCGCCCCTACTAACAACTGTTTATTTTCACCTAATGCGAAAGACTTCACATTATTTTGGTAAATATGTTCAGCTTCACCTTTTAAATGCTGTAGAGGTCTAACTTGCTCGGTGGCAATATCAAATACGTATGCACCATGGCTTGTACCTATAAATATATAACCATTGTAGGCAAACAGCTTTCTCACAAGGGTATTTTTATATTTAGCAGGCAGCTCAAAAATAGTTGTTATTTTTCCGGTTGCGATATCAAGCTTTGCAAAGTCGCGGCCTCGCCCAATCCAAAGTGTTTTTTTATCAACAGCCACCATACTAAAAACAGACTGATTGATAATTTCTTCTTCACTGGTGGGTTTTTCTAGAAATTGCTGATATGAATCTGTTACGGGGTCGTATCTAAATAGGCCTGCAAGTAAAGAGGCTATCCAAATGTGCCCTTGAGGGTCTTGGTAAATACGATCGATGATCGCCTCTTCTAACTCACCATTAGGGCCGTTTATTGGAATAACTTGATAGCCATCATAACGATTAAGCCCGGCCTCTGTCGAAAGCCAAAGGTAACCGTTAGTGTCTATAAGCATTGTATTAACGTAGCTTTGTGATAAGCCTTCGCTAGGAGATAAACGTTTTACTTGTGCCCCTACTTGGCAACTTAGAATAGTTATTAAAACTACAAAGCAACTAATGATCCCATTAACGTATTTACTCATGCTTATTCCATATTATTATTTATTATTATGGGTACTCTAGAGCGACTATATTTCGATGTTTGTAAGTATCAAAAAGTACTTGTAAAGCAAGAGTATATGTTAACACCTGGTTAAAACCAATAGCACAATATAAATCAGCTACGTTTTCATATGCGAAGGTCTTTATCTCTCTATTTTGCGACTTTAAGAGTGTTAAAAGCAATTGTTTTGCAATCCCTTTACCGCGATGTTCCAGCGCAACAAACATGGTAGATAAAAATAAAAACTCTGTTTTATCTTGTAACCTACATGCTGCCACTATTTCATTATTATAGTAAGTAACCCATACCTTATCTTGTTTATTAGCACGCCCTCTTACGCTGTGCTTTTTGTAGAATTTATTCACAAGTGGGGTTTTTAGTTCATTTAACACTTCAACTTTATACATTTTTATATCGATATTTAGCTAAGCATTAGCGCTAAATACTGTTCAAATTTTTGTTTCAAAACCATTTGCTCTGCCACTGGGCGGCTGTGGATTGTGTTGTAAACTTGCTCTCTCGTTTTTTTATTACGCTTAATTTGATACGCCCAAAAAGACGCTTCATAATCTAACTGAATTTGATATTTTTCTTCACGTGGTAATAGGCATAAATTAAAACTCACAATACTTCCTCATTCGCTTTTAAGATTATTTGATTCCCCCTCTAAACTGGGCAAGAGGTAATCTCCTTGTTATTATACGCGTCTTATTTTATTTATTTCTGTAGTAATTGGAACTGATAATGAATAGACATTTTAGTATCTTGTTATTATTGGTAAATTTATTTTTTAGTGCCTCTTGTTTTAGTCATCAATACAACCTCACTTTTAATCGTCCGCAAAGTACACCTCAAGCTGATTATGCCCTCGAGCTATTAAAGTTAGCATACGCAGATATCGGTTTTAAAATACATACAATCGATTTTAGTCACCAAAATGCTTTGCTCGCTGCAAATAATGGCGTACTTGATGGGCAGTTAGGAAGAGATGCAAGCATTGAAGAAAATTACGAAAACTTAATTAGAGTCGATTATGAGCTATTTAAGTTTGACTTAGTATTATATAAAAATTGTTTACCTAACAGTTTAGAACAGCTCGATAGCGTCGCAATTGTTGATGGCTACCCTGTGCAAGAGCATTATTTAGCAACCACACAATTTGCAGGGAATATTATTAAAGTTAAAAGCATGAATACCCAACTTAATTTGCTTGCTCAGAAAAAAGTACAGGGAGCTTTGATGATTAACTTTATAATGCAAAATAATGAGCTCCCGTCACCTCAAGGCTGTTTTGTAAAAGAAGTATTGAGTACTTATCCGCTTTATCATTATTTAAATAAACGTAATGAAAACTTAGTAGAAAAGCTTAAAATGTCATTAATTAACCTAACTAACAATGGCACTGCGTACGCACTAAGAGCCAAATATGGATTAAGCTTTTAAAAGTCGAACCCTTGCTGCTGCGCCTGCGTGCTTGGCACTGCATTTTGCTGCTTTTTTTGAAGGTAGCGCTTGTAGCGCTGCTGGCACAAACTAAGCACCTTCTTTTTTTGGTCGTTCGATAAGATATTCCACGAAAAGCGCTCATCCCGACTACGATAACACCCTTTGCAATACCCTCTGTTGTTAACTAAGCAAATACTTTTGCAAGGACTTGGAATATCAAATATTTCAATTTGTTGCATGCATAAGTACCGCCCAGTTGAAGAGGAGGTATTAGTATAGCGTTATTTTTGAGCAAAAAAAAAGCAGCAATTTAATTGCTGCTTAGTTTTGTTGAGCTGGGATTATTAATACTCACAGCTATTGGTATTTATCTCTGTTTTACGGTGAAATGGCTTAGCGTACATGGCCAGCACTAACGGTTTTAACTCTTCTGGTACACAGGCTAAACGCTGTTCAAACGTCGCTGTATCTGGAGAGTCTATTACCGCCTCTTTACAGCCACCAGCAATGTAATTACCTGGGTGCAAATAAAACGAATCTACAATTTGCCTATCAATTGTTTTAGCAAGCTCTTCAGCACTATCACATTTAGATTCGATTGGCTGTCCAAATGCTAAATGCACATGCCCTTTAGCTGAACTAAAACCTTCAACAATACTGGCAATATCTTCACCCGCTGACTTAATATATTCACCATGATGCTGTTTATGATAAAGCTCTTTAGCCTTAGCAATTGCACACGGTTCATATTGATAAGAAATAGAAACAGGCACTATTTTTAACTCTTTAATATAATCGCCAAATTCTTTCTTTTGTTTACGTCCATTTAATTGCAACATTTTTAAAAGGGCAGGATCTGTTTGATCAAAACCGTCTTTTGCACGCCCTTCTTTTTGTGCAATCCAAATAGAATTTCCACCGATTAAAGAGTCATAGATATATGACGATAACTGGGTTAATGCTTTTAACATTTCTTTTGGTGCTTTAGCAGAGCGCTTAACAATGAAACTTTTATTTAAACGCATAAGCTCAGTAATGTAAGGTATTTGCAATAAATTATCGCCAATAGCAATACGCACTGTTTTCATTTTATGCTGATATAAACCCCAATTAACTAATGCAGGATCAAGCACTATGTCTCTGTGGTTTGAAATAAATAAATAGGCCTGATTAGCGTCTAACTGATCTAGCCCAGAAAAGGTAACTTTTGATGTGGTGCGCTTCACTAGTTTATCTAAGTATTGCGCCACTTCATTTTGCACATCTTCAACGGTGCTTACTTTGCCCCATTTTTTGCGTAACTGACTTCTTACCATTGGACGTGCAATAAAAGGCACTGCCGATAAAAAGCGCGGTAAATTATACTTTGCTATTACATCAATAAACGCATCATCGTTAATCAAACGTGTAAGCGACGCCGCAACTTCGTCGTCGTTGTATGGGCGTATATCTGCGTATTTATCTTCTAATTCACTCATTACTACATCTACAATGTTAAAAAACGGCACGCTAAAGCGCACCGTTTATGTCTATATCCGATTATAACTCAGCCAATCTAAAATGCGAAATAACCAAAAAAACGATTTTTTATTTTAGCAACTTGCTTTAAAGCCGAGTTTAATTACCTTCTATGACCACAGGCTTGCTTATAAGTGCAAAAAAACTGATCAGTCTAGCAAAATACCATGTTCTCAATCTGCTAGTGGGCAGACCACTACTACATAGCCCTCTAATCATTTGGTAGTAATAGCATTAACAAAGCCTTTCTTTCGTAGTACCTTAAGCCCATATTTTAGATTTTTGATGGATCGTAAGCCTCTTTTTACGATTTAAACTCTTTCAGATCCACTTATTTTAGGGCTCATAATGAACATTACTATTCTTGATAACGCAACGTTAGCTAAAACATCTCTTTCGTGTATAGAACAACTTGGTAAATTAACGACTTATGAACTTACCAGCCCAGAGCAAGTTATTGAGCATTGCCAAGGCGCTGATGTATTAATCACTAATAAAGCAGTTTTGAATCGCGATACAATTAGTCAGCTAACACAACTGAAATTAATTTGCGTAAGTGCAACCGGTACTAATAATGTTGATTTAGAAGCCGCTAAAGAATTTGGTATTGCCGTAACTAATGTAGCTGGCTACTCAACCCCTTCAGTTGTTCAACATACATTTTCTTTAATTACTAACTTACTGGGTAACACCCACCGCTATCAGGCGGATTGCCAGCAAGGCGCATGGCAAAAAAGTGAAATGTTTTGCATACTCGATTACAGCTTTAACGACTTGCAAGGTAAAACATTTGCCATTATAGGCGGCGGTACGCTAGGCAAAGGCGTTGCTAAAGTGGCTGAGGCATTTGGCGCTAATGTTATTGTTGCAGAGCGTAAAGGGGTTAAATGTCGCGATGGTCGTACGCCTTTTGAAGACGTCATTAAAACAGCCGATATAATCAGCGTACACTGCCCGCTTACAGATGAAACACGTGATTTAATCGCACTTAATGAGCTTAAAATGATGAAGCCAAGCGCTATAATTATTAATACAGCACGTGGTGGTATTATTAACGAAGCCGACTTAGCAACAGCGCTTAAGCAAAACCTAATTGCTGGAGCGGGTGTTGATGTACTAACTAAAGAACCTGCTGAAACTTCAAATCCACTTGCTAATTACACAGGCAATAACTTATTACTTACTCCACATATTGCATGGGCAAGTACTGAATCTATTGTGCGTTTAATTAATGAAGTAAGTTTGAATATTGCGGCATTTACTAAAGGTGAATCACGCAACCGCTTGGTTTAATCATTTTATTGTAGTAATCAAATAAGCTAAAAAGTGGCTGTTTTTACTAATATATTTAATATTTTATTAGATAAAAACAGCTTAACTCACTTAACAAACTGATTCATAACAACTTATCAATATGGTCTACTCTTTGCTTTAATACAGTTAATAACCAATTAAAAATCTTATTAAGGTAAATAAAAATGAAAAAATCACTGTTAGCAGCCGCTTTAATCGCTCCATTTTTAACAGGCTGTGTTATTGCCGTGTCAGATGGCGAAGCTGAGACTCATTGGGCAGGGAAAAACTCATCAAGCTGGCAAGCACAGCATAAAAATAATCGTGAAGTTATATCGGAGCTAAAAATGGATAGCAGCTATCAGTCTGTTTTAACGCAATTAAAAACGCCTAATTTCACTGAGCTATTAAAAAAAGATGATGATGTATACCAAGTACTTTTTTATGTAACGCATAGCAAGCATTCAGATTCAAAAACAACAAAAGATGAATGTACGCCACTTGTATTTAAAAATGATAAGTTAGTGGGCATTGGTGACACCGCTTTAGGTATGATCACGCAGTAACCAATAAAAAATGTTTGATACAAAAACGCCAATATATGAATATTGGCGTTTTTGTATATTAAGTTTTTAGCGTGCGACTATTCTATCTCTCCCTGCATCTTTAGCGGCATATAAGCCTAAATCGGCCTCTTCTAATAATGCTTGCTCAGCATACACTTTACCACTTTGTGTAGTGGCAATACCTATACTTATAGTGATGTGGTCTGCATTTAATGAAGCTTTATGTTCTATATTCAAAGCATTTACAGCATTGCGTAATTTATTAGCAAACTCCATAGCTTCATGCTTATCAATTCCTGGTAGCACAGCAGCAAATTCTTCTCCGCCATAACGAGCAATAAAGTCACTGCCACGTTCACATTGAGCTGCAAGTGCTTGCGCAACATTCTTTAAACACTCATCGCCAGCACGGTGTCCGTAGCAATCGTTGTAACGTTTAAAGTGGTCTATATCCATAAGTAACACCGATAGCGGTGTTCCACTTCGCTTGCTGCGGCGCCATTCTCGAGATAAGTTTTCATCAAGGTAGCGTCTATTTGGTATTTCAGTTAAGCCATCTATCGAAGCTAGCATTTCTAGCAAATCATTTTTTTGCTTTATGAGGAGTTGGTTGCGCACTCTAACGCGAACAATAGAAGGGCTAAATGGCTTGGTTATGTAGTCCATTGCACCGAGCTCTAAGCCCTTTGCTTCATCATCATGGCTACGATTGGCTGATATAAATATAATAGGAATAGACTGAGTTATTGGGTTTTCTTTAAGCTCCACAAGTACTTGATAGCCGTCAATTCCAGGCATAATTACATCAAGGATTATTAAATCAACTTGCGCTGTTTTTACAAAGGTCAGTGCTTTTTCACCACTTTCAACTAAGAACACGTCGTGTTCTGCTTTAAGTGTTTTTTCAAGTACTAATCTGTTGATTGGATCATCATCCACAATAAGTACTTTAGCTCTTTTCGACATCCCTAACCCCTAGCCCTTTTATAAAAACAATTACCTGTTCTAGCTGTATGATAAGCTCTTGTAGTGTTATTTCAATAGGCTTATTAGTTGTTTTAAGCGTTCTTTCACACAATAAAGCACAATGTGATAATCGTCTAAAACCTAAATTACCAGCTACACCCTTAATACTATGCACTAAGCGTACCAAATCATCCTTATTGGTTGTTTCTTCTAGTTGCGATAGCTGGGTTTCACACAAGCTAGCAAATTTATCAATCATCGTATTAAGTAGTTTTTCATCCATACTAAACTGCGTTAAAGCAAATGATTTTTCAAAAAAGCTTGGTTTAACTAAGTTTAAATCAGCAATTGCATCAATAAGTACTTTAGCAACAACCGGTTTAGTTAAATGTTTATTCATGCCGCACTTTAAAGAACGTTCTACATCAGCAGGTTCACAATGAGCCGTTAAAGCAAAAATAGGCAGTTGCTTTGCGTCAAACTGTTGACGAATCAAAGCGGTTGCTTGACAGCCATCGATTTTCGGCATTTGCACATCCATCAATATTAAGTCAGGCTTTAAAACTTGCAATAATTCCATACCAATTGATGCGCTTAAAGCCGTGACAACATTTACGTTTGCTTGGCGAAGAACACTGCTAATTATTTCTAAGTTAAGCTGATTATCATCAATTGCTAATACAAGTAGACCCGATATATCAGCTTTACTTTCAGTTGCACTGTGAACTGCGGCACTTGTATTAACTATAGGCTTTTGCTGAGAGTTCAAACTAAATAGCCTTTGCCCTAATGCCGATGCTTTAACGTGATGCGCAGCTAAGTGCTCGCTTGTCGGTAAATTAAGTGTGTGCTGATGATTAATAATAATTACCGATGTTTCTTTAGCTGATAACGAATCATTAATCGCTTCAACATTTAAAAGTGCAGGTAAGTCAGCTGCATCAATTATTATTTTTTGAGTATTAGAGAGCTTAATTGGGTATTTTAGTACCTCATCTAAATTAATATTAGCAAGTTCGTTATATGCATTTGTTACCTGCTTAAGCTCTTTACTTTGATCAGATAAAATAGCCAATGTATTAGTCGGTAGCACTGTGTTTTTAGTGGTATCAACTAACAAGCTAATACTGAAATAAAATTCGCTGCCGTGGCCTTTTTTACTCTTTAAAGCAATCTCCCCACCCATTAACGATACTGCATGTTTAACAATAGCTAAACCTAGCCCAACCCCTTGGTGTATGCGGGTTGAAGATTCATCACCCTGAGTAAAAGCGTCGAATAAGCGACTTTGATCGGCTTCATCTATACCCATGCCAGTATCAATTACTTTAAAGCAAATATGCTGTTGCTCTAGGCTATCGCTTTCAATAAGTTCCATTTTTAAAGTAATGGAACCTGTTTTTGTAAACTTAACGGCATTAGTTAATAAGTTACCTAATATTTGCTGCAAACGTATACTGTCGCATATCAAATCAGGTGCTATTAGCGGGTCAATATCAATAACAAATTCAATACCTTTTCCTTCGCACAATGGAGCCGTTAAGCTTTCACAAATATCCACCAGCTCAACCATGCTAAAAGACGCTTGTTTTAAATCGGTTTGCGAACCTTCAATACGTGCAAAATCAAGCATTCTATTAAGCATTAATAACAAGCTTTGTGCTGCATGCTTAGCTTGATCTGTTTGTTGTAATTGCTTTTGCGTTAAGCCTTGCTCAATTAACATATCAAGCAACCCTAAAACAGCGTTCAAAGGGGTACGTATTTCATGACTTAAATTGGCTATAAAGCGGCTTTTAGCTAGGGTTGCTCGTTCGGCATCTAGTTTTGATTTAGTTAATGCACTCACATCCTGAATGTGTATAACATAATAAGCTGGATCGCGGTTTTCATCCCAGACAAGCGATACACTTAGTTGCAACCAGCTTGTTAAGCCCCCTTGAGCAAGCGTTAAATGGTATACGCGTTTTTTGTCATCTAGCAATTGCGCTAAAGTGCTTTTTATCTGCTTCCATTGGGAGTCATCAAATAATGCTTTCAACTGCTCCCCAACGAGTACTGGCTGATCAGAAAACTGCTTTCTTGCTGCTTTATTTACTTGCAATATGGTGTGTTTAAGCGAGAGTAAAACCACGCAGTTAGCCGCAAATTCAATTGCACTTCTAAATTTAGATTCAGATGATTTTAAGGCCAATAATGTTTGTTGCTGCTCGGTAATATCGCGACCAATGCCCATGGTTCCTAACAGGTGTTGGTGCTCGTTATAAAAAGGTGCAATAGTAAGTTGATACGATTTTGTATCGGTTTCTATTCGCTGTTCAACACTATTTCTGTTTTGTAATACTTGTTTTTCAAGCGCATTTATTTGCTGATCATTGTCACCTAAATCATCTACATATTTACCAACTAATGCAGTTTGATCTTTACCGATATATGCCTCAAATGCTTTATTGCATCCTAAGAATGAACCATCAATATTTTTAAAGTAAATAAGGTCTGGCACACTGTTTAGCATAGTGTTGAGTAAAGCTAAGTGGCGCTCTTTCGCTTCGTAACTGCGGCTTAGTTTTTCTGATTGCAGCTGAACTTGGTCGTCCAGAGCTTTATTTGCACTTTGTAATGAATCAACTAACTGTTTGTTTTTAGTAAATACACGCTTCACTTTAGAAAACCAAGGTTGCCAGCTCAGTGGTACTTTGTAATTTAGCTGCTCTTCTTGTTGTGTCCCGTTACTCTCAAGGTATGACATTAAGTGAGTCATCGGCTTTATAAAAATGCGCTGACTTAACCAAAAAAACACGCCAAACATAATACTTAAAAATAGCGTTAAAAAAGTAAACTCTAGTAATATCTCATACTTAATTGAGCTTATTAATTGGGGTTTGTGCTCGTAAAATGCTGCGTGAATAGGTAACGCATCCATAGGCTGCATAAAGTAATTACTATCACTAGTTAATACTGTTTTTTGACTCTGATGATCGGCCAAGTCTGGCCAATAATTTTTTAACGCAGTCGCTTGCTCTATTATCTGTTTAGAGCTGGCGATAATTTGATGCGATTGGTTCATAAAAACGTATTCACCACTGTTCGGTGACACCTTTTTTAACCATCCAGAAATTGCTTGAACATCATAAATTAAAATAATGTAATCGGCTGAGCCTGTGCTTCGTTGTCGACCAATAGCAAAATACGAATTGTCATTCACTTTAACAATAGGACTTGAAGTAAGTTTGTTTTGCGCAAATTTTGGCTTAAATTTTCCATTTAAAATTTCAGTAAGCATAAAACTTTGGCTTTTGTTGTGCCTGCTTACATAAGCAAAACCATTATCATCAACATACGCTACAGCAGATAACGACTGCATTAATGCAAGCGTTGTATTAAACGAAGGCCCTAATGTAATAGCCTGCTGCCACTGCATTAATGCCTTAGCAGATAACGCAAACTCACCTTTACCTACAATTTCCGTACTTTGATCAATAAAATGACGATAATAGTAACCATCATATTGATTTATACCTTCGAGCAAATCTTGGTTTATTTTGGGATAAGTCGCTTGCTCGTATAAGTTAAACATGGTGGTAAGTAGATTACTCACCGAGTCCATCCCGTGGGTAACTTGCGCTGAAACATTTGTAAAGTCAGCTTGGCGTTTTTCAACCGTCCGCTCAAGCTTTATATTATATAAGTGCAAGCACAGTAAAAAAGCGACAATCAATGGCACTAACAGCGCAATAAATAATGAACGATAATAATGCTTCAGAGGTAAAAAATTCAATGTACTGCCTGCCATTTGGCTCGAAAATCAATCGATAGACTATCGAGCCAATTTGTTAAGCGCAAGTTATAAATTTTCTTCTGCAAACGACGCTAAGCGACTACGCACAACACCGTTGAGGTTTATTGTTGCGCTGCCTTCAAAGTTTTTAAAGCGCTCTACTATGTACGTCAAGCCCGATGTTACTGGCGTTAAATAGTTACTATCTATTTGCGCCAAGTTACCTGTACAAATTAATTTAGTACCTTCGCCGCAGCGAGTAATAATCGTTTTAAGCTGAGATGCCGTTAAATTTTGGCTCTCATCTAAAATTACCACTGCATTTTGAATGCTACGCCCGCGCATAAAGTTAACCGATTTAAACTGTACATTAGCCTTCTCCATTATGTAATTTCGACTCGATATTGGATTTTCGTCGCCTTTGTGCAATACCTCCAGCGTATCAGTGATAGCTGCAAGCCATGGCGCCATCTTTTCCTCCTCGGTGCCTGGTAAAAAGCCTATAGACTCTGCTATTTCTGGCGTATTACGGGTAACTATTACTTTATCGTAAATACCTTTTTCGATGACCATTTCAAGGGCGCTGGCAAGTGCTAACAAGGTTTTACCACACCCTGCAGGTCCTGTTAAAATAACAAGCTCAATACTTGTATCCAATAGTGCATCTAATGCCATCCCTTGATAAATATTTTTGGGCTTAACGCCCCATGCTTGTTGATGCATTAAACACTCAACACCAATATCTTTGAACGTTATGTGCTCGTCATCGTACGATTTAACACGCGCCGCAAACTGCTCCCCTCCATCAAGTAAATATTCATTACAAAATACATCAGGTATTAAGTTTTTAGGCACATGATGAAACGTATCTCGTCCGTGTTGCTGCGTATTACATTCCCCTACATGGTCCCAAAAATCACCTTCAATTTTTTTATAACCACTAGTGAGTAAGCTGATATCGTCAATAAGTTGGTCGGTGCGGTAATCCTCAACATATTTAAGTCCGGCGCCTTTGGCTTTTAAACGCATGTTTATATCTTTTGTAACAAGTATTACTTTTGAATCACTGTGCTGCTTTTGTAAGTACACGGCGCAATTGATAATACGATGGTCGTTTTCGTTACCAGGCAAACCAGAAATGGAGTCGGCAAATAAATGGTCGTTTACAATAATGAGGGTACCGGCAGAGCTCGCTTTTGCCTTTTTGTTACTCGGCAGCGCCACGCCTTGTAGCATTTGTTCGGGCGTTGCATTTTTAAGTACTTCATCTAATCCACGAATAGCGACGCGCGCATCACGGCTTACGTCGTGTTTTCTATCTTTTATATGGTCAAGTTCTTCAAGCACCGTCATCGGAATTACAACGTCATGCTCTTGAAAAGACAAATAAGCGAGTGGTTCGTGAAGTAGTACGTTGGTATCTAGCACATACATTTTACTTTCAAGGTTCGAAGCCTTTTCCATAGCACTTTCCTTACGTTTTATGATTTTTATGCTATACCAAAATAACTAAGTAAAACGGGCAAAACTTAAACCTGCAATACTTAATTGCTAAGGCATAATGTAAGTTTAGTCTATTTGTCATAAAAGTCCGTTTTATTACAAACTGTAATTAGTTTTGATTTACCTAAAAAAGAGTCATAGACAAGCTGTTTTAATAGTAATAATTAACACTTACAAAATTAATTAAAAGTGAGCCAAATAGCGCCTTGCAGTGGTGTTAGCTTACAGGTAACATAGCCGCCTTTTTCATCATAGACGAGACATACATGAATTTTTCCTTAGGTCAGCGTTGGATCAGTGATACAGAGTCAGATTTAGGATTAGGCACCGTTGTTGCCATTGAAGGCCGTCAGGTCAGCATATTATTTCCTGCCAGTGGTGAAAACCGTGTTTATTCTAGTGCAGAAGCACCTGTTACCCGTGTGGCATTTAATCCTGGCGATGTGATCAAAAGCGTTGAAGAATGGGAATTAGAAGTAGAGTCTATTGAAGTACAAGGCGAGTTACTTTGCTATCACGGCACCCGTGTTGATAATGGCGAAACGGCTAAACTTAAAGAAACCTTTTTAGATCATTTTATTAAATTTAATAAACCACAAGATCGTTTATTTGCAGGCCAAGTAGATCGTTTTGATCGCTACACACTTCGCTACCAAACGTGGTTACATAAATTTGAACGTGAACAATCGCCTATTAAAGGTTTAATTGGTCAGCGTGCTAATCTTATTCCGCACCAGCTTTATATTGCACAAGAAGTGGGTAAACGTTTTGCCCCACGCGTACTTTTATCAGATGAAGTAGGCCTTGGTAAAACAATTGAAGCGGGCATGATACTACATCAACAAATTATTAGTGGCCGTGCAAGCCGCGTACTTATTGTGGTGCCTGAAAATCTACAACACCAATGGTTAGTAGAAATGCTACGCCGCTTTAACTTACGTTTTTCTATTTTTGATGAAGAGCGCTGCGATGAAGCGTTTGCAGATTCTCCAAACGTATTTGATACAGAGCAACTAGTACTTACCAGCCTTGAGTTTTTAACCAAGAAAAAACGTTGGTTTGAACAAGCAACGCTTGCTGATTGGGACCTTTTAGTAATAGATGAAGCCCACCACCTAAGTATCAATAACGGCAAGCCAAGCTCAGAATACCAACGTATGGCAGAGCTTAGCCAAGATATTCCGGGTCTTATTTTGCTTACAGCAACGCCTGATCAACTTGGTCACAGCAGTCACTTTGCACGTTTACAGTTACTCGATCCGGATCGTTTTTACGACTACGACGTGTTTAAAGAAGAAGAAGCAAATTATAAAGACGTAGCGCAAGCGGCAAATCAATTACTCCAAGAGCAAGCTCTGGACGACGCAGCCAAAGCCACGCTAATTGAGCTATTAAAAGAAACCGACATTACTGATATTCTTGAAAAAGCACAGCAAGGTGATTTACCAGCGCGTAAAGAAATACTTAACATGCTACTCGATCGCCACGGCACAGGTCGTATATTATTCAGAAATAGCCGCAGCGGCATTGACGGCTACCCAAGCCGTAAATTACACGCCTACCCAATGGCATTACCAAAGCAGTATAAAACGGCTATGTCGGTTCTTGGTAACATGGGCGGCATTCAAAACCCTGAACTAAGTGCACACCGTGCTCTGTTTCCTGAAAAAATATTTCAAGAATTTGAAGGCGAAAGCGCAAGCTGGGGTTTATTCGATCCACGTGTAGATTGGTTAATCGACACCCTTAAAACACTTAAGCGCGAAAAAGTACTGCTTATATGTGCTAAAGCTGAAACAGCTATCAGCCTTGAGCAAATACTGCGTGAACGTGAAGCAATTAAAGCGTCGGTATTTCACGAAGGCATGTCGATTATTGAGCGTGACCGCGCTGCTGCATTTTTTGCAGACGAGTACGATAATGCACAAATATTACTGTGTTCAGAAATTGGCTCAGAAGGTCGTAATTTCCAGTTCTCGCATCACTTAGTGTTGTTTGATTTACCACTAAACCCAGATTTGCTCGAGCAACGTATTGGTCGATTAGACCGTATAGGTCAAACACAAGATGTGAACATTCATGTGCCATATTTTGAAAACACCGCTCAAGAAGTACTGCTACGTTGGTATAACGAAGGTCTAGATGCATTCGAATCTACATCAACAACTGGGCAAATGCTTTATAAAGAGTTCCGTGATGACCTACTTGAATATATTTCTGCGCATAACTGCGATGAAGACGAACTCGATCCATTACTTGAGCAAGTAGCACAACAAAATGCGGTACTGCGTAAAAAAATGGAAAGCGGACGAGATCGTTTACTAGAGCTACATTCATCGGGTCAAGGTGCTGCCGACTCGCTTGTGACTGATATCGAAAAACTCGATAACCAGTTTGAATTGCCAAGCTACATGATCAACGTGTTTGACACATTTGGCGTAAGCCAAGAAGATAAAGGCGAAAACACCATTATCTTAAAGCCAACGGAACATATGTTAAATGCATCGTTCCCATCGCTTAAAGAAGACGGTATGACGGTTACCTTTGATCGCGACACGGCACTTTCGCAAGAAGACGTACACTTTATCAGCTGGGATCACCCTATGGTGCAAGGCACCATGGATATGATTTGTGACGACGACTTTGGTAGCGCATCGGTAGCATTACTTAAAAACAAAAAGTTACCGCCTGGTACCTTTTTTGTTGAGCTTATTTTTGTTGCAGAAGCAATGGCACCAAAAGTATTACAAGTTGGTCGCTTTTTACCGCCTACACCAATTCGTATATTGCTCGATAAAGCAGGTAATAACCTAGGTGAAAACGTGGCATTTGAAGGCTTTAATCAGCAGTTATCAGCCGTAGGCCGCCAAACAGCAAGTAAGCTTGCAGGTGCACTACAAAGCGCTGTTCACCCAATGATCACTACCGCTAAAGATATGGCACAAGAAAAACTTGAAGTTATTCGCGCAGCGTCACTTGCTAAAATGCAAACATCACTCAGTGAAGAGCAAGAGCGACTTGTTGCCCTGAAGCAAATTAATCCGAATATTCGCCAAGAAGAAATTACCTTCTACGATAAGCAACGTAACGACCTAACTACGTATATTGAAAAAACGCAGTTACAACTTGATGCAATTCGCTTAATAGTGGTTTCACACTAAATATTTAGTTTTTAGTCTTTTGAGCCGACTCCAGAGTAAATTTAGAGTCGGCTATTAAGCTTAATTGATATAAATAGCTGTACCTTTTTAAACTTCATTTAAAAACCACGTGTTCTTATTTTACTATGAGCCACTTCTACCCTCTCTAGCTATATATTAAGCCCTTTGTTGAACTGTTGATTTTGCCCAACATAACCATATCTAAAAACTCAAGCTGCACTCTATACAACTATTCTGTGAGATAGTTGATAGGTTTATTTTCCCTTGCATAAAGTTGTTTTTTTGTTAACCTACTCGCCTTCCATTTTAGTCTTTTTGAGGTGTTTATGGCGTTTCTATCTCGTTCGATATTGGCGTTTTCCATAGCGCTCTCAAGCACTAGTGTCTTTGCTCAAGCCCAATGCGATGTTGAATTACGTCATGGTTTAATTATTACTGACGATGCAATTCGCATATTAGATAAAGGCCAAACTCGTGTCCAAATTAATAACAATAACCAACTGTTTATTCGCGGTTATTGGGTTGATTTAAGTGATGACGAAAGCAAAGTACTCGAACAGTTTAGTAATGGTATTCGCCACACAGTCCCCGAATTAGTAAACCTTGCTACCGATGGTGTTAACTTAGGTTTAAGCGCTATTGAACACGTAGTTGAAGGTATGTCAGACAAAGAACCTGAAGTACTTAAAACACAATTGCAGTATGTAGAGCGCGCGCTAATGGATAAGTTTAAGCGCGGAGATGACTTCTTTTTTATAGCCCCTCAATCACTTTCGCAAATAGATGATTTTTTCACTAAAGAGATCAGCCAGCAAATTCACTCTGCTGTTCATGGATCGTTAGGTGCTATTTTGGTATCACTTGGAGATGCGTTTAAATCGCGTGAAGGTAATATAGAAGATCGCATTAACGACATGGGGCAACGCATGGATATTATCTCAAGAGAAATTGATAAGTCGCTACAAAAAAAGGCGCATCAATTAGAGCTTAAGGCTTCTGAGTATTGCGAATGTTTAAATGCACTCGATGTAACCGAGTCTCGCTTACAGGCAATAGTACCTGGTATGGCCGATTACGATTTAGTGCAAATAAAATCTTAGAGTACGTATTCGTTTTTAGAATAAAATAACACCGAGTATAAATATACTCGGTGTTTTGCTTTGTAATTGATTAAAACTAAGCGCTTCTACTTTTTATTCTAAATTGGTGAGCCCGGCGGGATTGGCAGCACTTTAAAGTTGTTTGGCCATTGCCCTTTAATTAAAAACTGATTTACTTGCTCAGCTAAATATTGCTTAAACGCACTCTCGCCAGTACTTGTATGGCTCAGCATTGAGTTTTGGTTAAAGTCTTCACTTAACTTAACTAAGTAGTAACGTAACTGCGCTTGCACTTCAGGGCTTACACTATCGCTTGCCACTAAATCAGCCATGGCTTTTGCAGTTAAAAATTGCACGCGCTGAGTTATTTTACCTGTCATTGTATTAGGTGATGACGCGTTAAACACTTGGCTATATAGCTCCTCAAGCAACTCATCTAAACTATAAAAGTCATTACTACGTGCTTGCTGCTGCGCTAGGCGGTTTAAACGTTGTGCATTTAATAAAAGCGACAAGCTATGCTGCACTGCAACCTCGGGTAATGCCATTGCATCGAGCGTTAACCCTGTGCGCCCAACTATGCTCTCGCGCGACTTAGACTCGCCGTATGCTTTTGGTGGAATAAGTGATAGTACCGATTCAGGAAGTAATAAGTTACTTGGCTTAAGCGTTGCAAAAATAGCGTTTACCGCTTCTTGTTGCATTTTTTTATCAACCACTTGCGCACCTTTTACGGGTGAGTCACCGCGTGTTTCGTATTCGTAATCAACACCGGCAATAAGCTTAACCGCAGCCTCAACCTGAAAACGGTGAAACAGATAAAGCGGAACTAGTTTTTCCTCTAATTGCGATAATGAGTCGCCCGTTTTAATATTATTAATACCAAACTGCGAAAGCGCTTTTTTACGTACGTCGAGAACTCGTAAAAGCTCCTGAGAAGGATTAGTGCCGTTATCCCATAGATGAGCTGTTGGATGTGCGCCACCTTTAGCACGAGCATCACTATCTGATATAAACTCAAGGCCTTTAGTTTTGTTCTCCTTTAAAATAGCAGCAAGTTCTGCGCTTTCATCTTGGTTAGTGAAATCGCTATAGCCATATTTAATTACTTGGGTATCCCACACGCCCATGCCTGTTGCATAGCCGCGCGTTACATCAAGCTTACCTTGTTCATTAAAACTAAGTAGCGGATGTGGGTAATCCATTACAGAAGCTCTATCACCTACCGATGCCGCAAAGTTATGAGCAATACCTAACGTGTGACCAATTTCATGCGCGCTTAATTGGCGAATCCGATCAAGCGCCATTGCTTGCAAGTTTTTAGCAACTTCATTGCCTTTTAAATAAGGAGCAGCGAGTGCTTCAGCTATTAAAATATCTTGGCGAACACGCAATGAGCCAAGTGTTACATGCCCTTTAAGTATTTCACCTGTACGCGGGTCAATTACAGAACTACCGTATGACCAACCACGCGTTGCACGGTGTACCCATTGAATGACGTTGTAACGAATATCCATAGGGTCGGCGCTACTTGGCAGCACTTTTACTATAAATGCATTTTTATATCCTGCAGCAGTAAATGCGTCGTTCCACCATTTCCCACCTTCAAGCAAAGCGCTTTTAACGGGCTCTGGTACGCCAGGATCAAGGTAATAAACAATTGGTTTAACAGGTTCACTAATAGGTAAACTTGAGTCTTTTTTAGTTAAACGATGGCGCGGTATATAACGCACATACATAGACTCACCAAGCGGCGCTGCGTAATCTTTATGTTCTATACTCCAAAAACCTGATTGCGGATTAAACTTACGAGGCGTGTAGTTATCATCTGGTAATTGAATAAGTGAATGATGCATATGAACAGTAAGCGCATAAGGGTCGGCACTTACTTGGCGAACAAATTCACCTGGTTTTGTGCCCTTAAATGTAAGTACGGCTTCAAGCTCAGTGTTTTTTACAAATGCTTTTGAGCGATTCATATAAACGGCGCTACGTGATTCATCAAGGCTAAAGTTGCCTTGCTTACGTGCAGCAAGCTTGCGACTTACGCCATGTACATCACTTAATAAATAAGGCGTATAATCAATAAGTGCTGTGGCTTTATCTTCTGCGACTACTTTAAAACCAGCAAGTATACTTGATGCAAACGCTTCTTTAATACTTTGCTGTTCGGCCTTGTTACTTGTGTTAGCACGATAGTAAGTATTTACAGCCCGCAGCATTACTTTGTCGCCAAAACGCTCAAACTGCACAAGGTGAGTATTACCAAGCTGACCTCTATCAAGGCCTATATCGTTAGAGCCGATACCGTAAGGCAAGCTTTGTTGCAGTAAAAATTGTTGTTCAAACTTATCAACTTTTAAATATACTTTTCCGTTTTGGGTGTCGTAAAAAAACGAATAATAGCCCGGAAAATGATTCATTTGCGTAGTAAATTCATCAATTGACTTAATTGCTGCGTGCGCTTGAGTTATGATAGAGCACAGCACAGTAAAGAATATGTAACTTAGTAGTGGTATTTTTTTCATAATCTTATCTTTGTTATTTGTGTTTTAAGTACGATTAGGTGGTCCCATTATAGGGTGCTATTTAAACAATACAGTTATTTAAGACGAATTTCAGCGCTCTAAGCTAATCTCTCTCACATTATGATTAGTTTTAACACGTTATCAGGAAAATAGAATGCGTAGACTCCCTCCAGTATTACTTGAAGATGGTTGTTCAAGAGAACTTTTATCATTAATTCGAACAGTTTTAGCGGCATGTAAAGAAATTTCGTTTCGCGTTGGTCAAGGCGCGCTTTCTGGCGTATTAGGCTCAACCCTTGATGAAAACATTCAAGGTGAAACTCAAAAAAAGCTCGATGTATTATCTAATCAGCTGTTAAAAGATATTTTACTGGAATCAGGTACGGTTAAAGCAATCGCCTCTGAAGAAGAAGACTACACAGTAGCAGGTAACCCAGACGCTAAATTTATAGTGGCATTTGATCCACTCGATGGCTCGTCAAATACGGATATTAACTCACTTGTGGGTACTATATTTTCTATTATGGAAGCGCCTGAAGGCTCTGACGCTGCTGATCAAAGCATTTTTATGCAGCCAGGCCATAAGCAAGTTGCTGCAGGTTACGTACTTTACGGGCCATCAACAATGCTTGCGCTGACTACAGGTAAAGGCACGCGCATGTTTACTCTTGATAAAACACAAGGCAGCTTTTTACTTACACAAGATTTTGCCGAAATCCCTGCTGATACAAACGAATTTGCCATTAATACGTCTAACCAACGCCATTGGCAGCCAGCTATGCAAAACTATATCAATGATTTGCTAGCAGGCGATACAGGCCCGCGCGCTAAAAACTTTAATATGCGCTGGATTGCAGCAATGGTGGGCGATGTACATCGCGTGCTTAGCCGTGGCGGTTTATTTACTTACCCTACCGACACCAAAGATCCTAAAAAGCCAAATAAATTACGCCTACTTTATGAAGCAAACCCAATGGCTATGTTAGTAGAGCAAGCTGGCGGTATCGCATCAACCGGTACCGAGCGTATTATGGATATTCAGCCTGATGCAATCCACCAGCGAGTAGCCGTTATTTTAGGTTCTACAAACGAAGTAGAAACGTGCTTGGGATATCATAAATAATCGCTTAAAACGGTTGTCCTCAATTTAAAAAACCGCATTCAATTGAAGTGCGGTTTTTTGTGGGTGAGGTTTTATACCTCGCTTTTTAAACAAATCAAACTTTTACTAATGCAACTATTTGAGCAAGCTTTTGATGATTAAGCTCTCCCATTTGCTCGCTATTACTGAGCGCATAAATAAAACCTTCGTGCTCAGCACAATCAATGTCATCTCGCAATTCAATTACGTTTGCCCAAAGCTCTAAATCATCTAAGTCTATTTCGTTACTTAAACAGCGCTTAAGTACATCAATTAAAACCTCGGTTGAGAGAGTATAATGAGTTTGATTGCTATCAGCAGGGCTTGAAACGATAACCGATATAGCTTCGTCCCTTTGCTCACCAAATGTAATAAATTCAGCTAATGCTTTTTGTGTATTCATAATATTTGTTATTCTTGGCTCACTGTTACTAAAAAGAATTATAATGACTCAACTTAACTGCACTCAGTGCCACAGTACTCTAACGTGTAATGTAGACGATATATCAGCGTGTTGGTGCAATGAGCTGCCGGCTATTTTACCGCTTGATATCACAGCAACAAGTTGTTTATGCCGCAAGTGCACGCTTAATAAAATAAATACTTTTTTAGAGGGTGTTTATACACAACCTATTAAAACCCAAATAGACTTTGCAAAGCAATATAGAGGTAACGACAATTTAATTGAAGGGCTCGACTACACCATGCAAAATGGTTACATGGTATTTAGTAAGTGGTTTTTTTTAAAGCGTGGTTCGTGCTGCAAAAATGGTTGTAAAAATTGCCCTTATGGTTTTAGAAAGTAAAAACTACTTAATACAAATACGAGCAAACATTGGTTTTTACCTTCTCATTTTCTTCTCTTTCACTTCTCCTTGTGAATAATATTTTTAAGTACTGTTATTCACAAGGAGGTTTAGAGGCGCTGCGCTTTTAGAGTAAGTGATTGTATAAAAAGAGTATTCAAATACGAGTAAGCACTGGTTTTTACCTTCTCATTTTCTTCTCTTTCACTTCTCCTTGTGAATAATATTTTAAGTACTGTTATTCACAAGAAGGTTTAGAGGCGCTGCGCTTTTAGAGTAAGTGATTGTATAAAAAGAGTATTCAAATACGAGCAAGCACTGGTTTTTACCTTCTCATTTTCTTCTCTTTCACTTCTCCTTGTGAGTAATATTTTTAAGTACTGTTATTTACAAAGAGGTTTAGAGACGCTGCGGCTTTAACGTGAGCAAGCTCTAAACCCACAACACATCTACTTTTCTCCTGTGGCGATGGGTAATGAATCACTTGCCCCCCACTCACTCCACGAACCATCATAAACGCTTAAATTACTGTAACCACATTCAGTAGCAAATAACGCTAAAGCACACGCTGTAATACCTGAGCCACAGCTAAACTGTAACTGCCGCGCATCATCAACCACGTCACTAAATATCGCTTTAATTTCGGCAAGTGGTTTGGCTTCACCTTTATTAAGTAAATCCATAAAAGGCAACGAGCGACTATTTGGGATATGCCCGCTACGCATGCCTTTTCGGGGTTCACTTTCTTCGCCTGTAAAACGCTTATAAGCACGTGCATCTAGCAATACAATGCTGGGCTCATCAATTGCGTCAACCACTTGTTGGCTATTGATAAAATACTCAGGATTATAGCTTGCCGTAAAATCACCTTTACCTAACGATTTACTATAACCTTGCTGTGTGGCGTAACCACTCTCTAACCACTTTTTAAGGCCACCACTGAGTACTTTTACGTTGTGATGCCCCATAGCTTTAAACATCCACCACGCCCTTGCTGCGCTAAATAAACCGCCATCTTCGTATACAACTATGAACGAATCGTTATTTACGCCTGCATTTTGCATAACATGAGTAAATTGCTGCTCGCTGCATACCGTACTTGGTAAGGGGTTAGATCTATCGGCCAACTCATTTTTTATGTCAAAACGTTTAGCGTTGGGCAGCATTGCTTGTGGCGAATAAGTACCCAAAACACCTGGGCGCAGCATACCTGCATCAAATATCACTAATGCAGGATTATTAATTTGCTCGTGTAATTGCTGACAGCTAATTAGGTTTTTCACTACGATTCCTTATCACCATGATATTTAGCAAACTCATCATTACCCGTAAAACGCGCTTCAATCGCTTTAATGTGTTTATCTTCAGTGTGCTTCCAAACGCCAGGAATACAATATACATGTTCAATAAAGCTAAAAAACTTATCCTTTAATAATGTATTTGGTTGCCAGCCCTGCATTACTTCGTTCAGATTTGCTGCAAGCTGCTCTGCAGTGCTCGCATGCTTTACCAAACCCTCAATGTTGTAACAGGCTTGTCCAAGAGTTAAAACTCGTTTATTTAGCAGTAATGCTTCTAAGCCGACCGTTGAATTAATCGTTAATACGGCTTCTGCGCACTTAATCAAATCACTCGTTTGATTTCCATTAGCAAAAATTGCAATCGGATCTTTTTCATAAAGATGAGAGTAATGTTTATGCCACGACGGATGCTCTTTAAAAACCACTTTTAAACTTGGATCATTTAAGCTTTTGACGGCTTTAATCACCTCGTCGTAAAACATGTCCATAGAGTTTATCCACGGAGAAAAGCTAGCTAATTGAGTATCGTGAGGTACTTGAAAAGGCGCAAATATATAGCGTTCTGGCACATCGGCGCACTCAAATTCACAGCGCTTTTTATGATCAGCTCTTGGAATTAAATCCGGCGCAGAAAAGTTTAACTTATTTTGTGGGTCAAAATTTAGGTAAAAAGAAGGGTCACGGCTTAACGACGCATTATAGTTAATACCATTAGGGTCTAAACTGCTTGTACCGGGTAGTAAACCATTTTCATAATAAAACTGCTTTACACCTAATGCTTTTGCAGCCATAGCAACGGTTGTATTTGGAAGTTTATTGCCGTTCCAAATGACAATGTATTCAGGATTAGTCTCGGTTAATAAGGCTAAATACTTGGCGTATCGTAATCGTTCAAATAAAACTAAACCAGCACTATAAACCGCAGTAACGATAGAATTATTCCAAGTTGTATTACGTGCTCTTTTACGTTTTAGTTGAGAGTTGACTACACCAGTAAAATTAACTTGGAACGCATCTTTTAAATATTTCACAGCAGAAAGCTTAGGCGCTCCCATGATGTGTAATTGGCAATTCATCGACAATTTTTTGATTATTTTTTTATAGTATTTTGCGTGTACATTTTTGCGAGAAATAAATAGATAAGCCATACAAGCTATATTTGCCAATTGTTGTTTTTATGAAATAATTCTATGTGGACAATGCAATCAAAGCAAGGTTCCCTTTACTTAATAATTACTTTGAAAGCTTTATAGTTACATTTTTATGATTTCATCACGAAGTGGCGCCATTCTAGAAAGAATATCGTTTTGTAAGCTATGGCTAACATCTTGCTCATTCATTGCATTTATAAGCAAATCAACAACATGATTAAAATCTTTCTCTGTAATATGCATACCAGTATGAATTGCCACCATAGAGTCACCATCGTATGTACACGGGCCCTCTACTAACATGCACATATGATTAATAAATCCTTGGCGGAAATGCGCTATATTACTGTGTTCAAAGTAATGAATTATCTGCTCGTCATTGCCTATTTGATAGATAAAGCTATCAACAATTCTGCCTATCCCAGCTTTACCATCCAGCTTTTGATAAAGTGAGAGCTTAGTAGAATTTGCACACCCACTAAGCAACCCTAAACAAATCAAAAAAATACCAACGCTTTTCATTACCAATACCCTGTAACCGATAAATACCAACCTGTTTGATCGTCAGCCCCTGCAATGCTTCCTAAATCAAGGTAAGCCGCAGTCACACTCACATGCTTGTTAGGCATCCACGCTACAAATAAGTCTTTCCAATCTTGTTCGCCTAAGTTTAAGTTATTTGATTTTTGACGATACTCAACACCTACGGCTATTTCGCGACTCAAAAATAGTGCTGTGCTGCCTTCAAATAATACTTTTCCGCTAGTATTTTCTCCACCGTAACCAAGTAAACCAAGTTGATTAGCTTCACTGTATCTTGTAGTTACGTTCCAAAACCAGTTATAGCCAGCAATAGCCCCTAAATGTAATTTACTAGCAGCGAGGTAGTAGTCAGTACCGCTAGTCTCTTCTGCGCCTACAAGTGTTGCAATACTGCCATCATCCAGTGATTTATGCTGAATCCCTAAGCTAAGCTGTGGCCAATCACTGTAAACAATATCGCCGTACAAACGTATTTTAGCACCTGTAATTGATTGCTCTATTTCAGCATCAAGTGCTGGTACATCAAAGCGCTGTTGGGCATAACTAAGCTCAACACGATTAAATAAATTAAGTTGTGCACCACATACGTCAAGTGTGTAGTCGGTTACATCTGCGCGACTACAAAAGCCATTTACCGAAAATTCATCATCACTTGCGTACCCAGCAAGTTGTGCCCACGGTACAATCCCCCCGCCGCCACTGCCTTCAATTTGAGAAACTCCCGGCGTAGCTAGCAGTTTTCCATTGCTTGCAATGCTCGGCACACTAACTATTAAAAACAAACTTGCTAATAAGTATTTAATTTTTTGCATAGTATTCCTCCAGCCATTCTTCTAATAGTTCTGCTTTTAAAGGCCTACTTAAGTAATAGCCTTGTGCATGGTCGCACTGCATGCCTCTAAGTAAATTTAATGAGCCAAGCGTTTCAACCCCTTCAGCTACAACCGAGAAACCTAGCTGATGTCCCAACGTAATTGATGATTGCACTATAAATTGATCTTTTTGCGATTCATCAAGTTTTAGGATAAAGCACTTATCTAGCTTAAGCTCATCAATAGGCAGCATTTTTAATCTACCAAGTGATGTTTGCCCTACACCATAATCATCTAATGATATTTTAACGCCAATTGCCTTTAGGTTTTCGAGCGCTTTAATACCTTTTTCTTCGTTTTCGATCATATCGCGCTCAGTAAGCTCAATAGTGATCAGCTTAGAATCTAATTTGTACTTTTTAAGCGTACGAACTAATGCAGCGTGAAAGCCCGGAAATGCTATATCTTGCGCAGATACATTTATTGCAGCCTGTAAGTTTATATTTTTAGACTGCCAATCAGCTACTTGTGCTACAACCGTATTAACAACCCACCCAGTAAGCTCAACAATAAGCCCCGACTGCTCGGCTAAGTCAATAAACAGTTCAGGATTGACCCAGCTACCATCTTTTCGCTGCCAGCGAATAAGCGACTCAACTTTATCTATTTTTTGCGATTTCAAATGTAATTTTGGCTGATAAGTCATAAACAATTGACCATCGTCATCACTAATAGCCTGCTTTAGTTCATCAAGCATTATTAAGCGCTCTAGGTGCGCTTCGTCTTCGCCATTTTGATAGTAATGTATGCTCTCTTGTGTGTTTGCAGCACTTTCAACTGCAATTAGCACACGGCGCATTAAGTCATCACTTGCAATACCTTGTGTAGGATACTGCACAATGCCTGCACTAAAGCGTAAGTTAATTTTTAGTTTTTGAATGGTGTAGCACGCTTGTAATTGTGCCATTAAGCCAACAATACCGCTTTTGTGTTCACGCGCTGCCGCAGTCGGAAACACAGTTAAAAACTCATCGCCGCCAATACGGGCATGAAAGCCCCCTAACTCATCCGAAAACTCACTTATTCTGCAAGCAACGGCCTTTAGGCAGTCATCACCAATGCGCGGACCGAGCTTATCGTTTATATGGCGAAGACCTTTTATGTCTATTGCAACGAGCGTGTACTCGGCTGATGAATCTAACTCATCATCAAGCACCTCAAGCATTGCTGAGCGGTTATAAAAGCCTGTTAGGGAGTCGTGACGGGCTTGAAAGCTAATTTGTTGCTCGCGCTGATTAATATCATTACCCATGCTATCAAACGCTGCGACTAGCGTGTCTATTTCGGTACTTTGCCTTTGGCCTTTAAATTCAAAAGCATAATTCCCTTGTGCAAATTGCCTTGCTATTACAGCTAGTTGAGTAAGTGGCGTAGTTAAATTATTTGCAAATATGCTGCTTGTAATAACACCTACAAACATAGTTAAAATAGCTAAAATAATAAGTGTAAAAAGCAGTTTTTCGAAATCACTATAACTTTGTGTTAAATCGGCACTCAGCAAAATAATTATGGGATGGGTCAACAACGATGGTAAATCTATTTCTCGGTTACGAAACACTAAATACTCACCAAAAAACCGCGATGTGGTTACGGTACTAAAATAGCTAACAGGTTCAAATTGCTCAGGACGATTAGCTAATGAGCTAATAACAATATCGTCAGCACTGCCTATAAAACTTACATCCATGCCTGTTAAGCTTTTTAGTTCATGGGCTACATTGTCGTCAATTTTAAAGCCCACCAAACTATAGGCTACTGTACGTGGCGCTTTTACAGGTAATAAAATAATTTGATACAGCTCGTTATTAAGCACCACAAAACTAGACTCTTCTGGCGCACTTAAAAGCTCTTCCATCAAGGGCTTTAAGTTGTGTGCAAAAACGTCTTCGTCAGTATTGGCGGAAATTAGCTTACCCGATAAATCAAGTAACAACATTAATTCGGCATCAATACGCTGACTGTGATTAAACAACACGCTGCTGATTGTACCTGCATCTCGCGTTGCTACAGCTTGCTTAAAACCAAAATCGGAGGTGAGTACTTTTGCAGCGGTTAACAGTAGGCTTTCTTTTGACTTTAAATATTGCTTATAAACATTTTGCGCTACGGTAATATCTTGATTTACTTTTTCTTCTTGAAATTTACTCGTAGACCACCAAAAACTAAACAAGCTGACCATAGTGGTTAATAACACTAAGCCAACACATAAAATGGTTATGCGATTTCGTAAACTATTAGTCATTACCAGCCTTAAACTTACTACCAAAGGTATTTCTGGGTGCTGGAGTTGATGTGTTTACTGTTATCTGTAACTGTTTTTGAGAATTAATTGTTATCATTTTTTTATTCTCCAATGGTGCTGTTTGTAATGGATGCCACACACTCACTTGTGCAGGCAGTGTATTAATAGGCAAATTTACATAGCCTTTTTTATCTGTTTTATATACGAATTCGCTGTTAGCTACATAAATATAGCCAACCATAGAGTCATGTATATTACACCCCAAAACAACAACCCCTTGTTGCTCAAACGTAATGGGCTCTTTTGGTTGGCCTGAATATAATCTTAGTTGAAAAGGCTTAGCTTGTGAAAAAGAATAAACATGATGGCGAATATTATCGCTGTTAGGAAAGTTAACTTTTTGACCCTGTTGTACAACTAATAATTCGGGTAAAAACTGCTTATGGACTTGATCCATTATAGCAATGGGCAAATTTGATGGTGTGGCTTGTTTACCAGCAATATTAAGCTCAACCACAGCACCTGATAACTTTTGGCCGTGTTGATCTTCTATTACTAATTCAACATTTGCACTTAAAGCAAACTGACTAAAAAACAAACCTATAGCTAAAAAGTAATGACTTTTAGCAAACTTTTGCAATGCCCGTTCAAACATAACAATACCTAAACATTAATATTAGGTTAAGTTAATTAGAGACGAGCACTAATTGCAAGAATTATAGCCCAGTAACTAAAAATAAAGATTTAGTTACTGGCTTTATTAGCACTTAAGTGCTGTTATTTAACAATTAATCCGTAATCGTTATCTAAAATAGTAATAACTTCTTGGCGAGGATCTTCAGGGATCACGATATCTCTGCCAACAATTTTACTCGCTATGCCAACATAGGTATTTGACACTTCAAGCATTACTGATTCTGGTAAAATATAACCTTTAGCTAACTGCTCACGCTCACTCATGCGATCTTTATTTAATAATACGTCGCTCTCTGGCACGTTATTAATCAGTAATTGACGAAAGCCTTCTTTAGAATTTTCAACAATTTTACCGTCTTTGTAAGCGGCTTCATCCCAAATACGTGACGAATCAGGCGTGCCTACTTCATCAATATATATAAGCTGTTGCGCGCCATTTAAATCCTCTACATAACCAAACTCAAATTTAGTATCTACAAAAATTTGGTCAAGCTTCGCTAGTTCATCACTAATTAATTTAAAACCTTCAACTAACAGTTTTTCGTATTTGGTTACATCATCTGCCGATTTAAAGTTAAATACATCTAAGTTATTAGTAATATTAGCGCGAGTAATATTTACATCATCAACAGGCGGAATATCAGCAACGCCTTCAATAATACCTTTTGTTGACGGCGTAATTAAAACGTTATCAAGCTTTTGGTTCGCTTTTAAACCCTCTGGTAATTCAATACCACAAAAGTTACGTATGCCTTTAGCGTAATCGCGCCACATGCTACCCGTAATATATTGGCGAGCAATTGCCTCTACCTTCACTGTACTGGCTTTACGTACAATCCACACATACGGATGCGGAATATCTACAATATGATTGCCCGCAAGACCCGCTTTATCAAATAACTTAAACCAATGGGCTGCCACTGAGTTTAACGCTATACCTTTACCTGGTACGCCATTTAAACCGTTTTCGCCCTGCCAAATGCAATCAAATGCAGAAATTCGGTCTGAAATAACCATAATAGCAAGCTCAGTACCTGTCGGTACTTGGTAGCCTTTATCTTTAATTAATCGTGCGCTGTCTTCATCAGTTAACCAATAAACTGAACGAACTTTACCGCTGTGTACTTCACCTTTGGTACGAATGGGTAAATCATCGTTTACGTCTAAAACTTTATAGCTAGTCATGCTATCTCCGGGGTTAGGGATGCTCTTTGAGCAAAGTATGGTATGGGGTTATATGGGCTGTATAATAATCTAGCCAACCTCAAAGCTCAATCGGATGCTTAAAACAAATAAAGGCATATATTTATAAGCGAGTCGCAATGGGGTAAACTTAATGTGCTAACCAGCCTGAGGAGATAGCTTGAACTACTTAACTGCCACTAAAAATAAAAAATACTTAATGTATATTTCTCAGAATTATTCATACGCTATCTTGAGACCTTTGCAGGCGCAAATATTGACACATGGTGGTGAAGTACGCTGGTTTTTAGCGGGTAGCGAAGTGAACCCCGATTTTTTAACCACAGACGAGCCACGTTTACATACCATAAAAGATGTAAAAAGCTGGGCTCCAAACATTACGTTTATACCGGGTAATATAGTACCTAGCTTTATTCCAGGTAAAAAAGTAGCTGTATTTCATGGTTTTAATTCTGAAAAGCGCAGCTCTGAAGGTAATCGTGGTCATTTTACTATTCGTGGTTGTTACGATTTATATTGTACGCAAGGCCCAAATACAACAACCCGATTTAAAGAGCTAGCTAAGCAGCATGGTTTCTTTAAAGTAACTGAAACTGGCTGGCCAACACTCGATCCACTTTTTAGTAACACTTCAAATAATCCTTATGTAAGCGACGACCCTCGCCCTACTTTACTTATATGCTCTACTTTCTCACGAAAGCTATCACTTGCTCCTAAATTATATGAGCAAATAAAACATTTTAGTGAGCAAGGTAAGTGGCGTATTTTGATGCAGTTTCATCCTAAAATGCCTGCCGAATGGGTTAATAAATATAAAGCGCTGAGTAACGAAAATCTAACATTTATTGAAACCGATAACGTTTTGCCGTTACTGCAAGCTGCTGATGTTATGCTGTGCGATACATCGTCAGTTCTTTTAATGTTTTTACTACTACGTAAACCGGTAGTCACGTTTTGTAATCAAAAACCACTTCCTCATTTACTTGATATTACCGACGCAGATGAAGTAGAAGCAGCTATTGAACACGTGCTTACTAAACCTAGTGATTTAATGCAAAATATTGAAAGCTATTGCCAGGAACTTCATCCGTATACCGATGGCCAATCTAGCCAACGCGTATTAAATGCAGCTAATGAATTTTTACAAAGTAACGAAAAACTAAAACCCAAGCCATTAAATATAATAAGACAGCTAAAAATGCGTAAAGATCTAAACTACTGGGGTTGGTAATCTGATAATGATAAACCTGAAAAACGTAACTTTTAAGTGGCATAAAAGCGATAGCTCACCCACGCTCAACATAAAAGAGTTAGTTATAGAAAAAGGTGAGCATATTTTTTTACACGGTCCTAGTGGCTCAGGTAAATCGACCTTATTAGCGATTCTTGCTGGCATTAATACAGCCACCAGCGGTGAGGTATCAATTTTAGACCAAAACCTAACTACATTAAGCAATACCACCCGTGATGTTTTTAGAGCGGATCACATTGGCTACATTTTTCAAAACTTTAACCTGCTTCCTTATTTAACTCCTATTGAAAATATAACGCTTGGGTGTGAGTTTTCAAAAAGCCGAAAACAAAAAATATTAAAGAAATCATCAAATAAAAACTCTGCCTTACAAAAAGAAGCGATACGGTTATTAAATGCTTTAGGCCTTACTGCCCAGTATCACCATAAAGATGTAGCGACACTGAGTATTGGACAGCAACAGCGCGTTGCTGCCGCTCGCGCATTTATAGGCAGCCCTGAACTAATAATTGCTGATGAGCCCACATCTGCACTCGATACAAATAACCGTGAGAGCTTTATAAAGCTACTGTTTGAACAAGCAAAGTTATCTAATAGTACGCTGGTATTTGTGAGCCACGATGAAACACTAAAGCCTTTATTTAACCGCTCCATTGATCTTATAAATTTGCAGGAGCAGGTATGATTCTCGCTAAACTTGCTTACAAAAGCTTATTAAATCGCCGCGCAAGTGTACTGCTTACATTATTTACTATCGCAATTAGTGTAATGCTACTTTTGAGTATTGAACGTGTACGAATTGATGCTAAAAGTAGTTTTAGTAATACTATTTCGGGCACTGATTTAATTGTTGGTGCGCGTACCGGCGATATACAGTTGCTGCTTTCGTCAGTATTTAGAATTGGCCATACTAATAACGGCGTAAGTTGGAAAAGTTATCAATACATAACAAGTCAGCGAGGCGTAAAATGGAGCATACCTATAAGCCTAGGCGACAGCCATAAAGGCCAAGCGGTACTAGGCACAACACTTGATTACTTTAGCCATTATCGCTTTGCAAAAAAACAAAATTTAACCTTTAACAAAGGCCACCCTTTTGCCGCAATTAACGAAGTGGTGCTAGGTAGCGAAGTTGCAAATAAACTAGGCTACAAACTTAACGACTCTATTGTTATATCGCACGGCATGGGGAACACCAGTTTTCATCATCATGACGATAACCCATTTAAAGTCGTCGGCATTTTAAACCCAACAGGCACGCCAGTTGATAAAACGCTGCATATTCCTTTGGCTGCAATCGATTTAATTCACGGCGGTAAAGCGAGCCATGATCATGAGCATGAGCATGAGCATGAGCATGACGAACATAACAACCTAGTCGGTCACCCAAAGCAAATTACAGCATTTTTAATGGGATTTAACTCGCCTTTGTATACATTACAAATTAGGCGCAATATAAATCAATATAAGCCAGAAGCCCTGCTTGGCATTATGCCAACCGTAACACTTAAAGAGTTATGGGAAATGCTCGCCATAGTAGAAAAAATACTATTACTATTCTCAGCTGTTGTCGTGTTAGTTAGCTTACTTGGTATGTTAACGACATTGCTTGCAAACCTGAGCCAGCGACGTCGCGAACTTGCTATATTGCGCTCAGTAGGCGCTCGCCCTTGGCATTTATTTACACTTATAAGTATTGAGTCATTACTGACAACTTTACTTGGTTGCCTAGTGGGTAGTGCGCTTTACTATTTAGTTATTTTTTCAGCCAGCGGTTACTTACAAAGCCATGCCGGTATAAGCGTAAATATCACAATGCTCTCTTACTATGAACTGGGCTTAATCGGGGTTATTATGGCCGCAGGTTTTGTTATTGGCTTAATACCCGCTACTCGCGCTTATTTTTATTCACTCAGCGATGGCATGAGTATAAAAGCATAATTTTTAGGTATTTTATGACATTTTTTAAAACAGCTTTTCAATACATTGCTGCTATTAGCTTATTATTTATAAGCGTAGCGAGCTATGCCAATCCACCAAAAGAAATTTTTTGGGAAGACTTAATTCCCAAAGGTCATATGCAAATAGACACTCAAGCACAAGCTAATCACGAAGGCAGCGATCAAAACTGGGTGCAACCCGATTTAGATGCTCCAGTGGTAAAAGCGCTTGATGGTCAATCGGTAAGTTTGCCAGGTTTTGTTGTGCCACTTGAGGGCGATAGCGAAGTCATTACTGAGTTTTTACTCGTGCCTTATTTTGGCGCCTGTATACACGTACCACCACCACCGCCAAATCAAATAGTCCATGTAACGATTAAAGGTGGTGTGCCTATAGATAGTCTATACGACGCAATCGTTGTAACCGGAATAATAAGCACAGAAACATGGTCGGGCGAAATCGCGCAGGTAGGATATAAAATGAAGGCAGTCGGTGTAGCACCGTTCGAGCTTTAAAATAAAGGGCCCGCTTTTAAAGCTGGCCCTTAAATCTCATTAAATTTAGAGTCAGTAAAATTCAAATAACTACTTTTGGCAATTTGAGCAAAAAATAGTACTGCGTTGCCCTAATCTAATTTCTTCTAATTCGTTTTCGCACGTCATACATGGCTTACCTTTGCGCCCATATACTAATAACTCTTGGGCAAAATACCCAGGCTTACCATCACTTTGTGCAAAGTCTTTAAGCGTTGTACCACCTTGTGTAATAGCCGCCGCAAGCGTGTCTTTTATAATAGGGATAAGTGCTTGATAACGTTTGAGCGATACTTTTCCCGCTTCTCGCTTTGGATGTATACCCGCTTTGAATAACGATTCATTCGCGTAAATATTACCAACACCAACCACCACTGCGTTATCCATAATAAATTGCTTTACGGGTACTTTTTTATTGCGCGATTGTTCGTACACGCGTTTAGCAAAAAAATCATCGGTAAGCGGCTCAGGACCAAGCTTAGAGAGTAGCTTATGCACTTCACCGGGCTCTTGCCATAAGCAACAACCAAAACGACGAGGATCGTTTAAGCGCAGCGCTTTACCGTTGCCAAAAATAAACTCTACATGGTCATGCTTTTTAAGCGGCTCACTTTTATCTACTACACGCAAATTGCCTGACATACCCAAATGTAAAATAGTGCTCCCAAGCTCACAATGTAAAAGTAAATATTTAGCTCGTCGCTCAATATTTGTAACAATTAGCCCTTCAAGTTGATACACATCATCGGGCACTGGCCAGCGCATACTGGCATTGTAAATATTTACCTTTGTAACAACTTGGTTTTGTACGTGGGGAGTGATACCCATTCGGCTCACTTCTACCTCTGGTAATTCAGGCATTAATTAGACTCACTTTGTGAAAAATCAAAACTAGGGAATAACTGCTGAGCAGTTTTTAAATCGAGTGCGAGTATTCGCTGGCTTCTCTTTTCGAGTAAATAATATTGTCCATCGCCTTTGTAGAGCAAATATACCCACGGCATACTTTCGCCAGCCAACTCAAATGTAGCAACGTATAAAGGTGCATTAGGATTAAAAACAACAGACTCATTAACCCCCATTAGCGCCGCGCTTTGCCATTGGTTAACTAAATCACTAAGCTGCTGCTCAGAAGCTTTCCACACGAGCGGTATATCTTTTTGTAGTGGTGTTGTACGCCAACTTGTTCCTATGCGCTCAATTTTTTGATCAACAAATTGCAGTGTGAGTACAAAACTTTGCTGGGGGAGTACAGCTTGTAACGCTGGTTTATCCTCACCTCCTAAAAATTGCTTATGCCAGCCATTTAAAAAGAAGATCATAATCAACATCGAAAATATTATAACGTTGTTCCAACCTTTACGGCCCAGTCGCATATAAATACACCTAATAAATTCAAGATTTTAAAGTGTAACTAAAACTTAATTGCGCTGTCTATATGTTAAAGGCCGCAGACTTTGTTAGAATATCGGCAAATTTAAAGGAGTTCCGTCAATGTCTATGTATGTAGTGGGCCATAAAATCCCAGATTCAGATTCTATTTGTGGTGCAATTGCACTGGCTTATTTAAAAAACCAAATTGATGAGCCAGCAATTCCAACTCGTCTTGGTGAAGTTTCACCTGAAACTCAATTTATCCTTGATAGATTTGGTTTTGAAGCACCAGAGCTTAAGTTAAGCTACGCTGGTGAAGATGTGTATATTGTAGATCACACAGAAAAAACACAAGCACCTGATGATATCGACCAAGCTCGCGTTGTTGGTGTGGTAGATCACCATAAATTAGGTGACTTAACATCATCGACTCCGCTTGAATGTTGGATTCGCCCTGTTGGTTGTTCAAACACCATTATTAAAATGATGTATGACTTCTACAACGTAGAAATCCCTAAAGACATCGCTGGTATCATGATGTGTGCAATTTTAAGCGACACAGTTATATTTAAATCGCCAACATGTACCACAGCCGATATTAAATGTGTTGAAGCGCTAGCTGAAATTGCAGGCATCGAAGACTTTAAAGAACTTGGTATGGATATGTTCCGCGTTAAATCTGCGGTAGAAGACACACCAGCACGTGATTTAGTAATGCGTGACTTTAAAGATTTCAACATGAACGGTAACCTAGTAGGCATTGGCCAGCTAGAAGTAATCGACCTTGCTGTTTTTGACGATATTAAAGCAGACCTTGCAGCCGATATTGCTAAGCTAAAAGTTGAGGGCAACCGCCACTCTGTATTTTTACTGCTTACCGATATAATGAAAGAAGGCTCAGAAATGCTAATTGTATCTGACGATGCAAACTTAGTTGAGCAGGCTTACGGTGTAAAACCAGAGAATGATAAAGTATGGTTAGATGGTGTACTGAGCCGTAAAAAGCAAGTAGTACCACCACTACAAGATGCATTCACAAAAATCTAATGATACCAATTTTATTAAAAACATGATTATTTTATCGCATTAAATAAATCACTAATTTAATGCTATTGGTATAACGTTTTTTGATTTAAAAGCCTTGTTGGTTATGCCAACGAGGTTTTTTATGTCAATTTGCTAATCATAGTTTAAAAACAAAAAACCCAGCCTAAGCTGGGTTTTTAAATTCTAAAAGAAGAACTAAAATTACTTAATTTTAGCTTCTTTAAAAAGAACATGTTTACGAATCTTTGGATCAAACTTTTTGATTTCCATCTTCTCAGGCATGTTACGTTTGTTTTTGTCAGTAGTGTAGAAAAAACCAGTACCGGCAGTTGAAACTAAACGGATTTTATCGCGCATGATTCAGATCCTTAAACTTTAACGCCGCGAGCACGGATTTCTGTAAGAACCGTGTCGATGCCTTTTTTATCGATAATACGCATACCTTTAGTAGTAGTGCGTAATGTTACAAAACGTTTTTCACTTTCAACCCAAAAACGGTGTGTTTGTAGGTTAGGTAGGAAACGACGTCTAGTCGCGTTTCTCGCGTGTGAACGGTGATTACCAACCGCTGGACGCTTACCTGTAACTTGACATACTTTAGACATGTCTATATATCTCCAATAACTTCGCTCGAGCTTAATTTAATCTAAGGCCGTGTATTTCCGCCCTAGAGATAAATCGAAGGGCGCTCTTTATACAGCTTTTACAGGCAAAGATCAAACACTGATCTATCCAATCAGCTCATATATGTAAATTTGATAGCGGCTAATTATAAAGATCGAATGCCCTTAGGGAAAGTAAAAACTGCATTTAAATTAAACTAATTTGCCAAAACACGTTAAACAGCTCATTTTTAACACACTTATGTGTCTAACAAAGCTAAATCAGGCCTCGCTCGGCAAACGAAACACAGGTTTCTCCACCAACAATGATGTGATCGAGCACACTTATGTCGACCAATTGCAGTGCTTGCTGCAATTTATTAGTAATAAGTTTGTCTGCTTGGCTCGGTTCTGCAATACCACTTGGGTGATTATGCGCAAAAATAACAGCGGCTGCATTATTTTTAAGGGCAGCCTTTACCACTTCACGCGGATAAACACTGGCAGAATTAATTGTGCCATAAAAAAGTATTTCGTCTTTTACTAATCTATTTTGGCTATCTAGGTATAACACCATAAATACTTCTTGTTGCAAGCCTCGCATTTGAATTGTCAGATAGTCATAAACTGAGTTAGGCGAATTAAACACTGCATCTCGTTGGCAACGCTCCTGCATATAACGTTGGCTTAGCTCTAATACAGCTTGTAGTTGCACATACTTAGCGGTCCCTAACCCCTTTTGAGAGCAAAACTCCTCAATACTGGCATTAAACAAATTATGTAGGGTTTTATTTTCATTTAATAGATGCTGAGCCAACTCAATTACATTCATTCCTGGTAACCCTGTTCGTAAAAATATGGCAAGGAGCTCAGCATCAGTAAGCGCTTTAGCTCCTTTGGAGATGAGTTTTTCACGAGGTCGAAGTGAGTTTGGAAGTGAAGTAAGTTGCATTGTTCATCCTTGAGAGGCGAAAGTGTCTTATAAATGTAATGCAAATTTAAAATTTAGCCTGTTATTTCGAATTAAAAAACTTCGCTGTACGGGTAAAGATTTGTTATTTTAAGCCCAATATTTAATAAAAACTGATGAACATTCATGACTAACTTAACAAACAAAAAAATTGTACTAGGTATTACCGGCGGTATTGCAGCTTATAAATGCGCAGAACTCGTTAGGCGATTAAAAGACGCTGGTTGTGAAGTAAAAGTAGTTATGACTGAATCAGCTAAACACTTTATTACACCACTGACCATGCAAGCCGTTAGTGGAGAAACAGTCTCTGACTCATTACTAGACCCTTCTGCTGAAGCTTCAATGGGGCATATTGAATTTGCAAAATGGGCCGACTTAATTTTAGTTGCCCCAGCTACCTGCAATATTATTGCTAAAATGGCAGCCGGCATTGCTGACGACCTACTAACAACGTTACTGCTAGCAACGCCTGCAAAAGTAGCTGTAGCACCAGCCATGAACCAGCAAATGTATGCACACGCAGCTACACAAGCAAATTTAGCCACATTAAAAGCACGTAACGTACTTATTTGGGGCCCAGGTAAAGGTGAACAAGCCTGTGGCGATATCGGCGCTGGGCGCATGTTAGAGCCACATGAGCTATTTGCACTATGTACAGCAAAAGAGCAACCGCAATTACTTGCAGGAAAAACAATTACAATAACGGCAGGCCCAACGCGTGAGCCTCTCGATCCGGTACGTTTTATATCAAATCACAGTTCTGGAAAAATGGGTTATGCACTGGCAGAAGCCGCTTTGCAATTCGGTGCTAAAGTTAATTTAATTTCGGGCCCTGTCACTATACAAGCCCCTACTGGCGTAAACCTTATTAATATAGAAAGCGCTGAGGAGCTATTAACTGAGTCACTTACCTATGCATCACAATCTGATGCTTTTATAGGTTGCGCTGCTGTTGCGGATTATCGAGCTGCAAACATTGCGACTCAAAAAATGAAAAAGCAAGGCGACGAACTCACCCTTACTTTAACTAAAAACCCTGACGTAATTGCAGCTATTGCAAACCTTACACAAAACCGCCCCTATACGGTTGGATTTGCCGCCGAAACTCAAAATGTAGAAAGCTATGCTAAAGGTAAACTACAAAATAAAAATCTAGATATGATTTGCGCTAATGACGTATCAAAAAGTGGCTTAGGGTTTAATTCCGATCATAATGCTTTAACACTGTACTGGCACAATGAACAACTAGAATTACCAACAACAAGTAAAGTAGAAATAGCTCGCAAGGTGATCGAACAGCTGGCTAAACATCTATAAAAAGGCTGGAAACAAACTGAATAAAACATTAACATACGCCAATCATTTGAACAAAAAATGACTAGGGTTCTTAACTGCGCCACTAAGAATAACTAATAAAAAGGAATGTTCATGCCTGCGACAAAAAGAAGTAATCGCAAAGAGCAAATACTGCAAGCACTCGCACAAATGTTAGAAACTAATTTAGGACAACGCATCACCACAGCAAAACTAGCTGCTGAGGTGGGTGTGTCTGAAGCCGCGCTATACCGTCATTTTCCGAGCAAGGCGCGTATGTTTGAGGGCTTAATTGAGTTTATTGAAGATACCCTTTTATCTCGTATAAATATTATTATTGAAAACGAAAAAGAAAGCCAAACGCGCATTTATAACATTCTATTATTACTTCTAACCTTTGCTGAAAAAAACCCAGGTATTACTCGTATTTTAACGGGCGATGCTCTGCAAGGTGAGCAAGAACGTTTACGCGAACGTGTACAAACCTTGTTTGAAAAACTAGAAACTCAGTTTAAACAAGTGCTTCGTGAGCGCAAATTACGTGAAGGTAAAAACTTTCAAAGTGATGAGCTTACACTTGCAAACTTTTTACTTGCCTACGTTGAAGGCAAAATGAATCAGTTTGTACGTAGCGACTTTAAAGCAAAACCTAGTGTTCAATTTGAAAAACAATGGCTTGAGCTACAAAAAATTTGGCTGTAATGTTTGCTAAATTAATAAATTGAATACTAAAAAACGACCTGCGGGTCGTTTTGTCGTATGTAGCTGCCATTTATCTGATCCGCTCGAATTATGAACCAAACTCGTTACAATGAAACAATGTCATAATACGAGAATCAATAATGAAAACAAAACTCACCTTATTAAGTACGGCACTCGTTGCCAGCTTAACTAGCACCGGCATACACGCCAAAGAATCGCTACAATTTAAAGACGTATTTAGTTTTAAATCAGCTAAAAGCACACAACTATCTGACAATGGTCAAGTACTCACTTTTAGTGCAACGCCGTATCGTGGAAATGCAACTGGCCAAGTTTACTCACTACAAAGCAATACACTCATCGCAGAAGTAGAACGCGGCACTAAGCCTCATATTAATAAAGCCGCTAACTGGGTCGCCTTTACACAAGTACCTACCTTACTTGAAAAAGAAACAACCAAAAAAAAAGACACACTTAAAAACAATCTGGTACTCGTAAACACACAATCAAGTGCCCAACAAAGCTTTGCTGATGTAAAAGATTACACGTTATCTAATGACGGTATGTGGCTTGCTTATCGTTTAAATAAAAAAGACGATGACGCAAAAGTAGAAGATAAAACCGATAGCTCTAAAAACGAAGAAGACAACGCTATCACGCCCGATAAAAAAGATAAGAGCTATGCGCTTGTTATCGTAAATTTATCTGATAAACGCACCCATACAATAGAAAACGTATTTAGCTACGCTATTAACTCAGCTAACAGCCAGCTATTAGTGAGTCAAAGTTACAGCGATGGTAATAACAACCAAATAGCGTTAATTGAGCTCAGTGACTTTAATAGCAGCGTATTAATTGATGAACCGGGCGTAATCGCAAATAAAATAGCGTGGCACCCCACTGACAATATTGCAGCGTTTACATTGGGTAACTATGTAAATGATGACACGCGCCGCCGAAGCTACACTTTACAGCTATATAAAAACGAGAAGCTCTCAACTATAGATTCACCTAATAAAGCATGGACGTTAGGGAAAACAGCCACCCTTGAATGGTCAGAAAATGGCGAGCGCTTATATTTTGAAAACCATCCTAAATTAGCAGCTAAAGTAAAAACTAAAGAATATACCGACGAAGCCTCACTGTACGACTTTGATACCATACGTGAGCATAAAGGTCTTAATGTATGGCACAACAACGATGCGCAAATAAAACCACGTGAAGAGCAACAATGGAACGAAGTTAATAAAAATCGCCATTACAGTGCGGTGTATCACGTTAACTCGCAAAAAGTTGCGCAACTTAGTACACCAAACATGCCTGAGGTTGCACTAAACCCTCAGCGAGATGTGTCTTTACTTGGCTCATCTAACATCCCCTACCTAGAAAAAATAATGTACGGCGGTTTTTTTGCTGATTACTTTGCAGTAAATATACACACCGGTAAACAAACTCCAATTATAAGTAACTACCCGTTTAGACCGAGCCTTGCCCCTAATGGTGAGTTTGCAGCTTATTTTAGCGATAGCCAAATACAGTTAAAAGATTTAAAAAATAATAAAGTAACACCGCTTACAAAAGCGATTCAGGCAACCTTTGCTGATGATAAACACGACTACCCATCTACTCAACCTGGTTATGGTTTTGCTGGTTGGATGACCGATAGCAGCCAAGTGCTTGCTTATAGTAAATACGATATTTGGGCGTTTGATGTAAAAACGCAGCAAGCTAAACGCCTAACTAATGGTAAGCAAAGCAATACGCAGTACCGTGTTATTAAGCTTGATAAAACCCAAGTGGGCTTTAAAAAAGGCGATACATTACTTGTCTCTGCTATTAACTTACAAACTAAACAAAGCGAAGTTGCAAAGCTCGACTTAACCACTAACACACTAACTAAGGTGCTTAGCGGTAATAAACGCTTTGATATGGTTAAAAAAGCCAAAAAGGCTGACAAGTACTTATTTACCTCGCAAACTTATAGCCAATTTCCTGATTACTACCAAACAGATTTTAGCTTTAGTTCACCAAAACAAGTGACCACGCTAAACCCACAAATTAGTAATTTTGCCTGGAGCGAAAAGCCAGAACTAATAAGCTATAAAGGCTTTGACGGTGAAGATTTACAAGGTGTACTAATAAAACCAGCGGGATATAAAAAAGGCGATAAAGTACCTGTGGTTGTGTATTTTTACCGTTACATGAGCCAGCGTATGTTTGATTTTCCAAAAATGGAATTAAACCATCGCCCTAATTTCCCTATGTTTACCTCAAACGGTTATGCGGTATTTTTACCTGACATTCGTTTTGAAATAGGTCACCCGGGTAAATCGTCAACGCAAACCATGATAAACGCCACCCAAAAATTAATAGATTTAGGCATAGCCGACCCAGATAAAATAGGCTTACAAGGTCACTCTTGGGCAGGCTATCAAAGTGCGTTTATGATAACCCAAACAGATATGTTTAAAGCGGTTGTATCTGGCGCGCCAGTATCAAACATGACAAGTGCTTACAGTGGCATACGTTTAAAATCAGGTCTTGCTCGTCAGTTTCAATACGAAACAGGGCAAAGCCGTATAGGTAAAAACTTATTTGAAGCACCAGATCTGTACATAGAAAACTCACCGGTGTTTTTTGCAGATAAAGTAAATACCCCTATTTTAATTATGTTTGGCGATAAAGACGATGCCGTGCCTTGGCACGAAGGCGTGCAGTACTACTTAGCGCTTCGCCGCGCAGGTAAAGATGCAACCTTTTTACAATACGAAGGTGAACCACACCACTTGAAAAAGTTTCCTAATCAGGTCGATTTTTCAGTACGTATGATGCAGTACTTTGATCATTACTTAAAAGGCAAACCAGCTGCAAAGTGGATGACACAAGGCGAAGCATTTATAGAGGAATAGATATAGCATTTATTCAGAGCTCTACGTAAGCGATAACGGCGAGCTCTGCGTCAATTAAATCAAGGCGAGGCATATTACATTTAAGTAATCAGTCACTACCTAGTCCTTCATACCTTTGAAAAATGCTGTAATGATCTTTAAACTTTTATAAACACCACCGTATATAAGCGTTTTAATCAAAGTAAAAAACTATAATAAAAGCCTAATATAAGTAATAATCACTAAATTCAGAGGTTAAAGAGTCGTTCATTATGCTAGGTTTTTGGTACAAAGAGTTTCCACAATACCCAAAAGACCATAAGGATTTTTGGCGTACTCGCTTAATAGCCCACTCTTTACTAATAACTACATGTTACTTTTTAGTTTTAACACTCCTCAATCTTTTTTATTTTAAAAGCTATGACATTGCTTTAATTGATGCCTTAGGACTTACGATATCGTTAGGTATTTATACTTGGTTTAATAAAACAGCCAACGTAAATGCAGCAGCGTGGGCTGTTACCCTTATGGTCGTTAGCTTAATAATGATGTTTGTGATTTCTGTAGGCGGACATGCGCATTCTTTATTTTGGGCAACGTTGATCCCGCCTTTTAGCTTTTTTTTAGTTGGAAGAAACTGGGGAAGCCTATTTAGTGCAGTCGCTTTTGCTATTTGTGCGTATCTTGTGTATTTACAACAACAGCAAACTGTAACAATTGGCTTAGGCTCTTTATTTAATCTTATAGAGGTAAGCCTTGCTCATATTTTAATTTTTAGGTTTTACGAAAAAACACGGTTTTCGGCATACACTCGATTATCTATCCGTAACTTAGAAATTCAACACTTAGCAGAAACCGATAAGTTAACGGGGCTTTATAACAGGCAAAAATTTGATTTTGAATTATCACAGTTAATTGCTAAAAATGACGTTTTTAAAACCCCACATTGCTTACTTATTTGCGATATAGATCACTTCAAAAATATAAACGATACCTACGGGCATTTGGTTGGTGATAACGTGCTAACTGAATTTGCAAAAATATTAAAAAGCCGTATGGGAAATGACGCACTTATTGCGCGATGGGGTGGAGAAGAATTCACTATTATTTTATCCAACACCTCTTTAAATGATAGCGCTAAAAAAGCCGATGACCTGATAAAGTATATTGCCGAAAACACAGTTACAAATGTAGCATTTACTATAAGTATTGGATTAGCAACGATACAAAAAGACGATACAGTGCTAAAACTACTGGAGCGGGCTGATACAGCGCTATATAAGGCTAAAAATAATGGACGCAATAAAGTATGTGTTAGCGATAACGATTCAACCGTTATCGCTCAATCAACTTACTTAGATGGGTTTATAGCCTAAACTTATGTGCAGCGACAATAGAGTTTGCCCGTAAGAGAAAAAATGACAATAAAGTTTGCCCGTAAGCACTCTAATTGAGTAGTAAAGACTCATTATTAACGGAGAAAATAGTCTATCCGCCAGTTTTAACGAAGACAATTCCAATCAAGCTATTTTGTTAAAATTTCGACTATTACATTTTCACAATCTGTATCTAAGATTGCTTTTGGTCTTTGTTCAAAGCCATGTTTATTTTTAGCATAACCATATACATTTTTAGACAAGTAATCATTTAAAGTTCTATCTGTTATATATTTATTCGATTTACATGCATCTATCTCTTCTCCTTGAAGAGCCCTACCTAAATGATAAGTCCATATTCCATGCTCCAATTCGTGACAAGAGTATGAGCTTTGACCTGGCTGGCAGGATAGAAAAGTAGCAAAGTGGGGGTGTTCACTTTTGAATAATTGAAAATCTTCATTATTTAAATCTGTAATTAATGCTCTTTCTTTATCATTTTTAAAGTTTTGCGCGCAGGCATCTATGAATACTAAACCTGACTTACATTTTGAGTTCAATAAGGGATCTAGTAAAATTTTACGTAGAGAAACTGCTGTCTCTGTAATATTAGTAATGTAAGTATCATATGTTGTAAGGAAATTAGTCGTTCCATCATGAAATCCATGCCCAACATAATAAAAAACCAAACGATCTTTTTCTGACAGCGAATGAAACACATAGCCTAGCCCATTCTCTAAATCGCTCTTTAATGCATCTTCATTAATGAATATATGAATATCCTGCTCTAGTACATTAAACCGCTCAATTAACGTTTTTTTAAATAATAATGCATCTTTCTCAGCATACTTAACAGGTGATACTTGATTGTTATCCCTTGGCTTATAATCTTCTATACCAATAATAATAGCTACCGTTGTTTCGAAGTCTGCAACTGCCAAACGATTTGTAACTTCAGAAGTAATATTTTCTTTAAGTGTTGTCCGCGAGTTTTCTCTTACGAATTTCTGATGCCCTATCAACATCTCTTCATCTGATTTTTCAACATTTATAATAAATAGGTACTTTCCTCCCTCATACACCCAATCATAAGTAATTGCTGGTAAAGGAGAAATCATCATTAAAGCTTTATTGGTAATTTCATCCATTCTGAAATCTGTGCTTAAACCTACAAATTGATTATCCGTCCCACTTTTCTGTACTCCATAAACTAATGTCCCGCCTTCAGTATTTGCAAACGAAGAAATAACTTGAGCAACTTTATAAGGGGATAGTGGCACAGCTTCATACTCAAAATCGATAGAGATTTCTTTTTTAATAAACTCCTCAAATTGCTCCTCTTCAAATGAAAAGCTACTTATCGGAATTCTATTAATTTTAGTTTCTTTGAGTAAGTGACCGATTGTTATTTTTTGTGGTACATTTATCCCATCTTCACACCAAAACTCAGTATCTACATACTCAAGGACATCAAACTCTGATGTGTAATATAAAAGCACTGCACCATTATCTGAAGGCCTAGCAACGATTGTTAAATCTTGTCCACCTTTAGTAATCCCCCCGATGATACTAGGAGCAATTTCGTATTGATTTTTACAATCATATTCGGGAAATTTATCTAAATATTGAATGACATTCTCCACAGCTCTTGAAATTAACCTTTCGGCAAAGAGTAGACGTTCATAATCAGCAGTTGGAATGTGGAAAAAGACTGGTGATGTACCGTTGCTAATTGCAGCTTTAACTTCATCAAAAGATTTAACCGTAGTCTCTGGAGGTAAAGTTTGAATATTATTTGACTCGCTAATATCAACACTATTATCTAAAGTGTCATCAATTGATATATCAATACTCTCTTGCACAAAAAACTCTTTTACTTCCTCAATGGTCGAGTATAAGAGGAAATTCAGTTTTCTATCATGCCCCATTAAATTAAAATATCGACATAGCACCTCAGGTAGTTTTAACAACACCTTATTACTTTTCCATGGTTTCGTTACGTATAGCTTTTCGCTATCAATATGAACATTAACATTTTTCGTAAAATTGATTTCTTCATATGTTATTTCAAGATCTTCAGCCTCATAAATATCTAACTCAGCGAGTTTAGTATCTAGTTGAGCTAAAGACTCTTGAGTTTTATCATCCCCACTTTCACTCTCAACCCAAGCTTTAAGGAGTGGTAACCTGGCTTTTAAACTTGAAACTAATTTTGTAGCTATAACCGACTTTTCTACATCTAGTTTAAAATCTCTTTGCTCTAAAATAGTGACTTGAAATGCATTTAAAAATTCAACAATATTAGTGTGCTGTTTATTCTCAGGATTAAGTTCTAAAAAATCAAATTGCCCCTGAAATATTCCATTGTTTCCATCTATAAAGTATTTTGTAGAGTTACAGTTTGAAAACTCTTTATTGGTATTTAACAAAAGCCCTGAATTAGACCAATCAGAAATAGCCTGAAGCTCAGATTCCCCCCAGTTAACACAAAGATCCATTAGCTTTTTGTATACCAATTGAATTCTATCGGCATTACTTTTAGTGACTTTTAGCTTTTCAATTCCGTGTTTGGATATACTACTTAGTAAGTCTAAGTAGTCTGACAATTGTAGTTCAGTTCTAAATTTAAAAAATGACTTCCAGTCAGAAGATAGATCAACACCATCAAACACCGGTAAATATTCACCTGCTATATTGTTTATTTCTTCCGTATTGAGTAATACGTTACATGAGGTGCAACACTCTTTTGATAAAACAGGAATAACGTTTAAGTTTTTAATAATCCATTGAATATAGTTTCCAACCTGATCTCCAGTTAGTTGTCCTGGTCTTCCAGCATTCCCCCAAAATGCGATGGTTGGCTTAGATATATCTAAAGGAGAGAAGTTAATTATCACATCCTCCCAGAATAATCTCGAAAGCGAATAATTATCGATTATTGAATGAATGTAACTCAGACTTGAAAATTCTTTATATGCATCACTAGTAAACGTTGAGTGGTATGGTTTAAATTTTTTATCTTCCTCCTCAAAATATTCTTTTCTAAAGCCGTTTGCAATCAAAGAACTTTTGTCTATTCGGTTTTCATGCTTAACATAAGCTATTCCATCTGATACTTTCAAAAATTTAAAAAATCTTTTCCACTCATCCTTGTCAGTTGTGTCATCCATATATCTTGCACTGACGAACACATCAACTTTTAGTACCTCCTCTATTTTTATACGTGGTAAATAATCATTTGAAAGAATACAGTCTCTGGAGGCTACAAGGCTCCCTTTGCTTGTAAGCAGTTTCAAGCCTGACAGCTGAGCAAGTAAATCTGAGTTCAGTTCATTTTTTTTATAAAGGTTAAAAAGGTCTCGAATAGCTTGGATGGCGTTTTCTTGGCTTATATAATTTTCTGAATTAGGAATTAATGTTTTAGTAATAAAGCTAATATCTGTCTTTTCAACAACACCAAGCTGTTCAATCCATCCCCTCATATCCGGATTCACGGTAAGCCATTTTTGTATTTCTTTATGTAAGAATGCTAGTTCACTCTCTGAGCCATTCCGATCATTGTTACCAGCTGTAGGGAAGTATATTTCAGAAGGTATATTTAATTTATTTTTATGGTCGAAAATAAATGGCCATTTATCAAGCACTTCATTAGTAACAGCAGTCACAGACTCTTTTTCACATAAGTATTTTAAATGCTTAATTAAAGCTATATTTTGTTCAACTGAATGATCACATACGAAATCAGACGATTTTAATAAGTGAGGTAAATCCTTCCATTCAAAACTATCAGCACCAAGTGCTTTTATGTTTTTATCAAATCCAGAATTTTTGACTAAAACTTTACTGCTACTTTTACCTGTTCGCTCAAAATCACCTAAAATATTTTTAATTTTCTCCTCTCCAACAAATTTTTTTTCAGAGAGGAAAGTAAAATCAACTATAGAATCTTCAACTCTGGCTAATTGGTCATTTTTGGTAATTACGAAACAAACTGTTTTTATTGCTTCATCGATTCCAGAGTTAAAGTGCTTACCTAATTCGTCATCAAGTACTCTTCGTGGTATTAACTTGTATGCTTGAGATTTCAACTGGCCAACTACTAGTATTGAAATCCATTTAAATATTTCAATTGCAATACTTTTAAAAAGCCAGTGGTTCCATTTAGAGTCAACATGTAGATGTTCACGGTTTGCATTAGTCAAAAAGCTTGTATTTACTAAGACGGGAAATTGATATTTAGCTTCGTCGGTGGGTAAGTACGAAAAAATTAGGTTTTCGCTAGTTGTGAGTTCTGCTATTCCATCTTCATCAGTTTTTGCTGCTAATGTTAATTCGATATTCTTAGCGTTTAATAACTTATCAGGTATATTTTTTTCATCCGCCAGAGCTCGAGTTAGCTCGATTGGTATGTCTAAGCTGACTTTATTTATGAGCCACCTTGAATCAACATTATCATTTCTTTTTAGAGCAACATCACCATTTCCTAAGTGATTTATTTCTATTCTACAAGAATTATTTAACTCAAAACTTATTTCAGAAATATTCTTTAAAAATAGAAACATATTCACATTTTCTGACAGTTCCCGCACTGCAACAAGTGTATCTTTGACGTTATCGAGCTCTATTATAGTTGCAACTGTGGCTTTGACGGTTTGAAGGTATTGATGAACAGGTGGTGAGATATCCTTATATTCTGTATATATCGGAATTATCTGCCAAGGGTGAATGAATTTGCGATCATTATTTCGTTCCCAATCTACTTTTTGTTCTTTCCATCTCCACGCAAAGGGGAAAGATGAGTCAAATCTAAAATATTCATTATTGGTATATACGGTAACTTTTTCAGACTGCCCGAATACTGATTTAAACCCAATCCCTTTATAGCCAGTTTTACTAGCATCAGATTTTTTTGTTCCATTGTTTACATTACAAAGCCCTTTTATATCTTTTCTATCAAAGACTTTCCCGGAATGCGCTACAACCAATAAATCATCAAAAATCTTTAACCAAACTTTTACAGGGTCTCCTTCTTTCGGAGAATCATCAGCATTCTGTAAAAGTTCATAGATAAACCGCTTGGAATCCGTATATAAATCTGTTGAAAGCGCATCGAGTGAACTAGCTTGGTTTGTAGCTTGGTCTGCTGTTGTATAGTTTGTGTTGTCATCAAACAGTTTTTCAATAATACTTTTAATAGACATATTACTTCCTTATTAATGTCAGTACCCGATGCTTTATCTATCGTCTAAACCACGAAGATATTGCTAAGTTTATTTGACCATGTGATTCATAAGAGAATGTATACTCTATCAAATTACGCTTGCTTTTTGATGAAATAACAAATCGCTATTTATACGAGCTAACTGAAAATTTAGCAGTAGCTGTGGCGAATTTACTTTAACTTCAGGCAAAATTAACCAAGTACTTTTTACCTTAGTTATTATTTTTAATAATTGATTAATCATACTTTTCTCCTTATCAATGCAACCACTGCATTAATATTAGGCAAACAAATAAGAGCTGAATAGCTAACGGAGTACGATAGTGCTGTAGCATTGTTTTAATGAATAAAAATACCAATAAATTCAAATGATTATAACAAACCTATTGTAGGTTCAATATAACGAAACTAAAACAGAGCAATTAAATAATTCACAAAGCTTATAAGTTCTTTGCATAGATGGCCGCTATCACCATATTTTTCAGTGAATATATAAACCGCAATAAAAGTTACTAGCCAGGCTATAACCCTCGCAGAACATAATCCTAAAAGCAAGAAGCTAGACTGTGCTTTGAAGGTTTTCTCAGAGCGTTTTAAGCAGCTTTTTAAATCACTAGGGTAACTAGCCTTTTCAACTTTATAAGTACTAAAGGTTAAATCAGCGCCTATATTAATACTTTTCCTCAATAGCAATTGATTTTTAACAAGCCCGCTGACTATTAGGCTGAACAACAAGGTACCAAATACAAGCACTAAATTCTCAAGTATAGATTCAAGCTTAAGCATCGAAATAAGAGCAACTAAAGATATTGGAATACCAAAAAGCTTTCCCGTAATATCATTCATTACTTTTGACAACGAACTTGCAAGCTCTATTTCAGCCTTAGCTAATTCAGTCCGAACCTTATTAAAAGAGAAGCCACTAATATATATATCAAAACTAGCTTTGTACTCAGTTAATAATTCACTCCAATGCTTTAATAAATAGCTAAATTCATTATCGCTTGGAGGACATTGTGAAATGACATTTGCAAGAGCAAAGCGAAATATTCCAAGCTTTTCAGATGAATGTGCATAGTTTTCATCTTGAGCTTCAACTAATTCATTGAGAGTTGATAAGTCAATAGCACCAATAGATAGATCTATTTCTTGGAATAAAGTTTTCAGTACATATGGTTTATGAGTATCTTTTTCCGTGAGTATAAACACCAACCTAAAGACATCTTCTTTTGTTTTCTCATCATGGTAATGAGCTATTTTTGAAAGTAATGAAATTAAGTTAACAACACTTGTTAAGGTTGCTAGGCGCGAATTTTCTCCGTCTTCAGTTGATAAAACGTTGTCCTGAGCAATGTAGAATTGATCTAAGTTTTCTCCTCGGAATACAGATTTATGATTTTCAAGTAGATCAGCATAAGAATTAAAAAATAAAACAGAACCGTTTGTAGCGATTTTCCATTTTAGTTTAATGGTATCTCCTTCCGAAATTTCAGAAGGGGAAGATATATCAACACTATTATTCTTTAATAGTTCATCGAACTCACCATATGATGTTGATAGTTCCTCGCAATTGCTCATTGCACACTTCAACTCTGGGGAAACTTCTATTTCGGCAGTAAATGCTCCACTTTCAACTCGCGGACAGCCAATCAAACGGTATAAAGACACTACTTTCTCTAAAGCAGTAATTTGTGTGCTCACTATTAGTCTCTTAACCTGTCTGTGATAGTATTTATAGCCTCATTACTTAAACGATTAAATGTTAGCTTTCTATTTTCCCTATCAAAATGAATTTCTGCGTCACTTGTCACTCCGAGAGCGCTTTTTTCTAATTGGGCTTGCCAGTTATCAGACTTTACCTTAATTCTTGCTTTTTTATTAACGGTAGACTCATGCACTACAAAAGCAGAGGGGACTTGATATTCATCACTATTCAAAAGAGCAGTTAATTCATTATCAAGAACTACCTTGTCCTCCTCATCATAGCTCGACGGGTAACATGGTCTAACTGAGCCAACGACGTCACCGATTGTTGCCTGCCTATCTTCACTAATACACCCTCGAAGGTAAGTAATGACATCTTTTTTTGCCTCTGATTTACTCTCTCTTAATTCATTTTTAGATTGGAAAAAACTAGTAATACCGCTAATACAACCGCTTGTAGCCGAAGAAGCGGCTATCCCCTTACTACAGCCCAAAGCCTTAATAAAATAGCCTGATGCACTTTGATTAGACTTCGGACTAACAAAACTCAAGTAACTCAGCTCTTGCTGCTCTTCTTCCCCAGCATTTTGATATTGAGCATATTTAGAGAAGTTAATCTTTGCAGCTTGGTGTAGCTTATTAAGGTCAAGCTCTATAATTCCTATGGGGACTAGATTTTCATCTAGTTGTAGACCTTCCTTTTGTTTTATCATTGCAACTATTAAAAATTGCTGCCCTCCGGTTTCATACAATGAAAACAATAGATAACCACCGGAAGCAAAGTTTACATCCCTAGACTTTACTTCAAGGGATCTCATTGCATTTTTAGTAAGGCTTAGGAAGCTTTCAGCAGTATGATTTTCCTTAAGAAAGGTCTCAAAATGCCTCGGAAAGACACCTACCTCGTCTGCGCTACCAAACGTACCAAATACTGCATTATTATCTCTAGTACCATAAAGCTTAATAACATCTTTAACTAAAGTATCCACCGTTTCTAAAGAGCAATCTAAAACATCTTCAACTATTACAGATGGCATTAACCGCTCACGCGGCTCTTTAACAAGTTGATGGATCACAGCAAAAGTAAGATTTACAGACAAAATTACATCCTTTTAATTTATTATTATACTGCATTAGTAACATTTCCCCTTTTAAAAGCACAAGCAATTATTTGCAAAAATAATATATTAGTCGCAAATTTACTTAAGATAAGATTGAATAATTACTTCTCTAATTGCCACTAAATCAGATTGAAAGTATTTGGCTACTAATACTAAAAGAAGTGATAGATAACCCTATGCTTAATTATGTACTACGCACCACAATTACTTTATGTATGACCAGGGTAAAAAGCTTTTCAACTGGCTACTTTCCACTTCATATTTAGTCCACCCAACTCTTTTTAAATAGCCTAACTCGAATAGTTTTTTTAGCCAAAAGCCAACCATTTTTCTACGGGATTCATAAGCTTCATAATCTATTGAGAAACCCAACAGAGATTCCAGCCAAGGATCACTCGCGATATCGTTTGCATCAATTATGTAACCTTTATTGCAATGAATTTTATAGACCCACACAACGGTACGCCATACATCCCAAGACGAGTTCCAGCAATAGACGTACTTTGAAAATTGCTCAGGTTGCCTTAAACCTAGCTTTTTACACAGAATTTGCATTTTTACAGTTTCGTTCGCATTTTTAAAATATTGAACAAAAGCAGATCGTTTTTGTGTTCGATTAACTATTTCTTGTTCTTTTTTAATTAATTCAGCATTAGCAATTTTCTCAAGCTTTTCTCGCCAAGTATCTATGTTTTTCCACCTAAGATTAAACTGCAAGTTATCAATGTTCATCTGTTCGTCATAGCTAATAAGTAAAGTTGGACTTGAATGAGTCATTACTTGACGAAGGTTATTTACTACAAAAAGTACGACATCTATATTTACTTTTTTCTCAACAACAGCCGTCCCTTTATAACCATATTTAAACGGTAACCAATCGTCATTAAAATGCGTAACCTTAGGTTCTCTAGATACGATAAATCGCTCAGAATTAGAAAGCTCCTTATTTACGGTAAGAGAGGGCCACGTGAAGTTGGGGATATTAAGATTAGTGCTCAGTGATTTTGCTATAGTGTACAAATTAGCAAGATAGCGCCGATTAATTTCAATAATTTCATTATCGACTTGTAGTTTTAATTTTTTTTCTAGTTGACTTTTCTTTCTACAATGAAGCCATCTTCGATTAGCTGTTTTTAATATAAACGCTTTCAATTCGTTACGGTCTACGTTCCAAGGCAATACGCTTAAATCAATTTCAATGGCGTCGACATCAACAGCGCTATACTTACGCTCTCCGACCTCATCTTTTGCGTTAGTAACAAAAATTTCCACAGCTAAACTTTCGCCTTTAGTTGATTGACTTACAACATCAGCAATTAGATCATTATTCAGCTTAACTTCTTGTTGAGCTTTTACCATCTGAAAGTTCGGCACTTGTACAAGCGCTTTCTCAACTGTTTCTCCAGCCATGTCTGTAGAAGAATAAGTACCATGAATTTCAGGTAAAATAAGATGTAAGTTTTCAGACGCTGAATCTTCTAATACTTGTTTTGCAGCAAGATGCAATGCAGATTCACCACCACACCTTGTATGAGCTGTATGTGAAAAATAATGTGCTTTTTTGGAGCCTTGATTTGCAATAAGTGGACTAGAGCAATTTACTGAGGGACATATACAGTCACAGGCTTTTCCTTTATTAACCTCAGAAATGTGACGCATAACACCATCAGCGCCAAGTCCCCAAGCTATTTTAACTTCAGACACATTGAGTCCTTTCAAAGTTATGATTCACTGAGCTTTTTCTACCATGAGGAATAAACGATTAAAACTTACAGGTAAAACTCCAGCGTAATAAAAATATGAAATTGCTTTTCGTAAGGCAAGCTTTAAATAGTTGAATACACTTATCTCAATGCTATTCGCTAATAAATAGCGATATCCATGTTACTTCAAAAGCACTTTACCTAATTAACCTCAAGCTAGCTGAAACCTTCTATTTAGCATCACTTGCAGCAAAACGAACCTCAGGTAGTGCATCATCTTTTGCCTCATTTATGACCCGTTTTAAGTCTTCATATCTATCATCTGATAGCTTCGTGCCTTTTATAGTTTCAATTGATAACTTCACACATTCAGATCTAAGTAATGATATATTCACTATCTTATCTTCTGTATGCGATGCGAGGCTATAGTTCGTACTATCAAAGACTCTGGGGATACAATCAATTAATGTTTCAATATCGGTTTGACTCAAAAAATTATCGCTAAACATTTCTCTTGCTACCCATATCAAACTTGGCAAAGCAGATGTTCTATTATTATTGATAACATTTATCATTTGAGAAGTAAGGTTTGAAATGTTTGAACAGCCATCACTGCGACACCACTGTAAAAGTGAAAACGAAGCTTGACGAACCATATCATCATTAGAATCTAATAAGCCTTGATAAAGAGCCCTTTGAACATCATTCTTAGTTTGAGTTGAAATATTAGAGAAATACGGTAACGCTAACAAAATCTCAGATAATTGGGTTTCAGAAAAAAATTGTAGTATCTTATTGAAATTCTCTTGATTAAGTGCTGATTTCGGCAAAACAGGCATAATAGATTTAGAAATTACTTTTGCAATAAGCCAACTTCTAGGACCTTTATCTTCAAATGGATTGGACTCTATTCTTTTTTCAATCTTAGGCCTCCAATTAATAAAATGATCGAAATAAATCAAGGCTTCTTTTTCACTACAAAGCTCCTGAACCCCCTCTGCAGCACTAATTAGGTCATAAAGCATGTCTTCATCAAATAAGTGCTCTTTCTTAGCCTGGAAAAGGTGTGCACGAACTAAACTTCTAACACATTCATTATCTCTTGATGGTAACTCTAATAATACCCAAGTTAGCAAACCTAACTCAGGTAAAACCCTAAAGTCGGGGCTCTCTTTCCAAATATTATCTGCAATTCTATCCAATTCATCTTCTCTTAAAAATCTATTTTTAATTAAGGGTATAAGTCGTTCAATTGAATAGGAACTACGCTTTGAGTTTGGAGTAATCTGATCGATAATTTTATTTATGCGAGCATCGAGCTCAAAGCTATCAACCCTATTGGTTAAATGTCTAATTATCGGATTTGGCCAATCGTGCTCGGGACCATTGAACTCCAATTCTGTTACAAGAGGAAAGTTCAAAGCATTCAAAAGTAATTGTGCGTGTTCTGATACAGGGATACTTTCTAGTGAATAGTTAATGAGGTGGTTTAATGCTTTGAAAACCCAAAAATGATGTAACTCCTTACGTCCCCCTAAGCCTAAGGCCATGTTTAATATGATTTTTGCCTGCTCAGGCGTTGCTCTTGTAGACGCTCTAGCTAGCACTTCGATAAATATACGGAGCCGAGTCAATGCTCTGCCATGCCCAATTTTAGATTGTTCTGATAATTTAGTAAGCCAATATTGAATTGCACCTTCGCAATTCGAGATTAGATGGTTACTTTCTTCTTGAGTAATATTTGCCATCTGAAGTCTTGAGAATGTTCGCTCTATAACCACATCCTCTTCACTATTTGCAGCATTTATAGCTAGGTAAAAGCGCTCTTCGATAGGTAACTCATTAAGTGAAGCTAAATCTGAAGCTTCACTAACCATATAGTTCATACCATCCCATCTTATCGGGATACCCGTAACACTAGTCAATGCATGGAGATCAAGCATTGGATGAATTTCTGAATTATTTATCTTAGGCTTATTTTTATAAGATCCAGGCTCAAATAATACCTCAATTCTTTGACCCTCTAATTTGCTGTCGATAGTCTTTCTTATTTTATTTCTAAGCTGCTCAAAAAGAGCCCAAACATCACATTGTTTTTCTCGCGAGGCTTCGGTCAGTTTATTTGTTTTAAAGTTAAGTAAAATATTATTATGTAAATACTCAGCAACTAGTAGCCTCGATAATAAATATATTGAGTGAGGGCTATTTCTAAATTGACCTAAAAGCTCCCTATAAGCATCTACAATCAGCTGTTTACCTTCATCATGATAGCCTAGTTCAGCAAGTAATTGGGCCTTTCTAATTTTTTGTAATGGGTTAACCGGAATCAGTTTACTTACAGTGGTCTCAGCTTCTTTATACTGGAATTTCTTTAATGCTAATTCGGCCTGAAAAAAGTACATTTCAAATAGGCTATCTGAACTGAAAATATGGTTGTTTTTAATAATATCAGTAACTGTAATGTAGAAACTTTCACTTTCATTTGACCAACGAGTATTTCTAAGAATATGAACAGCAATTTCTAACTGTTGCTTTTTAGCAAGTACATTTTTTTTTGCAGGATTGCAGATTTTCAACATTTCTAGAGCAAGCCATTCTGGAGTTACTTTATGCGTAATCTTGTGGCGCCAAGCTATTTCATACAGAAACTCCACACGAGTATCATCTTCTAACTTTAATAAGGCTTCCTGAGTTGAAAATGAACTATCATAAAGTTGATTAATATATATAGAACGCAAAATAGGAGGACAGATTAACCATCCTGGATACTCATTCCTATCTTTCATTAAACTTAATAATTTCTCTTTTACACCTGCTTTATAGTTTAAAGTTGATGGCCTCCAATTCCATATAGGCTCTGGTTTCAATGCCTTCAAGGCTGCTAAAAAAATTTCCGAAGCTTTTTGATGCTTTAAATCTATATCATCATATTGGGTAACTAATTCAGTTAAATCAATTGGTGCAATATTCATAGATTCTAGATATTTTCTTTTTGCAGCTGTTAAACCTAAAGCTCCAACTAAATATATTTTCCTTGCGCTGTTAGATAAATGATCTCTAACCCAACCAGCCCACTGTAAGAAGTTAGGGTCATCACCAGAGAAACCGATAAGACATAATTCATTTTCTATAAAAACTTGTCGTGCAAAATTAACAAATGCAGCATGGCTCGCAGGGTATGTACGATAATCTTCTTGTGTAAATATCAGCTCGTTAGTTACATTAACTGTACCATGTAATTTAACAATTCTTGGTGAGCGAGCACTTGATAAGTCTTCTTGGCGGTTAACTAAGTTATAAAATCTTTCTTGGAGTCTATCCGAAGCCCTTTCTAATAAGCTATCCCAGTTAGTAGTTAATACTTCAGTCCAAGGCAGTTCTAATAATTCATTATGCAACTGCCCAGGAAACCAGGCAGAATCATTCAACTCTTTTTTTATTAATTCATTCAAAGCTTGTTTACCAAAATACGCTGAGTATTCCTCAGCAATTCGTAAAGGATCTGTTCCTTCACTTTTTAGTTCTTTCTGTAAAACGTTTGATAAATCAAACCAAAGAGGAAGTTTCTTTGTTGCGTCCCCACTATTTGCTGAACAACGACTAAAGCCAGCACCGACCATTACAGCCGCACCGTGGAAAGAATTATCACTTCTCCATAAAACTGAAGCGAATCTTTCGAGTACTGGAAAGTCGGAAATATTCCGGATTTGACTCAGCTTGGCTTCGGTAGACATATTAAACTCCATGTAATTATTTATAATTTTTAGCTTTTGGGCTTTAGCAAGAATTCAAACCACAGTGTAACTGATTACAATAAGCACACGAGAAGTTTATTCTTGAATACCTAAAAGCTTTACTAACCCAAAGTAGTGGGCTGAGTTTATTGTTTACTCACTTTTGCATTTCAGCCTTGTTGTTCTGGCCCGTAGTTAAAACCTAGCTATTAAAAGTTTATTGATCTACTCAATTTGCGTTTCAAATATTTCTTCTTATCTGCACTGGTAACTAATACTCTTGCTATAAAGCCAATTCTGGTTATAAGCTAAAATGAGCTGACTGTATCCTACTTCTCAAAATTTGAGCATGCGTGTATTAGAATTATCTCAACTCTAATTCACTTTGCAGATAATCTGCAAGCCAAGTGCTTGTGCAGCAACACACATGATTGTTAAAGTTTTACCCGTGAAGCAAATGCATTTAGAATTCAGGTGATTTTAGGGGGCTAAGTAACGTCTAACAGTCAAGCTTGAAGATATAGCCATCAATTACTAGTATTACTGTTTAAAGCCAACAAGTTAATTTAAAGATGAAAATTGCTCCATCAGAAGAAACTAATACCGACTTAATTTATGTAATATCAAATGGCAAATTAACAGCACTTTCAAGCCCTATGACGGAAATTGATTTTCTTCTTTCAGGTGTCACAACAGAAGACATACTTGCACTAGCTTATTCACTCCATTGGAAAATTGAGTACATGGCTGAAGCATTAAACATAACAAAGCGCTCATTATCTTACAAAAAAAGTAAACGAATGAATAAACAAGTTAGTGAAAATGCTCTCGAAATTGCAAGAGTCAGCATGTTCGCGCTTGAGTATTTCGACAGTATAGATCTATGGAATCATTGGTTATCAACGCCTCACATCCAATTTTATTATCAGCCCCCTCGGCGTTTTTTAAGTAGCATCTTAGGCCGTAAATTGATAAAGCAAATAATAAACGAGTTAAGATATGGCTTTACTGCTTAAAGCTCAAATTTGATATAGCTTTCTTTTTACCTGTGACAGTTATGAAGGATTAGTTTAGAATTTTTCTGATAAGCCCTTAAAGGGATATGAAGAGATTGGGTTAAGCTCAAAGCCTGACTGCAGTCTATTAAGATAAATATTCAACTAAAACATGTTCAAGTTATATTTGATAAACTCTTTTAATATTCTCGTTTATTGGCTGGCTCCTTAACTCTCAATCTCTGACATTTGCTCCTTAATCAATTTACTTGAATAAAACAGTGTATTGCTCGAAATTTGTGTATCTATAAACCTCCGCTCATTGAATGAGGAGGGAGTACCACCTAAACGCTGGGTATGCGTCTAGCTAACGACAACTTGCTTAATATGCACCATCATGGCAGCAGTGGCTCAAGGTTATCAGACTGCTATGCTAGCTAGATGCTGTAAGCAAGTCTGAATTAGTACATATTATCCATACCAATGCGTACGATATTTAAGAAAAAAATCACATGCATTTGTTTTACAGTGAGTGCTGTGCTCATGCTTGAGTCTTGTCACTAGAATTGGTTCTATTGGACAAAAACCTGTTTTCCTCCAATCTGAGCATTTCGAGCAATTTTTACTTCTACTTTTAGCTAACGTTTCACTTAAAGATAGCTTTTGTCGAAAACCAAACTTGTACTCTTTCAGTTCTACAGTTCTATCCAAGAACTCTTTTAGCTGTTTGGGGTAGTACTCAAGAAAATAGATGAACTTATAGTGTAGATATTCATCCGAAATCTTTTTTCTAACTCCATTTACATAAAAGAAATCTAAATGTTCATACTTTAACAATGCATCATCACTCTTTCTTGAAGCCCACATATAAAATTCATTTAGAAGACAAGGCATTATATGATAAGAAAAATCTGTCTTCGCTTCTCTGTACTGGTGACTATCCTTATCTAGAGCTACGCTAGTTTGACTCTGAATTACTGGAGTTCCGGCGAAAGCTTGCAAGAGTTCCTTGACTACGCTTTTTCGATTTTTGCTTATTAATTCAATAAGGTTTATACCATGATTGCTACAATATATTTTACTCAACCATTCAGCTTTAAAGTACCCATAACCATTCTTTTTAATAGACTCCGCAATACACTCCTTACAAAACCTAATAGTGATCTCTCCTTTTGCGTTTGAACTAGAATTATTTGATGGGTTAATAATCGACATTTGATCTATATAATCCACGGGATTATCAAACATGCTAGCTTTTTTGTTAGCAATGCCCGATCTTCTTAAGAAACGAAGTAAATCCAAGTCCGGTATCAAATGTAAATTAAAGGCACATCCTTTTACCAAGCTTGGGGTAGAATACCATTTTCCATCAATACCTATTAAACTGTTATATTTATATTCGCCTGATAATAATGCGAGCCTAAATACCCAACTTTGAACTGACTCATCTTCAGCGTACATCAAAACTGTTACTTCCCAGTATCTCTTTACTAAATGGAACTCTACCATGCAATCTAGACGGTTTTTTACATTTTCAATGTGAACCATTTCAGTAATAAGTAAATTAGCTTGTCGGTTTCTTCCTAAACCTCTCCCTGTAAATCCCCCTTAATCTCATATTATTTTAGGTTTTTACCTTGAGTCATCTCTAAGATAAATTGATTTGCAGAGCACCCTAAACATAGTAAGAGCAGTAATTCTCTTGAATCCCCACAATATTTTTTGAAGATTAACTTTAAAGCTACGAAATCTTTTTTACTCACTAGTTTTTATTAGCAACAAGCTAATTTAAGATTAGCTTGTTGCTAATAATAAATTAAACGAACTAAACTCCTCAGAACTTGCTTACAAATCGGAAAACGATCCAATTAGTAGTAGAGTACTTCCAACGTTAAAAGCGCTAGCCTTAGTGTTAAGAAAAATATCAATCATCCTGTAGAAGCTTGCTTTTAGCACCTATAAGCTAGATGAACCTGACTCATAAGGCTAGACTATGAATTAAGCTTTTCTTTTGCTACAACGGGGGCGATCGTTATATTGAGGTTATGTAGCCTACCCAGTTTTAGTAAAATTGGGTAATTGCTAAAACTTATGTAGGAATGCCTCTTCTTAAACTTCTAATAAACACTTATTTTTTATTATAACTACACTCAATAGTGTAGAAATTAGAAGTGGTAACAGGGTTCACTAATAGAGAATAAAGTAACAATAAATTAGCACTCAACTTCGGTTAATACCTTCTATTGATAAAGCTAGTAACATATAAAGATCACTTATGAGTAGATAACATCTTATTTAATTTTTGAAACACAGACATCGTTAATGGTAATTTATTTGCATACCTAATCAACCACCCATGCCCTCCAATAGCTTTATCTAATTTTGTGCGAGAAAAAGCAGCCTTAGACTTGTTCAGTATCGCTTCTACTTGAGGAGCTAATTCTTTGTCTCTTTGGTCCCAATTAATCCTTGCTGGAGCTTTTGGCTTAACGGGTGGAGGTAAAACTAGGTATAGCCACTGCTTTTCATTTTCATAAAGCCAATAATAAGCAGCATAGCAACTCTTCTTTATTTCCTGTTTAATAGAATAGGGGTTAGCCCTTACGAATTTTAGTATTTCTACTTTATACCTACGTCTTTTGGACTCATATCTAAATTGCTTTCTATTTTTAACTAAATTAGGTTCAGAGGAGATTATTTGCTCGACGCTTCCTGAAGATATTTGAAAAAATGCCGCAATAGTTTTTCGGTGAAAACCTTTTTTAGCAAGATTCAATATTCTCTGCTTTACCCGTTCTGTTATATATCTCGGCTTAAGGTTAACCGAAAGATTAAATCTCAATGCAAGACTCTTTATATAGCAACGACTTTTTTTTGTAACCCTACTAATACTTGCCATTGAGTCACCTTTCTTTAATAAAGAAATGCATTGAGTTTCTACCTGTGTCATTGCTTTTGATTCAATCGGTAAAATATCACTTTGTGCTTTCTTAAATATTTTTTTTGAAAGCCAAAAACCTAATACTAGATATTTAATTGGGTGCTGAGTGACTTTTCCAGATAGTAAATAAGAAATATACCGATAGTCTTTAGCAGAGCTAGGAAAAAAAGCGCTAATATCATAAATTAATTCTTGAGAAAATGGATACAAGCTTTGTAAAATCATTCTTCTACGATAACTCCCTTTATCAGTAACATATCCGTATTTTTGAAGCTGCGTTTTAAAAGTTTGTAAATCAAAGTGTTTACTACCGTGACTTACTTGAGTTAATACTTCGTAGGCATATTGAGCAAACTCACAGCTAAGCTGGTTAGTTGGTCTAGCGTTAATATTTAAAGGGGGAAGCAAGTAATAGTTTAATCTAGAGCGACTCTCTAACGGAAAATGTTCTAGCTTAAATCGATGCAGGGAACAGGATTCAACACCAGGGATTTGATGACTTCTGTGCCAATAAGATATACCAAATTCCTTAGCATTAGCTCTAGCACATTCAGGACAAAACTTGATAGAGATTTGCTCTTTTTCACGCACACAAGCTAATTGACAAGCGCGAACAGCTTCGCTTGCTTTACTAGATATCAAAGCATCCGAAATAATTGAGTCGTAATATGGCAAAAAATGCATAAATAAAGGAGCTAATGTTTGCTTTTTTAAAACTTCAATTGGTAATTCGTGACTAAATTTACAGACTTGTTCAAGGCCCGCTGTTAAATAAGGGTGAATCGTTATTTTATGGTTACCAAATACATCAGATAAATAATTTTCACAAGTCATGCCACTCAAAGTAAAGTGACGCACAATACGGCTGAATATTATTTCATCTGGATAAGGTAAAGGAAGTTGCATTCATCTTGAGTTACAAATTAAACAATATAGAAATATTAGACTATAAACAGACTTCCTGTACATTTTTCAAACACATTAAAATAACTCAGATAAAGGATCTTCAAGCAATATCTTTTTTTGTCTAAAAAAACTAATTGGATCTTCTAAACCGCTGGCCTGTTGAAATATATCGGAGACCTTTACTCTGTCGTTTAAATCAACAGCACCTATTAATTCAATCAGTTGACCCGCAAATTCTGGATGTTGCGGTTTAGTAATATCGCCAGTTTTATCTATAGTACTCACTCCTTCTATCTGATTTTTTTTAGTACTACGTCGCTGTTTCCCTATCGGTAAAGTAATTACACTTTTTAGTTCATGAATCTCTATCGTTTGTCGGGATAAACCACATGCTATTGCATTGCCAGCCTCGAGTGTTGATACGGTTAGCCGCTCATCACTGCTTCCAATCACTAATCGCTGCGCCTCTCGATAAGTCCGGCTTGCCATGTCTATATTTCCAACCGAAAGCTTGTGTAATGAGTCGTTGAGCTCTTCCGAAAGCTCTGTATAAACATTAGTCCATTGATAATTCCAAAGTTGAGTTATAAACACCCGCCATGAATCACTGTCCTGAGCAAGCACAGACATAATGTGATGGTATCCACTTTCAGCTCTTCTAGCTGCTTTCAACTCTTTAATTAAAGTTTGATCAAATGGGGGATTTCCAATAAAGAAGAGCGGCACACCTAATTTGTTTACTAATCGATGTAAGAACTTAAGCAGATTGTTCTCACCACCTGTTCGTTTAAACTGTAAGTTTTGCATCTCATCTATAATTAGCATCCCGAGAAAGCTAGATTTAATACACTGCTCTAATTGACGAACAAGTGCACCTATTGTTCCTGCTGGCTTAGTTTTTTCTCTACCTAATGAAAGATCTAATACTGATAAAATTTCTTCACATAAATCTCTTACACTAGAATTACTTGGGCAATCAACTTTTATCCAAACAACCTGTTTTAATGCTGTTAATGAACAACCTTTGTATGAATCATGCTCTATAACATTAGGAAAATAATTAAGAACTTGCTCAAGCATTGACGATTTACCTACACCACTTTCACCAATAAGAGTTAAACCCTCGCCTTTAGGCTGGAAAAAGCCAGTTCTTGGTTCAATTTCAGGCCTTTCATCAACTAAATAATGTAAATATTGTGCGGTAGTAGGGCTAAGTGGATTTTTTGCTGAGTATCCTTTTTTAATAGCTCTTTCTATTGCTCTGAAGCAAGATTCATAGTCGGTCAGAGGTTGTCTGAGTTCTTCTATTCTATTTAGATATTCTTCTCTTACTAATGGATTTGGGTGTTCAGAAACTTCTTCAGCATAATCTGGATAATTACAAAATACAGTCATAACAACTTGCCAAGGAAGTTTAGGAGGAAGGGCTTCAATTAAGGGGTTACCTTTTTGTTCAGGTAATATTGCATCATGGTATGTAGCTTGAATTATTGTCATGATGAGCCTCCTTTTGTTTTTCTCTTTCTACCAACCGGTAAAGAAACGATTTTAGCAGAACTGTTTCCTGATAATGTCGTATCGATATTTTTATTACTCTGTATTTTTGGCTGGAGTACGTTCGTTGTTGCTTGCAACTCATCCTCACGTCTTTGGCGGACATTCTTCGTTTTTTCGGAAAACGCTATCTTTTCAGCATTGTTGCTTCGTTCTTTAGCGTTTTTAGTCACATGATGACGGCTTTGGTGATCATCTATAGAGGTAACACTTATAGGGGTCAATTCTTTCTTTGAGTCTAACCAGTCTTGTATAAATTCAGACTCATACATCGACTTATCTTTAAACATGCGACTACGTGGCGATAGATAGCAGAGCTCAAAATCTTTATTTTTATCTAATTTTACATAAATGTGATTAGTTGTATTTTCATCAATTCGTGCTTCTAATTTCCATTGGCCTGATGATCTAGCTATAGATGCTAAATTACGTTCTTCAATTTCTTTGTTTGAATAATACAACCCGTTAAAGTGAATTCCATTGCGCGTCATACTAACTTGTGTAGGGGGAAGTAAGCGGGATATAACGTCATGAGGTAGAGCGGCTTGAAGTTCATGTTTATGCTTAGCGAGATGGATCTTCCAGTAATTGATAGGAGTTGGAGATAAGTCATTTTCAACTAGTAACGGACTAGAAAAAGCTAAGTCAGAAAATATGGATTTATTATGCTCTAAAACGGCTTTAATTATTTCAGCAGTCACTTCTTTTAAAGTATAAATAGCATCCTTTCTAGGATCTCTACTCCCCCTGATGATGTTACCACCTCTAGTGGTACCTAAAAATTCATGAATAACTTCTTTATTTAAAATATCAAAGCGCTTCTCAACCACTCCCTTACAATCCGGCCTATAAGGAGGGGTGAAAGAAAGCTTAGTCATCGGGTTTAACGCTTTCTTAGGCTGTAAGCCAATCATTTCACCATTATCGCAGACAAGATCTTTTGGAATGTGCGAGCAAGGCCATTCTGAATCATCTATATTTACACCAAACTCTTCACTGTAACAAGATTTAGGTAGGAAACAGTTTGATAATGCTTGCCTAGCAGCTCGCCATGAAGCATGAAATAGTGAAACATGCATTCCAACTATCATTCGACTAGCCCTATCAACGACGATATAAATTGTTGGTCGGCCTAATATATACTGAGAGCCAAGCTCAGAGACAATATGAACATCAGCAACCGTTGCATCGATCTCAAAATGGGCCCCGGGTAAATAGCTATCTTGAATTACGCTACCCAGTAAACCTCTTTTATTCCTTAGATGATCATTTTCCGTGCATCTACTTTTAATAAGCTCATCTTTCGTAAGTATTTTATTTGACCAATAGCTAAATTGTTTCAGAGTAGGAACTACTGGCGGTTTACAACATGCATTCGCAATGCGTACTTCATCAGCATAACTATCTATTAGCATATTTTTATAAGTTTTTGATAACGTCAAACCTGCCTGTTTTAGGTAGTACTTTTTTAGCGCTTTCTTAAACTTACTCTTATCTATATCAGTCGTTATATATTTAACCGACCTTTCAACTGCCATCGTTCTTGGCTGTTTCGGTGCACCTAGTGGTTTATCGGTTGGTTTCTTATCTTTCCCAAAACCACCACTATTGTTATATGCTGGTAAAAGAGCCATTTTATCTTGCCCATAACGCCAATATTGCATTAAAAGGCGAGATAATGCCTTTCGATCTATCCCCACTTTTTTCGCATGTTTTGCAAGATGTGAAACGCGTTTTTTAGTTGCATAATCAAAAATAAAAACTCGATCAGAAATAATTCCTTCAATTAGAGAATAGTTTTTATCTCTACGAGTAATATGTTCTTTTGCGATATTTTCCTCTGCAACTAAAAGAAAACTGGGAAGGTTAAAATCTGCTTTACTAGCATTTCGACTTTTTACATGTTCAGTAAATACTTGAATTGAGATAGCAAAAGGGCGAGTAGTGACAGATTTAGTATTCAAAGGAAATAGAATGATCGATGTAACATCAAGCATAATTTCTAAAATTCGGTATAGACCATCTTCGGCTAAGTCGGAGTCTTTAAACTCCCATACACTGTTTCTAGGAAGTTCCATTCATAACACCTTTACCTATAACTGCAATAGATTTTACATTCATAATCCCTAACTCAGGAATATTTGAAGATAGATCCACATCAATATATTTATCTGCAATTAAATAACGAATAAGTAACTGAGAATCATCATGTGTCGCTATATTCATTGAAATAAGTTTATTACAAAGATCTTCGAAAAAAACCTGCCCTACATTTATAATTGTTAGAGCACTACTTATCTGTTCGTTAGAAAAACGTGTTGGGTTTTCACGAAAAGGAGCTGATGCCCAGTCAAGGTTACGACTTTGAGTTCTGGTTAATTCGTTGCCGGTGAAGTAGCTAAACTTAACTCCAAGCAGTTCCCAACAAACTCGCTCAATGTCAATTTTTTCTAATACTCGTTGCTTATTCGATTCACTTTCTGGCTTAACTGAAATGGCGTGATATGAAATACCTTGAGTAGAATCAATAGTGAGTAATTGATCCGTAGTCATAATTATAGGTTCTTTGGTATTAGGGTGGGTTGGATACTTAACACCCAGCACACTTGCCACTTTTTGCGTATAATTGAGTGGCAGGATAGGAAATTGTTCTCTTATATCAACAACGCTGTCAGAAAACTCTGCCAAATAGAAGAGCTCAGACTCAATTGAGGACATCATATGATGTTCACGCTGAGACTTTCGTCCAAAAATCAATGTTCTTATGCCATGAGATTTGACATCCTGAATACGAAGCCATGGCTTATAATTAAAGCCTTCTCCTATACCATATTTACTTTTTAGGGCTCTTTGATAGTCTTTTACAGACTCTAGTTTTCTTCCTCTGGACATGATTTTTACCAATGCGCTTAACTAAATAGAGCATAGTGGCAAACCTCACTACGGGCAAACTTTATTGTCTGAAAAAACTCTTACGGACAAACTTTAGTGCTTACGGGCAAACTTTATTGTCTCTACACAACTTAAGCGTGCTGCCCACAAGCAAATCCACAGCTCCACGCATATTGGAAGTTGTAGCCTCCAAGCCACCCTGTTACGTCAGTTACTTCGCCTATAAAGTATAGGCCTTTAGCTTTTTTAGCTTCAAAGGTTTTTGAGCTCAACTCGTCGGTATCTACACCGCCCAATGTTACTTCTGCTGTTCTATAACCTTCTGTGCCATTGGGTTTAATTTGCCACGCATGAATATAATTTACTAACTCATTTATTTGAGCATGGGTAAGCTGATTAATATTACAATCTGGTATCGCTTTGCTTTCGTGCAGTATTTCTATAAAGCGTTTAGGTAAAATAGTTGCAAGACTATTTTTTAAGGACTTTTGGGCTTGCGTTTCTCGCCAATCAGCAAGTTGCTGCCTTAAATCAATTTCAGGTAATAAGTTTATAGTTACAGCCTGCCCTGCTCGCCAAAATGAGCTTATTTGCAATATTGCTGGGCCCGATAACCCTCGGTGAGTAAAGAGGATGTTTTCTTTAAATACGGTGCCGTCTTCGCTTGAAACTTCACAAGGGATACTAATTCCCGAGAGCCCTTCAAAACGCTCTTTATCATGCTGATGCAAAGTAAACGGCACAAGTGCAGCCATAGTTGGTAACACGCTTAAGCCAAACTGCTCTGCAATTTTATAACCTATTGGTGTAGCCCCTAGTTTTGGCATAGTTAAGCCACCTGATGCTATAACTAACGACTCACAGCTTAAGGTTTCTTGCTCTGTGGTAACGCTATAGCCGGTTTCGGTTTTTGATACGCTGATCACTTCACTGCGTAGTTTTATATTTACCCCGGCCCACTCACATTCGGTCAGTAAAATATCAACAATGTCTTGTGCATTGTTATCGCAAAAAAGCTGACCTAGTGTTTTATGGTGATACGCCAAGCCATGTCTGTCTACCAGCTCAATAAAGTCATGCTGTGCATAGCGACTTAAACATGATTTAACAAAATGAGCATTTGCGCATAAGTAGTTATCAGGGGTTGCGTTTTCATTTGTAAAATTACAACGCCCACCACCACTTATTAAAATTTTACGACCTGGTTTTTTCCCCATATCAAGTACTGTAACGCTTCGGCCACGGTATCCAGCTTGCGCTGCACACATTAATCCTGCAGCTCCCGCACCTATTACAATTACATCTACTTGACTCATTATTTTACCCTACTAAAAAATTTTTCCGATTATAGCAAAGTTTGATAGCTAACAACGTAGCATTTAAATTATTAGCAATAACACAACAAAAACGCATCAGTAATAAGTCGGGAATAATTACCCGCACAATAAACCAACCCTTTATACTTATTTTTAATTTATATGACAAATACTAAACAACGAGTAAACCGCTAAAAACCTGAGTTATAACTAAATGAAAGAGGTACATAATAAATTGATATTTTAACCTAGTTAACAGATCGTTTACTTTTGTTCCCGCATCGTGATCCTACATCACGAAATAATAAATAAAAATCTAGGGATAATTATGACAACAAGTAAAACTTTTAAAAGATGCGCAATTGCAATTACAGTTAGTACGCTTTTTGCTGCAACATCTGGCATGGCTCAATCAGTTTCAAGTTCAATGGCTGAAACATCGGCTAAACTACAAAGCCAAGGCGGTTTCGAAACTCAGTTCATTATTAAATATAAAAATAATAACGAAATGGCGAGCCTCTCAACTGCAGACGCAAGCCCAGCTAGCATGAAAAAGCGCGCACAAAGCTTTGTTAAAAACTTCGCTTCTAAAAAAGGCAAAGTAAAAGCAAAATACGTTCGTGCAATGGCACTTAATAATCATCACGTAATGCGTGCTGATAAAAAATTAAGTGCGGCTGAGGCCCAAGAGTTTATGCAAGAAATGGTTGATTCTGGCAATGTTGAATACATTGAAGTGGATCAAATGCTAAAGCCGTTTTCAACTCCTAACGATCCACGTTTTGATGACCAATGGCACTACTACGAGCAAGCCGGTGGTTTAAACTTACCGACCGCATGGGATACCGCAACGGGTAGCGGTGTAGTTGTAGCTGTACTAGATACGGGCTACCGCCCTCATGCTGATTTAAACGCTAATATTTTACCGGGTTACGATATGATCTCTAACCTTTCGGTAGCTAATGACGGTGGTGGTCGCGATAGCGATGCACGTGATCCTGGTGATGCAGTTGCTGCGAATGAATGTGGTACTAACGGTGCACAAAACTCTAGCTGGCATGGCACGCACGTAGCAGGCACAGTTGCTGCGGTAACCAATAACGGTGAAGGTGTTGCAGGCGTAGCTTATAACGCAAAAGTAGTGCCTGTTCGTGTACTAGGTAAGTGTGGTGGTTTAACCTCTGATATTGCAGACGGTATTATTTGGGCATCTGGTGGAAGTGTTTCAGGTATTCCTGCTAACTCAAACCCTGCTGATGTAATTAATATGAGTTTAGGTGGGAGCGGTTCATGTAGCTCTACAACTCAAAATGCAATTAACACAGCACGTAGTAACGGCACTGTGGTAGTTATTGCTGCAGGTAACGATAACGATAACTCAGCAAACTACAACCCAGGTAACTGTAACGGTGTAGTAAACGTAGCCTCAGTGGGCCGTAATGGCGGCAGAGCTTATTACTCAAACTACGGTAGCAATATTGATGTTGCAGCACCAGGTGGCGCACAAAGCTTTGCAAACGACTCTGAAGGCGTTCTATCAACTTACAATTCAGGTTCGTCTACACCTTCAAGCGACAGCTATGGCTTTTCACAAGGTACATCAATGGCTGCGCCCCACGTAGCAGGTGTTGCGGCACTTATTAAGCAAGCAAAGCCAGATGCAACGCCTGACGAAATAGAAAGTATTTTAAAATCAACTACCCGTTCGTTCCCTGCAACATGTACTAGCTGTGGTACGGGTATTGTTGATGCTGCCGCAGCTGTTGCAGCAGCAAGTGGCGGCACTACTCCACCTACCGGTGGCGATAGCGAGCTTATTAATGGTGAAGCTAAAACAGGTTTAAGTGGGGCTGCAAATGCACAAGCATTTTACACGATGACAGTACCAAGCGGTGCAACTAACGTAACATTCACTATGAGTGGTGGTACTGGCGATGCTGATTTATACGTACGTGCAGGCAGTAAACCTACAACTACTACCTATGATTGTCGTCCATATAAAGGCGGTAATAGCGAAGAGTGTTCTATTGATAACCCTACTGCGGGAACTTACCACGTAATGCTTAACGGCTACTCTGCGTATTCAGCTGTTAGCTTAGTAGGTAATATTACTGGTGGTTCATCATCGGGTGGCGGTTCAGGTACTCCACAAGCAGGTGGCGGCACTATAAGCGATGTGTCAGCCAATACTGGGCAGTGGAAACATTACACGTTAGATGTACCAGCTGGAATGACTACGTTTACAGTAACAACATCGGGTGGCAGTGGCGATGCTGATTTATTTGTAAAATACGGTAGCCAACCAACAGCAAGCTCATACGATTGCCGCCCTTATAAAAATGGCAATGCAGAAACATGTACATTTACTAATCCACAAGCAGGTACTTGGCACTTAAGCGTTAACGCTTATAGCACTTTCTCTGGTTTAACGCTTAGCGGGCAATACCAACCGTAATTTAAAGTTTGGGCCTTTAATAAAAAAACCGATGTTGTTGCCAACATCGGTTTTTCAATAATAACTAGCAGATTAGTTAAAGCTAAAATCTACACTTTATTACTGTTATAGCTTCTCTAGTACTGATTCTGCGCGGCTTACAACAAACTCTTTGTCTTGTTCTACAAATAAACCTGTTACTAGCGCATTTTCAATAATCATAGCGTAACGCGTTGAACGTATACCACCAAAACTAGCAGTATCTTTATCAAGCCCTAAAGATTTAGTGAAACTTCCATCGCCATCCCCAAGCATTGTAATTTCTTGCGCGTTTTGTGAGTCACCCCATGCTTTCATAACAAATGCATCATTAACAGATACACAGTAAATAGCATCAACACCTTTTGCTTTAATTTTATCAGCAAGGGTAATAAATTCAGGTAAATGGGCATTTGAACACGTTGGTGTAAACGCACCAGGTACTGCAAATAACACGACTTTTTTACCTTCAAACAATTCTTTATTTGTAAGAGATTGCATACCGTCGTCAGTTAATTGCGTTAACGTCACTGCTGGTAATTCTTGGCCTTGCTCAATCATGGTAATTCCTTGAAAAGATTAATACAGAATAAGTAACAATCGTACTACGTAGCCTACACTACTAGGTATAAAAAGTACGGCTAACTTAGTAGCTCAAAATAGCCTACCATAGAACGAAGAATACGCTCTGTATTAAGGTAAATTCAAATCATTTATAAAACTTGAAAAATCATTACCTAGCTTTTCATCTCGCAGACTGTACTCAACAATTGCTTTTAAGTAGCCTAACTTGTCTCCACAATCGTGAGAGCGACCACTCATATGAAATGCTTCAACGGTTTCTTGTGCCATTAATGCGTCAATAGAATCTGTAAGTTGTATTTCACCGCCAGCACCTACAGACGTTTTTGCAAGTAGAGGCCAAATGTTCTTACTCAGTACATATCGCCCTACAACAGCTAGATTAGAAGGCGCTAAATCTGCATCAGGTTTTTCAACCATTGCTTTAATTGCAGCACTTTTACCGGGCATTAGATCAACCCCATTAATATCCGCAATACCATATTTACTAACGTCTTCTTTAGCTACCGGTTCAAGCATTATTTGGCTTGCTTGAGTTTCTTTAAAGCGTTTAATCATGGCCGCTAAGTTTTCAGTTTCTTGATCCGCAGTATAGGCATCAAGTATCACATCAGGCAGGAGCACAACAAAGTTGTTATCACCAACTATTGGTTTAGCGCATAAAATAGCATGCCCTAGCCCTTTAGCTTCACCTTGGCGTACACTCATAATAGTTACATCATTTGGACAAATAGAGCGAATTTCATCTAATAAAGCTCGTTTAACACGCTTCTCAAGAGTCGCTTCTAGTTCATAACTTGTATCAAAGTGGTTTTCGATTGCATTTTTAGAGCTATGCGTAACTAACACAATATCTTTAATACCAGCGGACACACATTCGCTGACAATATATTGAATTAGAGGCTTATCGACTATTGGGAGCATTTCTTTTGGGATAGCTTTTGTCATAGGGAGCATTCTCGTCCCTAAGCCAGCTACTGGAATTACAGCTTTCATATCTGTCCTTAGTGATTAAGTTTGTAAATAATATCAATTCGCTTAATTAAGTGATCTATTTTTAGGATGGAAAAACGTGTTGATAGCTAGGCAAAAAATTCGCTACTTAGTTGTTCTAAATGAGAATTTTTTAACACAGGGGCGACACGTTTAGCCCCGCAAAATAATTAAGTATTATTGCGTATTGGTACAAACTAGCAGATACAAAATAGATACCAGCTGAATAAAGTTACCTCTTTTGAAGAAGTAAATTTGAAGCTGTTTATTAAACAGAGACTCTACATTTTTGGTTATTTAAAATGAGCAGGTAAGTTATGAAGTTTATTAATGATTTTGTTGTGGGGTGAGATTACATTAGCTAAACGAAAAAAGCCTGGGTTTGCTATAAATAACAAACCCAGACCAATAAATTTCTAACTAAAGGTCGCGTTACAAAACCTTTTTATAATTAAAGACCTGCACGCTCTTTAATTACTGCAATAAGCGGTGAGCTGGCAAAATTCCCTTCAGCCCAAGCAATATCAGCACCATCTGTTAACGCACTTTTTGATAAGTTTTTAACTATATACTCACCAGTATCTACTGCATTACTAGCAACAGCATGACGTAATAAGTTATTACCATTACATTGTACTGCATCATAAATATTACGAATTTTTACACGAGAGCTTTTAAGCTTGCTGCGTAATCGGTTTTTATCGTCTGCCGCAATATATTCACAAATAGATACTGCTAATTGATCTTCAGCATTTACAGGTGCTGTATACGAAAACGAACTAACAGCTACAACGGCAGTAAGTGCAACTAGCTTTGGTAATTTAAACATGACAAACCCTTTATAATACTTTGTTCTTATATAGACTATCGAATATTATATCAATCTATCAAAATTTACGCAATAATGTTAACGTTCTTTATATAAAGTTACGAATTTATAACTAGATAAATTCTTGTCATCCGGATGGTTTTCTTGCTCTTCTTTCACGTACCAATTAGCAACTTTATTGTAATCTGGAAACTGTGTATCGCCTTTAACATCTAAATCAATAAAAGTTAGATACAGGCGTTCTGCTTTTGGTAAAAATTGCTCATAGATATTACCACCACCAATAATCATTACTTCTTCAGCAGTAGTAACGAGTTCTAATGCGGCATCTGGCGTAGTTACTACTTCAATACCCTGTGCAGTATATTCGCTGTTTCGAGTAATAATAATATTACGGCGCCCAGGTAATGGACGGCCTATAGACTCAAAAGTTTTACGACCCATGATCACAGGCTTACCCGTAGTGACCTTTTTAAAATGCTGAAGATCTGCAGGTAAATGCCATGGCATTTTATTATCTAGACCAATTACACGGTTATTTGCCATTGCTGCAATCATTGAAATTATCATAATAAACACCTAGTACTTTATTCTTAAACAAAGAAAAAGGAGCATAAGCTCCTTTTTAGTAAATTCTATTTAATTAACGCTCGTAGACAACTTCTACGTCGTAATCATCTTCATCCCAGTCATCCCAATCATCATCATTGCCCTTACCTTTAGTGGCTTTTTCATGATAGGTATCCCACTTAAATTCAACTTCTTCATCTTCCACTTGTACAAACTTCTCTTTAGGCATGCTATCAAGTAGTGTCATTATGTTGTGGATTAATGGTTGAGTGTTAAGTTTATTAATTGCTGAAATGTGATAGATATTTTCAGTTTCGCCCAGCTCTTCTGCAATCGATTCGCATAACGCTTTTGCTTCATCCTCTGGTAATAAATCTATTTTATTAAATACTAACCAGCGTGGCTTCTCAGCTAATTTAGGGCTGTATTGGTGCAGTTCGTTAATAATCGAAAACGCATTATCAACAGGGTTTGAACCATCTACCGGCATTACATCAATAATGTGTAATAACACACGACAACGCTCTAAATGTTTCAAAAAGCGAATACCTAGGCCTGCGCCATCAGATGCACCTTCAATTAGACCCGGAATATCGGCTATAACAAATGATTTATTTGCTTCAGGACGTACTACACCTAAATTAGGAATAAGCGTCGTGAATGGGTAATCAGCTACTTTTGGTCTTGCTGCAGATACACTGCGGATAAACGTAGATTTACCGGCATTTGGTAATCCAAGTAAACCAACATCAGCTAATAATAGTAACTCTAATTTTAAGTTACGTACTTCACCTGGTGTGCCTAATGTTTTTTGACGAGGTGCTCGGTTAGTACTTGATTTAAAACGCGCATTCCCCAAGCCGTGGAAACCACCTTTTGCAACCAAAATTCGTTGACCATGTTGCGTTAAATCGCCAAGTCCCTCTTGGGTATCAACATCCATGATGCGCGTGCCTACAGGCACCATAACAAACAAGTCATCAGCTTTTCGGCCTGTACAGTTACGGCTACGACCGTTAGTACCACGTTCAGCTCTATGGAAGCGCTCAAACTGATAATCAATTAAGGTATTTAAGTTTTCATCAGCTTGTAGATAAACACTACCACCGTCTCCACCGTCACCGCCGTCTGGTCCACCATCTGGAACATATTTTTCACGACGGAAAGACACGATGCCGCTGCCACCGTCTCCAGCTTCTGCGCGAATTTCTACTTCATCTACAAACTTCATGATTACTCACTTTAGGGATTGGCTTGTTTAATAACTCTATTATATACCCAAGCCAGCACAAATGCAGGCTTGGGTATATATTGGCTGACTACAAAACAAAAAACCCCGCAAAGGCGGGGTTTTTAACTACCTTACTGATTACTCAGTTACGATAGTTACGTATTTACGGTTTAAAGGACCTTTTTGTTCAAACTGAACTTTACCATCTGCTTTTGCGAAGATAGTGTGGTCTTTACCGATACCTACGTTAGTACCAGGGTGGAAACGAGTTCCACGCTGACGAACAATGATGCTACCCGCTAGAACTGATTCGCCACCAAAACGCTTAACACCAAGGCGTTTGCTTTCTGAATCGCGACCGTTACGAGTACTACCAGCTGCTTTTTTATGTGCCATTTCTAAGTACCTCTAATTAAGCGCTAATGCTAGTGATTTTAACTTCAGTGAACCATTGACGATGGCCCATTTGCTTACGAGAATGCTTACGGCGTCTAAATTTAACAACCTTAATCTTCTCACCGCGACCATGTGAAACAACCTCAGCTGTTATCTTGCCACCGTTTACGAACGGTACACCGATCTCGATTTTCTCACCATCAGCAACTAAAAGTACTGAATCAAATTCTACTGCCGCACCAGTTTCAACGTCTAATTTTTCAAGACGAATCGTTTGACCTTCAGTCACACGATGCTGTTTACCACCACTTTGGAAAACCGCGTACATAATTAACTCCGTCTGTGCACCCTCAAATCGGCGCAACTAAAATATTCTTCGATAGGGCGCGAAGTTTACGCTAACGCGAAATAACTAGCAAGCCTATTTTGTAATTAAAATGAATAAAAAGTAGCTGCTTTGAGAGCAATTCAATATTTACCCCATTTTATATTAATTGGCCCTTTTGCCAAGCGCTTTTTAACTCTTAGCCGAAATAAATTAATGTACTCAAATATGACCCTCACAGCTCAATATCTAAGCACACCATAAACTCTATATTGATTATCAATTAATCAGTTATCTTGGCTAATTCAGTCTAAATTAAGTACTTTAATAGTGTTTTTTCAATCAATCGTCACAAAATATCGAGCTAGTGCATTTTTTGTTGTACAATCTGCGCCGTTCACACATAAAAATTGGCTCGGAGATCAATGGATATAAAAGCTATCCAGGCGTTAATCGAAAGCGATATGAATGACGTCAATCAACTTATACATGCGCAAATGCGCTCAGATGTGGCGTTAGTTAATCAGCTTGGTTTATATATAGTTAGCAGTGGCGGCAAACGCGTTCGTCCAATGCTGGCTATTTTAGCAGCCAAAGCGCTCGGTTATCAGGGTAAAGATCACATAACACTTGCAACAATTGTTGAGTTTATCCATACAGCAACGCTATTGCATGATGATGTTGTAGATGAATCAAACTTACGACGTGGCACGCCTACAGCAAATGCTGAATTTGGTAATGCTGCTAGCGTATTGGTTGGTGACTTTATTTACACTCGCTCATTTCAGCTTATGGTTGGCCTTGGAAAAATGCAGATTATGCAAGTACTTGCCGATGCAACAAACATTATTGCTGAAGGTGAAGTATTGCAGCTGATGAACTGCAATGACCCAGATACGACTGAAGCCAGCTATATGCAGGTTATTTACTCTAAAACGGCTAAATTATTTGAAGCAGCTACAGGCCTTGCTGCCATTATCACAGAGCAAGACCAAGCGACACTTGATGCACTAAACCTATACGGTATGCATTTAGGTACTGCGTTTCAACTAGTAGATGACGTACTCGATTACAATGCAGATGCTGAGCAGCTAGGTAAAAACATTGGCGATGATTTAGCTGAAGGCAAACCAACCCTTCCGCTTATTTATGCTATGCAACATGGTAGCGAGCAGCAAACACAGCTCATTCGTGATGCAATAGAGCACAGTAATGGTATGGAGCATTTAGAAGAAATTTTAACTGCACTAAAACAAACTAATGCGCTTGAGTTTACAATGCAAAAAGCAGAGCTTGAGGCCGAAAAAGCCATTGCCTGTTTAGACTTTTTAGCTGAGTCTGACTATAAGCAAGCACTTATAAGCCTTGCCCGTATTGCGGTTGACCGCGACCACTAGTTTTAACTAGTTACACAGTGTGACATTAATTCTGAGCAATAAAAAAGCCTGCAAATGCAGGCTTTTTGTTGCTTAAACCGGCTATTACGCCATGAAATCAACACCTTCTTTGATGTCTTTTTTCAGAGTTTCAAGCATGTCATTTTTTGCTTTTGTTTCAAATGCGCTTAGTTCGCCGTAAGAAAGAATTTCTTCTACACCGTTTTTACCTAAACGTACTGGATGTGCAAAGTACTCTGCATCGCCATTTTCAACAGCAACGTAAGCGTAATCTACAACTTCTTCACCTTGTAGGCCTTTAACTAAAGACATACAAAAACGAGCTGCAGCAGCACCCATAGATAGCGTAGCTGAACCACCGCCTGCTTTAGCATTTACAACTTCAGTACCCGCATTTTGGATACGTGGAGTAAGTGCAGCAACTTCTTCATCAGTGAAAGAAACACCTTCAACTTGAGAAAGTAGAGGCAGAATAGTTGTGCCTGAGTGACCACCAATTACTGGTACTTTTACAGTTGCTACGTCTACGCCTTTAAGTTCAGCAACAAATGCTTCTGAACGAATAACGTCAAGCGTAGTAATACCGAATACGCGTTTAGCGTCGTAAGTACCTGCTTTTTTGAATACTTCAGCAACAATTGGAACTGTGCCGTTTACTGGGTTAGTAATAATACCTACTAACGCTTTAGGACAGCTGGCAACAATGCCTTCTGCTAAAGTTTTGATGATGCCAGCATTTACATTGAATAAATCAGCACGATCCATACCTGGTTTACGCGGCATACCCGCTGGGATAAGAACGATGTCAGAGCCTTCAAGCGCTTTATTTAAATCGTCTGCGCCAAAGCCTGCAACTTTAACATCTGTTGGGATGTGAGAAAGGTCAACCGCAACACCTGGTACTACTGGTGCAACATCATAAAGTGATAATTCAGAGCCAGCTGGTAAGCCTGTTTTTAATAATAAAGACAACGCTTGGCCGATACCGCCTGCAGCACCTAATACAGCAACTTTCATTGGAATTCTCCGTAATTTGAGGTAGGAAACATTTGTGGCTCTTAAGATAATGAAATTAGCGACTAAAAACAAATTTATCCTGTCTATTTCAAGTATATTTTCGACCATAGTCGTAAACTTATGTGATTTAACGCATCAAACTGGCAAGTTAACTAAACAACTGCTGCATAATTATTCATTTTTGTGTAGAATTTGCGGCATAAATAACAAAAACGAATAAAGACTATGCAACCACAAGATAAACAAGAAGCACTGGTAAAAGCATTTAAATCACTATTAAAAGAAGAAAATTTTGGCTCTCAAGGCGAAATAGTTGATGCGTTAAAAGATCAAGGTTTTGACAATATAAGTCAGAGTAAAGTTTCACGCATGTTAAGTAAATTTGGCGCTGTACGCACACGCAATGCCAAACAAGAAATGGTTTACTGCTTACCTGCTGAAATGGGTGTACCTACGGCTAAAAGCCCATTACGCCAATTAGTAATCGACATTATGCACAACGAAATGATGATCATCATTCGTACCAGCCCAGGTGCTGCTCAGCTTATTGCACGTTTATTAGATTCATTAGGTAAAGCAGATGGCGTACTAGGAACTATTGCCGGCGATGACACTATTTTTATCGCTCCTGCTAAAATATCTGAAATAGATGTAACACTTGAACGTGTTCGCATTTTATTTGATACGGTTTAATAGCAAATTAAATTTGTTTTAAAAACCCTATTGAAGGTGCAAAGAAAGCAGAGCCCATATCGGCTTGAGTAAAATCAAGCCAGTGGTCGTAGCAATCCCCTTCCCCTAAACGACTATTAAGTACTTTTTCAAATGCGGTGCCCGTACAAGCGCATGTAATTGATAACATTCCCTGCTCATACACGTCGCCATAAGGCATGCTTTGATTTAATAGTAGCGGTTGTCCCTCTTCGTCTTTTAGCTCACTTCGCGAAGCATGGCTGGTTTCGATCGCTGGGGTAATTAGCGTGTTATCAAGACGCGTACGTCCCATTATTTGCTCTTGCTCACTCAATGATAAATGCTGCCACATAGTTAAATCATGTTTATAACGCTGAACATGAATATAACTCCCCTGATCTTCAAAGCTACCAGGGTTGCTGATTAAAGCCGTAGCGCGCTTTTTTCTTCCATGTGCGGTGTCGCCACCATAAATAAAACCGTTAAAATCACGACCATCTAAAAAGCGAAAATTCCGAATTTGCTCCACCAGCTCTACATCGGGGGCAAATAATTTTAAAATTTGCAGCGCAAATAAATGGTTAACATCTTCACGGTCAGAGCGAATTTGTACAAATAAATCACACGGTTGTACGCTCATTTGGTGATCGCTATGGGTTATATTGGGAAAGCTCTGTAATTCGCTTGGAATGTATTCAGGGAGGATATGCGGCCAGTATTGCGCACCAATAGCAACCATACAAGAGAGCATTGATTCTGAAAATTGATCGCTAAACTCTTCTTCTATAGCGCTTACTTGTTTTAACTTTGCGCGAAGTGATTCGTCTTGACCATCAAACACATTAAAAAATAAGTGCAAACCGTGTAAGTTTGCTTCAGCACAAATCCCTGATTGCGCTTGCGCCATTGTTATTCCTTAGTTTTACAGATAAAAACACAGCGAATAACAAATTAATTACGATTCGAAAAAATTCACCGTGTGAGGTTTTATTTTTATTATAACCTGATCATTATTTTCAAATGACTGGCCATATTGTGCAGCAACTTCAATTTCTTGTTCATCAATAACAAGCGAATAAACATACGCCGAACCAATAAAGCGACGACTTATGATTGCAGCTCGCTTGCTGAATTTGTCACTTTGGTTATCTGCCACTAATTCTATTTGATGAGGGCGCACATATATAAGCCCTGCACTTACATTATGCTTACTCTCAACATAAGATTCGACTAAACCAAATGGTGTTTTATATTCAGTTGCGGTTAACACTTCTGCGCTTAAGTATATGCCCTGACCCAGAAACTCTGCAACCTCCTTTGAACATGGAGCTGCAAAAAGCTGCTCAGGCGTGCCTTGTTGCTCAATTTTACCGCGATGCATAATGGCCAGTGTATCTGAAAAGGCAAATGCCTCTTCTTTTGAATGTGTAACAAATACAGCAGATACTTGAGTTGCCTTAATAATTCGACGTATATCAGCAATTAATTCAAAGCGTACTTGTGTGTCGATGTTTGAAAAAGGCTCATCAAGGAGTAATAAACTAGGTTTATAAGCTAATGCACGAGCGATAGCGACGCGTTGCTGTTGGCCACCCGATAACTGGTGTGGAAACCTGTCAGCACAGCCAATTAAATGTACAAGCTTAAGCATTTCATCAACGCGTTGCTGCTTTTGAGCTTTGCTCATATTACTAAGCCCGAATGCAATATTATCTGCCACCGTTAAATGCGGAAACAACGCATAATCTTGAAACATCATGCCGATGTTACGATGCTCAGGTGAGACAAAAGATTGCTCATCACTCACTAATTTACCGTCTATAAAAATAGACCCTTGCTTGGCTTCAATTAAACCTGCAATCGCCTTTAATGTGGTTGTTTTGCCGCATCCACTCGCCCCGAGTAGACAAACAATTTCATCTTTACCCACTGTTAAATCTAAATCGTGAATAACCTTTGTGCCGTTATAGTGATAGCTCACGCCTTGTAAAATTAAACTACTCATTTAACTACGCTGCTCCATAGAACGATTAATAAAATACAAAGGAATAAACCCAACGATAACAATAAATAATGCAGATATTGAAGCAAGCTCTAATTGCTCGTCGCTCACATATTGAAATACATGAGTAGCTAAGCTTTCAAAATTAAACGGTCTGAGCAATAGCGCAGCTGGCAACTCTTTCATACACTCAATAAATACCAATAAGGCAGCAGTGAGCAATCCTCTTCGCAGTAAAGGTAGGTGCACTAAACGCAGCGTTTGCCCTTGGCTTTTACCCATTGATTGGCTTGCCATATCAAGTGATGGACTAATACGTAAAAAACTCGACTCAATTGCTCCGTGTGCAATGGCGTAAAACCTAACAATATAAGCAATAATAATAGTAAGAATGCTACCTGTAAGCAGTAAGCCAATGTCTAAGTTATACGGCTCGAGTGCTGTGTTAATGGTGTTCTCTAATAATGTAAGGGGTAACAAAACCGCAATAGCGAGTACAGTTCCTGGCAACGCATAGCCTGTGCTTGCTAAACGCCCGGGAACAAGCGGATACGTTTGCTTTGCCACACGCTGATAAAAAACAACAAAAATACTCAATGTAATGGTTATAACACTTACAACCACTGCCACTTTTAAACTTTGCCAAGCGTAACTAAAAAACTCAACATTCCATGCTTTATCAAAGTAGGTAATGGCGTAATTTATAAGTACTGCAATAGGAATTACAAAAGCGATAAGTAAAATAAAGCTACAAAATGCCGTTGCGAGCCAAGCAGACTTTCCTTTTAATACATAGAGAGATTCACTATTTACGCTTGATTGGCGCTCAAATACCGCTTGGTTTCGGCGACTAAAGCGCTCTGCCATTAATGCTAAAAATAACAGTAATAACATCACACCCGATATTTTAGCGGCCGCTGTAAGTGAGTAATAACCAAACCACGTATCGTATACGGCGGTTGTTAATGTACTTACGGCAAAATAACTCACTGTTGCAAAGTCAGCCATGGTTTCCATACTTATAAGCGCAAGAGCCGCCACAATAGCCCCACGAGAGAGCACTAAACTAACTTTAAAAAAGCTTTGCCAAGGAGATAGCCCCATTAACTGGCTAGCTTGTACTAATTTGAATGACTGCTCGCGAAGGGCCGTTTTAAAAATTAAAAATAAATACGGGTAAAGCACCAAGGCAATCATAACTATGGCGCCGGGTAGTGTACGTATATCAAAAAACCAATAGTCGCTAGGAGATTGCCAGCCAAACCAGTCTCTCAGCGCTATTTGCACCGGGCCCGCATAATCTAATAAATCAGTGTATACATAGGCAATAATATAGGTGGGCATAGCAAGGGGCAGCATAAGAGCCCATTCAAACTGTTTTTTACCCGGGAAACTACAGTAAGCCGTTAGCCACCCAAGTGGCAAAGCTATGGCGCAGCTAAGGACGCAAACACCTAAAACAAGCAATACGGTATTGTTTATGTAATCCCAAAGCACGGTATCCCACAGGTGAGAAAACACCTCAGAGCTACCTTGTAGAGATTCAAAAAGAAGAAAAAACAACGGAGCCGATAGAATTAAGCCTGTCGACCACGCAAAGAGCTGCCATTTAGACAGCTTAAATTTATTAGTCATTAAAGATCGAACTTCACCTCATCAATTAGCTTAAGCGCTAACGGACGATATTTACTAATCTCATCAAGTGGCAAGCTGTCTTCTTTAAAACTACCCCAAGAGGCAACCAAACTTGATAGTTCAACACCCGACTTAACTGGATACTCCATATTTAATGAGGCATACATGTTTTGTGCTTTGCTATCGGTCATATACTCGATGAGCTTTAATGCATTTTCAGGGTTTTTAGCATATTTGGTAATAACCGCACCCGAAACATTTATGTGTGAGCCACGATTAGTTTGATTCGGAAAGTTAATATTTACGGCCTCAGCCCAACCTTTTTGCTCTTTATCTTCTAGCATTTTGCCAAGATAGTAACTATTGCCTAATGCCAAGTTACATAAACCTTCTTTAACAGCTTTAACTTGAGCACGATCGTTACCTTGAGGCTTGCGCGCTAAATTAGCCTTCACACCTTCAAGCCACTCTTTAGTTTGCGCTTCACCATGGTGTGCAATCATAGAAGCTACTAAACCTAAATTATATGGATGTTTGCCTGAGCGCGTACAAATTTGTCCTTTGTATTTAGAGTCTGCTAAATCTTCATAAGTGAGCTTAGGTAACTCACCAACTCGCTCTTTTGATGAATACACATTACGCACTCGCTTAGTAAGCGCAACCCATTGGCCATCACCGTCACGAAAGGCGGCTGGAACATTATTATTTACACTGTCACTTTTTATAGTTTGTGTTAATTTTAAATCTTCTAATTGAATAAGCGCGCTAAAGTTAGAGGTTAATACTAAATCAGCTTTACTGTGCTTGCCTTCGCGTTTAACACGCTCAATTAGCCCTTTTTTAGCAAAAACAACATTGGTTTTTATGCCTGTTTGCTTTGTAAAGTCTTCTAAAATTGGCTGAATTAAAAACGGTTGACGAAAAGAGTAGATGTTAACAACATCGTTTGCAAAGACTGGTGCCGATGCAACTACCCCTAAAACAAGTGCAAATACTTTCTTCATTATTCCACCTAAATAACTGTTATTATCAACGAATTCTACCGTGCTCATTCTAAAAGTGCACACTTTAAATAAATGTAAATATGTAAATAACGCCCAAAAAGGAAATACGGTGTAAGAGATGTCTTACGGATGTGACAGCTAATGAGTAAAAAACAAGATAAAAAACAACGCAAAAACAATTAAACCCATGAATTATATGAAATTTATTTTTATTGCTATTGCAAAAACACTAATTGAATGTAGTTTTATCTCTATTTTAGTTGCTCTATTGCACTATAATTTACGCATCAACCAAGCAATGACGCTTATTGAGTAAAAGGAAACGGACTGCTTACTCAACCAACCAATGATTAGGTTATCAGGACAACACGGATTTTAGGACAGGCTCAGGATGAGTATCACAACGCAATGTTGTAAAAAGGACAGCGTCAGGAAGATGCGAAAAGGATAACAACAAGGCTAAGTTGTTCAACAGGATGTTGAAGGAATAAATGGACAGGCCTTTAAGGCAACACAAGGGATTGGTTAAAACAAGGATACACTAGGAAGTGTAATTAAGGATTTGGTAATAGTATTTACCCTACAGGATGTTTAGGAATTAAAGGATACAGGCCCGGACGGTCTACATTACATAGAACTAAAAAGTAATATAGTAATAAACATGGATTAGTGAAAATTGGAGTTGATTAAGTTCAATTGCAGGATGCAGAAAATTAGAAGATTCCGCAAGCGCGCCTAGAGATAGAGCGCGCTTTTCTTTGCCTAAAATTTGGGTGAGTAAAGCACTGAGCAACTATCACTAATCTTTACTGAGTAATATCGCGTCACAGCAAATCAATGCTAAGACCTTAAAATACTTTATTAATATTTTAAATTTCGCTAAGTTTTTTATTAATTGCGCCGATAACTAAATAACGCAAGGATCATAAATACTCAATGGATATGAATTTTAAAACATCTCAAAGTAATACCTTTTTATGTAAAGTATCAGACGCAAGTACAGCAAAACCAATTGGTGTATTTAGTGCCCAAACCCCCAGCGAAAATCCCTATAAAGCTTTATTTAACCCCAAAGGTTATAACTTTTTAAATATGCCAATGAGTGAGTTTAAAAATATACTTAACGAAATTAATCAGTTAGAACGCGACATTCGTATTAGCAAGTGGGGTGAAGGTGCTCGACCTGATGAGTTTAGTTATCAACTTAATAGAATAGCAGACGCAATTGCAACGACTCAATTTAATGGCAAAATAGACATTAACTGCTACTTTTTAAAACGAGTTGAAGAAGCAAAAGAAATGATTGGTGAAGACTGTATCTCGTTTATTCAAGTGCATAATAGTATAAGTCAATTGTATAATACTGTTTTACAATTAACATCTGAAGAAGGCTTCAGAGCAATTCAAAATAAAGCACTTGCTCACTTAAAAAATCAGCAAGCATTTGCTTAACTTCGTAAAATTAACCTTCTAGCGGTCGGCCTTTATTGCGCTTACCCAATAAATACGCATCACGAAACTTAATAAAATGCTGCTCTAATTTTGTCGATGCATCCATTTCGCCCGCAAGTGCTAATACCATAATAGCCACTTCAGCAGTGCCTAGTTGATGCGCATGAGGGGCTACACGTAATCGGTAATCAGATAGTTTATCAGCAGTAACAGAAAGTACAGGCAAGTTATCTAAATAAGGGCTTTTGCGAATCATTTTTTTAGCTTCGCGCCACGTACCATCTAAGAATATAAATAGCGGCTTTTTACCTGATTCAATACTCACTTCTGTAATGGCTCTGCCCTCTTCTACATCTTCAGCAGGAAAGACGACCATTGGCTGATACTGCGAATCATTTATTAAAGCTAAAAGAGCGGGGTTAGGATCTGTTCTATCCCATCTAAATGCGTGGTTATCTGGCACTATTTCAGCAATTAAACGCCCTGTATTAGAAGGTTTAAAGCTTTCATTATGATACATCAGTAAGCACACAGCGGCCTTACAATCTGCATGCTCAACACCTTTGCAAATACAGTAGTGCTTAGCAATCAGGCATTGTTCACAGCGATCTAATTTACCGCCTCGAGCATTAAACTCTCGACGAGATTCACTTATTTGTTGAGCGCGTAATGCTAAAACTGAGTTTTTCACTGTATTTACCTTCAATTAATTAAGCGCGCATTGTAACGACTTCTTGTTATTTAATCTTATATTTATCTAAGTTAAAAATAGACATAAAAAAACCCAACCGAAGTTGGGTTTTTTAAGCAAATACTAAGAAGTTAAATTACTTCTTTTTAGCTGCTTTTTTGTTTGGTAAATCAGTGATTGAACCTTCAAAAATTTCAGCTGCAAGGCCGATTGATTCATTCAATGTTGGGTGAGCATGAATTGTAAGCGCTAAGTCTTCACCATCAGCACCCATTTCAATACCTAAACCGATTTCGCCAAGCATTTCGCCCGCGTTAATACCGATCATAGCACCACCGATTATACGGCCACTTTCTTTATCAAAGATAAGTTTAGTAGAACCTTCAGTACGAGCAGATGCAATTGCACGACCAGATGCTGCCCACGGGAATACCGCAGTTTCAACTTTTAAGCCTTGCTCTTTTGCTTCTTTCTCAGTAACACCTACCCAAGCGATTTCTGGGTCTGTGTACGCTATTGAAGGAATACATTTAGGGTCGAAGAAATGCTTCTGACCAGAAATAACTTCTGCAGCAACATGACCTTCATGAACCGCTTTATGCGCAAGCATAGGCTGGCCAACTAAGTCACCAATTGCAAAAATATGGCTTACGTTAGTACGTAATTGCTTATCAACATTAATAAAGCCACGCTCATCAACGTTTACGCCCGCTTTTTCAGCATCAAGTAAGTTACCGTTTGGAGTACGGCCAACTGCAACAAGTACTTTGTCGTAACGTACTGGTTCTGCTGGTGCGTTTTTACCTTCAAACGTTACGTATAAGCCGTCTTCTTTAGCTTCAACACCAACAACTTTAGTTGAAAGCATTACGTTGAATTTTTTGCTTACGTATTTTTGGTAAATTTTGATAATGTCTTTATCAGCTGCTGGTACTAATTGATCAGCAAATTCTACAACATCAATTGCAGAACCAAGAGCACGGTAAACCGTACCCATTTCAAGACCGATAATACCACCACCAAGTACAAGTAGCTTTTCTGGTACGTCTTTAAGTTCTAGTGCGCCAGTTGAATCAATTACACGGTCATCTTCTGGGATGAAAGGTAAGTTAACAGGTTTAGAACCTGCTGCAATAATCGCGTTATCAAACGTGATAGTTGTAGCGCCGTCTGCGCCTTCAACTACTAAAGTATTGCTGCCAGTGAATTTGCCGTATCCAGATACAACTTTCACTTTACGCATTTTGGCCATGCCTTCTAGTCCACCAGTTAACTGGCCAACTACAGAATCTTTCCAAGTACGAACTTGGTCAAGATCGATTTTTGGTGCGCCAAAAGTAACACCGTGAGATGACATTTCTGCTGCGTCATCAATCACTTTAGCTACGTGTAAAAGTGCTTTAGAAGGAATACAACCAACATTAAGACATACGCCACCTAATGTTTCGCGAGATTCTACTAATGTAACTTCTAAGCCCAAGTCAGCAGCACGGAAAGCCGCAGAATAACCACCAGGACCACCGCCTAGTACAACAACTTGAGTTTTTAATTCGTTGCTCATGCTTTTACCTTAATTGTTTGAACGGGACACTGCCCTAAAATTTAACTGCCATGTTTCTGCAAGGCAGAAAGAGTGAGCAGCGCACAAAGTGATGCAATTCGTACAAAGATTGTATCATTGCAAATGGTAAAAATCCCAGCTAAAAACAACTGGCTGGGATTTGATTCTATTTATTTTATTGCGTATACCAATTTTACTAAACTGGTTACATCACCAACTGGCGAATATCGCTCATGTAACTTGCAAGAGTCACAGTAAAGCGTGCAGCTAATGCTCCGTCAATAACCCTATGGTCGTATGACATAGACAGCGGAACCATTAGTTTAGGTTCAAACTCTTTGCCATTCCATTTAGGTTTCATTTCAGATTTAGATACACCTAAAATAGCAACTTCTGGCGCATTAACAATTGGCGTAAATGCCGTACCGCCGATACCGCCAAGGCTAGAGATAGTAAAACAGCCGCCTTGCATATCAGAAGATGTAAGCTTACCGTCACGTGCTTTAACAGATACTTCCATTAGTTCACGTGATAATTCAATAATGCCTTTTTTATCAACATCTTTAAACACTGGCACTACTAAACCATTTGGCGTATCAACAGCAACACCGATGTTAATGTACTTCTTAAGAATTAAACTTTCGCCGTCGCTAGACAGTGAAGAGTTAAATGTTGGGAAGTCTGCAAGTGCTTTAGCCGCTGCTTTCATCACAAACACAAGTGGTGTGATTTTAACGCCAAGCTTTTTCTTCTCGCTAAGTGCATTTTGCTCTTTACGGAATACTTCAAGGCTTGTGATATCAGCTTCATCAAACTGTGTAACATGTGGGATTTGTACCCAGTTACGGTGTAAGTTTTTACCTGATAGCTTTTGAATGCGAGACAGTTTTTTCTCTTCAATTTCACCAAATTTAGCAAAATCTACTTTAGGCCATGGGATAAGACCAAGCTCACTACCACCTGCGTTACTGCCTGCAGATAATTGACCAGATTCAACTTGCTTAACTAGGTTTTTAACGTAGTTTTGCACGTCTTCTTTAACTATACGGGCTTTGCGACCAGTGCCTTTAACGTTAGCTAGGTTAATACCAAACTCACGCGCTAAACGGCGAACAACGGGTGATGCATGAGCATACGCGCTGTTTTCTGTGAAGCTTTCATTACTTGCTTTTGCAGGTGCTGCTTGAGCCGGTGCTGACTCAGTTTTAGCCGCTGCTGCAGGTGCTGATTTTTCAGCTGGTGCAGATGCCGCTGGCGCACTGCCTGCAACTTCAAATACAAAAATTAATGAACCAGTCGATACTTTATCGCCAGCGGCTACTTTAATTTCTTTAACTGTACCTGCAAATGGAGCTGGTACTTCCATTGCAGCTTTGTCGCCTTCAACGTTTAAGATTGATTGATCTTCTGAAACTTCGTCGCCAACGGCAACCATAATTTCAGTTACTTCAACTTCATCGCCACCAATATCAGGCACATTAACTTCTTTAGTGCTTGGTGCTGAACTTGCTGTTGAACTATCAGCTGGCGCTTCTACAGGAGCCGACTCTTTAGCCGGTGCTGCAGATTCACTTCCTGCTACTTCAAAAACAAACACTAACGAGCCAGTTTTAACTGTGTCGCCAGCGGCTACTTTTATTTCTTTAACTGTGCCGGCAAATGGAGCTGGTACTTCCATTGCCGCCTTGTCGCCTTCCACGTTTAAGATAGATTGCTCTTCTTCAACGGTGTCACCAACAGCAACCATGATTTCAGTTACTTCAACTTCATCATCGCCAATATCTGGTACGGTTACTTCTTTAATTGAAGAACCTGTAGAAGCAGCTGGTGCTGCTTCTTCAGATTTAGCTGGAGCAGCGGCTGATGTATTTTCCTCATCAGTGCCTTCACTCTCGCCTTCAAACAAAAATACTAAAGAGCCTGTTGTAACGGTGTCGCCAACGTTAACTTTAATCTCTTTTACAGTCCCCGCTTGAGAAGCAGGTATTTCCATTGATGCTTTGTCACCTTCAACATTTAGTAATGATTGGTCAACATCTACTTTATCGCCAACGCTTACTAATATTTCGGTTACTTCTACTTCGTCGTCACCAATATCAGGTACTTTAATTTCAATACTCATTGCAAACCTCTTATGCGTACAGTGGGTTAAGTTTGTTAGTGTCGATGTTGAACTTTTTAAGTGCTTCAACAACTACTGACTTCTCAACTTCACCGCGTTTAGCAAGTTCAGATAACGTAGCAACAACAACGTAGCTTGCGTTAACTTCAAAGTGACGACGTAGGTTTTCACGGCTATCAGAACGACCGTAACCATCTGTACCTAACACTTTGTAGTTGCTGCTTGGAATGAATGAACGCGCTTGTTCTGCGTAGTTTTTCATGTAATCCGTTGCTGCAACAGTCACAGAGTCGTTTAATACGCTTGTGATAAATGCTGTTTTTTGCTCGCTTTCAGGATTAAGCATGTTAAAACGCTCAACATCTTGACCATCACGCGTTAGCTCATTGAAAGATGTTACTGAGTAAACATCTGATGCAATACCATATTCTTCGCTTAAGATTGAAGCAGCTTTGCGCACTTCAGTCATAATAGTACCTGAGCTTAATAGCTGTACGTTGGCTTTTTTACCTTCGTAACTTTCAAGCTTGTAAATACCTTTACGAATACCTTCTTCAGCGCCTTCTGGCATAGCTGGCTGATGGTAGTTTTCGTTCATAAGCGTTAGGTAGTAGTAAATATTTTCTTGGTCGTCACCGTACATACGACGAATACCGTCTTGTACAATAACAGCCACTTCAAACGCGTAAGTTGGGTCATAAGAAACACAGTTAGGAACCGTGTTTGCAAGAATGTGGCTATGACCATCTTCGTGTTGTAAGCCTTCACCATTTAGCGTTGTACGACCCGCTGTAGCACCTAATAAGAAACCACGTGCTTGTTGATCGCCCGCCATCCATGCCATGTCGCCAACACGTTGGAAACCAAACATAGAGTAGTAAATGTAGAATGGGATCATTGGTAAATCGTTAGTGCTGTATGATGTTGCAGCAGCAACCCATGACGACATAGCACCTAACTCATTGATACCTTCTTGCAATACTTGACCTGAAGTTGCTTCTTTATAGTAAGAAACAATATCACGATCCTGTGGCGTGTAGTTTTGGCCATGCGGATTGTAAATACCGATTTGACGGAATAAACCTTCCATACCAAATGTACGCGCTTCATCTGCAATAATTGGTACGATATTTTTACCAATGCCTTTATCTTTTAATAAGATATTAAGTGCACGAACAAAGCCCATAGTAGTAGATATATCACGCTTTTGCTCTTCAAGTAGTGGCTTAAATGCATCTACTTCTGGCAACGTAAGTTTTTCACTAAAACGTGGAATACGCTTAGGTGTGTAACCTTTAAGCTCATCACGACGCGCATGTAGGTACTTGTACTCAGGTGAACCTTCTTCAAGCTCTAGGTATGGTAATTCTTTTAATTGCTCTTCAGATACTAAGTCATCAAGACCAAGGCGTGAACGTAAATGTGCAACATGCGACATGTCCATTTTTTTCACTTGGTGCGCAATGTTTTTACCTTCAGCTGCTTCACCCATGCCGTAACCTTTTACAGTTTTAGCAAGAATTACAGTTGGACGACCTTTTGTCTCTTCTGCTTTTTTAAATGCAGCAAATAGTTTTGATGGCTCATGACCACCACGCTTAAGCGCAAAAATTTCGTCATCTGTCATATCTGCAACAAGGGCAGCTGTTTCAGGGTAGCGACCAAAGAAATGCTCACGCACGTATGCGCCATCTTTAGCTTTGTAAGTTTGGTAATCACCATCAATTGTTTCGTTCATCAATTGTAGTAATTTACCTGTAGTGTCTTTAGCAAGCAGAATATCCCAACCGCTGCCCCATACAAGTTTAATTACGTTCCAGCCAGCACCTTTAAACAAGCCTTCTAACTCTTGAATAATTTTACCGTTACCCATAACTGGGCCGTCTAAACGCTGTAAGTTACAGTTGATTAAATAACAAAGGTTATCTAGTTTTTCACGTGCAGCAAAAGAAATAGCACCACGCGATTCCGGCTCATCCATTTCACCGTCACCTAAAAACGCATATACACGTTGGTTTTTAGTGTCTTTTAAGCCACGACCATCTAAGTATTTTAAGAATCGTGCTTGATAAATTGATGAAATAGGACCTAAACCCATTGATACCGTAGGGAACTGCCAAAACTCAGGCATCAACTTAGGGTGTGGGTACGATGGTAAGCCTTCGCCATCAACTTCTTGGCGGAAGTTATCTAGTTGCGCAGCCGATAAACGACCTTCAACAAATGCACGTGCGTAGATACCTGGAGAAATATGACCTTGGTAATAAACTAAGTCACCACCGTCTACATCATTTGGTGCTTTAAAGAAGTGGTTAAAACACACTTCATAAAATGCAGCAGATGATTGGTAAGACGCCATATGGCCGCCTAAGTCGAGATCTTTTTTAGATGCACGTAGAACGATCATAATCGCGTTCCAACGTATAATTGAACGAATACGACGTTCAAGATTTACATCACCTGGGTAAGCAGGCTCTTGATCTACAGGAATAGTATTAACGTAGTTCGTGGTAATACCCGTTGGCATATCAACGCCGTCTAAACGGGCTTGCTCTAATACTTGCTCAAGTAAAAACTGAGCTCGTTCAACACCTTCTTCGCGCACAACTGATTCAAGAGCTTGTAACCACTCTTGTGTTTCTAGCGCGTCTACGTCAATTTTATTGACTTCAGACATATGGAGGTTTCCTTATGTTTAAAATACGAATATTGTTAATTTAATATCACAGCTACTTAATTTGTGTGTTCAAAGTAGTTATGTACTAACTTAATTTTGTTTAGTGCGTCTTAAACTACGTTCAATTCGCGAATGTTCTTTGCCTGCTTCAAGTAGTGCTTCTTCGATAAATGCTAAGTGCGCATTACTTGCTAAACGGGCTTGTTCTGGATTACCGTCAATAACGGCATCCATTAATAAACGCCTGTGTTGAGCTAACTGACTGCTAATATCTGACTTTTTTAATAGAACAGTTAAATTTTGCAATACATTTTGCTCAAGCAGCGCTTTCATACCTCTAACTAAATGCAGTAACACCACATTGTGCGAGGCTTCTGCCACGCTAAAGTGAAATGCATTAATTGCTTTTGCTTTTTGCTGTAAATCATCATTAACTAAGGCAATTTCATCAAAGCTTTGTTTTACTTTGCTAAAATCGTTGCTGGTCCCGCGCAGTGCTGCGTAGTAAGCAGCAATCCCTTCTAATGCATGACGAAATTCAAGTAAATCAAACTGCGACTCAGGGTGTTTACTAATCAAATCAAAAAGTGGATCAGTAAGCCCTTCTTCGAGCTGATTTTTTACAAACGTGCCGCCACCTTGGCGACGCGTAACTAAACCTTTCGCTTCTAATTTTTGAATTGCCTCACGCAGTGACGGGCGAGACACTTCAAATTGCTTTGCTAGTTCACGCTCTGGTGGCAACTTTTCACCTGGTGCTAACGAGCCTTCAAGAATCATATTCTCAAGTTGCTGTAAAATAACATCAGATAATTTTGCCGCTTTAATCTTTAAAGACATGAATCAACGTCCGCGTTGTATAAATACCAAGAGCCCATAAAACGGGGCTTTAAGTAGTATGATTTACCCAAAAGGTAAATTGGTCATACCAAAAATTTTCAATACGGTATCAAAAACACTATTAGCTGTCAATTTACAGGTAGTTTGAGCAATTAAAGTAGCGTAACGCATTTTGAACGAAGATCAAACAATGCGCAATTTACAAAAATTGTTATAACGTATTTGGGATGAAAACAATTGGTCTGACCAGAATAAATTAGAATATTAGCTCTATTTTATTGTACTTAAAAACTGCAGGAAGAGATTAAAGCACCTTACATTGCATAAGGTACTTTATTAAAAAAGTATTAACTTAAGACAGCCCACCAAATAATGTAAGCAACGCTATAAGTACTAAGTAAAATAATACATTACGCTTAACAAGCTTAATCATACACGTGGCTTCGTAGGTACAGCCGTAATAACGCTTTTCAACTTGCTCTGCAGCAAGTGCAGTACATGTTACTACTTCGCGATTTGGAGACTTAAAGTTAAGCACGTAACGTAGCCAACAACTTGTGCCTTTATTAAAGTTACCTATTACTAAATAGCCAAAGCTGGTAATACGTGCAGGTAACCAGTCGAGCCAAAACAATAGTTTATGTATAAGTTTAAAACGCTTAGCAAATATTACTTTATGATCTTCTCGTACTAAATCAGCTAAAGTACGTACCAGTGCATATAAAACCGCACCTGGCGCGCCTAAAACAACGAACCAAAAAATAACCGCACAGTAAAATCTAAAGTTTACCCACGCCAATGTTTGCCCAAAAGTCTCGCCACTTTCTTCGTCTTCTGTACGCTTTTGACCTATTTGCAACGCATATAAAGATGCAGCAGTACCGTCATCTCGCGTTAACGCATTTAAGTAAGACTTATATAAAGCACGCTGCTTGGCACAACCAAAGCAAACCAAAAGCACAGCAATATTAATAGCTAACTGCCATAGTACAAAATCAGATAAACAATAAATAAACGCTATTGCTATTACTGGAAGTAACAGCCAAATTAAAAAGCCCGGAGCAGAACTAAATAAGCCTTTGTCACCTAGTAGCTTATTAGAGCGATTTAAATAACCATTTGTGTAATAGCTTATCTGCCAGTAATTAGACCGAGCCCCTAAACGCTCCAGAATTAATGCAATTATTATAGAAACTAAAATCATGGGAATAACTCTCTTAACTTAGTTGTTCAAGCATATTAAAAAACAATGGCCAATTAAAGCTACTGCCAGGATCGGTTTTACGTCCCAGGGCAATATCGCAATGCCCAACAATACGCGAAGGGGTAATTTTTGGATAGCGTTGTATTATAGATTTACTAAGTGTAGTTAATACTTCGTATTGCGCTAAAGAGTATGGCGTAGTGTCGGTACCTTCAAGCTCAATACCTATACTAAAGTTATTACATGCGCTTTGCCCTTCATATTCAGATTGCCCGGCATGCCACGCGCGTTTATTAAATGGCACATATTGAATAATCTCGCCAGTACGTTTTATAAAACAGTGCGCTGACACTCTAAGCCCATTTAAATCACAAAAACTGGGGTGCGCATTACAGTCAATCTCACCCATAAACAGTGCATCAACGTATTCGGTGCCAAATTGCCCAGCCGGCAAGGAAATATTATGAATTACCAACAGCGAAATATCGGTATTTTCAGGGCGCTCATCAAAATGCGTACAGGGCCGCTGCGTTATATTAGCGGCAACTCCGCTTGAATCTATCTGCATTATTTTAATACCACGGTATACATAAACTTGATGCTAAAGGATTTATATAAAGAATGATAGCCATTGCGGTTAGCTAACATTCAGCTAGTAGCATTACTTTTAGTAGCCATGCTATATATGTAGGTGTAATAACCCCTGCTCATTTAAAAGCGCTTCTATTAGTTATTTAAACATAGTAAAATTTGCTTAATTTATTAACACTTATGAGCCTTCATATGTCAATTTCGCACACGCTTATTACTCAACTTGTCACCCTCGCCTTAGATGAAGATCTAAATTATCAATCTGCACAAGACGGCGACATTACCGCGCAGCTTATCCCACAAAACGAGCACGCAAATGCTAAAGTAATTACCCGCGAAGACTGCATTTTTTGTGGAAAAGACATCATCCTTGAAGTATTTAAACAAGTAGACCCAAGCGTTAAGGTTAATGTACTTATTAATGATGGCGACGCAGTTAAAGCAAACAGCACATTATTTACAACCACTGGTTCAGCTCGTTCAATATTAACTGCCGAGCGTACTGCACTTAACTTTGTACAAACGTTATCGGGTACAGCCACTACTACAGCACATTATGTAAAAGAGCTAAGCGGCACAACAACGCAACTACTCGATACACGCAAAACCATACCAGGCCTTAGAGCACTTCAAAAATACGCAGTAAAATGTGGTGGGGGTGCAAATCATCGTATTGGTTTATTTGACGCATTTTTAATTAAAGAAAATCATATAGCGGCTTGTGGCACAATAAACAAAGCCGTTGCTCAAGCTAAACAAAATCACCCAAACAAACCTGTCGAAGTAGAAGTAGAGTCCCTCCCAGAACTTAAGCAAGCAATTGAAGCTGGCGCCGACATAATTATGCTAGACAACTTTAGCGTAGAGCAAATTAAGCAAGCTGTAATTTTAACCAATAAGCGCGCAAAACTAGAGGTTTCAGGCAATATGACCCTAGAAACGCTCAAAACTTATTCACAAGCAGGTGTCGATTTTATATCAAGCGGGGCATTAACAAAAAACTTACAATCAATCGATTTATCGATGCGCTTTGAACAATTATGAAGCAATAATGGGTAATTAATACCGCTAATTAATTGACAAGTTAAGTAAAAAAGCATTAAATAACCCAAAAGGCTTACTTTGTAACAAATTGTTAAATAAAATCGCTTTTTTATAATAAGATACGTGCTAAATACTAAAATAAAATGGTAGACTAATTCTGTTGTACTATTTTATTTAAAAAGATAGTCATAAATAACTAGTGCCTTTAGTTTTTAAAGACATAATTAAAAACTAAAGCAACTAAACTACTTACTTTATGCCTATACTATTTGTTGCTACAACATGTAGTGCACTTAGTAAACTTTTATAATTAGTACTAAACATAATGAATTCACATTCGGCTTTTGTGTTTCATACTCTAAAGCTAAAGTGTAATAAAATTAATTTTAAGTAAAACTGTAAAGTAAATCAGTTAAATTAAGTGAGGCATTTTGCCGCTTAAGTGATTTAAGTTACAAAAATCTATCCTTTAGGAGAGGAAACATGAAAACAATGACTCAAAAACAACAGGGTTTCACCCTAATTGAATTAATGATTGTAGTAGCAATCATCGGTATTCTTGCTGCAATTGCATTGCCTGCGTATTCGAACTATCAAGCAACATCTAAATTGACTGCTGGTTTAGCTGAAATATCTGCTGGTAGAACTGGTTTTGAAATCGCTAAAAATAATGGATTGTCGACAGCACCCGCAGTAACAGATATTGGTTTAAGCGCATCAACTGAAAACTGTGCTATTACTACAACAGCAACAACTATTGTTTGTACGATTAAAAATGCACCTACACAAATTGCATCAGCTGTATTAACATGGTCTAGAAGCGATGTAGGTACGTGGACATGTGCAACTAGCGCGCTATCAGATGACAACAAAGGTTTAGCTCCTAAAAGTTGTCCACAATCTTAGTGAAATTTTAATTCTGAAAAGCGCCTTTATGGCGCTTTTTTAACAAGTAAGTAATGACGTTTATGAACAAGGTAAATTTGATAAAATCACTGCTTGTTAGTGCATTTCTTACATTCACATTAATACCTTTAATACCAATAGTTTCCTACGATTACCATAACCACCAACGTATCATTCAAATAGCTTTTTTACTTATCACAAGCCTACTAGTGCTTACAGCTTTTTTAGGTAATAAAAAACCTACTTTTAAGCTTTCACCAAATAATAAAAGTAGTGTGTTGTACTTAATTTTTATTTTCAGTGGCTGCTTATCTGCATTGATGAGTATGGAGCAAAGTTTTAGTCTGCTGTACACGTTTCATATAAGTTTACTTATTTTAACCATGTACTATGTAAGCACTATAAATGATAAAAAACCTGTTTTATTTATCATTTATGCATTATTTATAACTCATACAAGCTTAATCCTAATATGCCTACTCAATATTATTTTTACACTTTCTGAGCAACAACCTTTAAATCCATACATAATTTACTCTGGATTTATTAACATTCGCTTTTTTAACCAAGTACAAGTATTTATTCTTCCTTTTTTGGTGCTACTCCTAAAATTTAAAAGCATTCAGCGTGTTGTATTTATTATTTTGTTTTTAAACTTATTACTTATATTTATTGGGCAAGCTCGTGGGGCTTTACTCTCATTTTTAGCTTTCTCTATTTTTGCTCTTACTTTAAAAACCACATTAAAAAAACAAGTACTTATCGGATTAGCTTGCTTTGTTTTAAGTAGCATTGCTTTTTATGCTCTGGACTCATTAAATAAAGGGGGGGCCGAAATACTACGCACATCCACCTCGGGCCGTATTGATTTATGGTTTAATACTCTTTCAAGCCTATCTTTAAAGCATTTATTTATCGGCAATGGTCCTGGAGTGTTTGAAATGTCACTTGGAAGTTCAGCTCCTTTTAGTCACCCTCATAATTCATTAATTGAAATTTTAAATGAGTGGGGACTAATCGCCCTTATATGTATTTTAACAGTTGTTTTTACAACTTTTAGAAAAGCGATTACACATTTAAAGCAACATAAAAAAGATATCATTACTGAAAGCCTCTTTTACTCTTTTGCTATAGGTATTACATACTCACTATTTTCTGGTGTGCATGTAATGCCGGTTTCGCAAACACTCTTATTTATAATGTGGGGGTTGCTACTTGGTAGAGTTGATAAAAAAAGAGGCCAAAGCATTTCAATAAATAAAGACTTAAAAGCTTTAGTAACCATTTTATTTGTTTTTGCATGGTACCTTTACTTACAAAAAGCGATAAGTATTTATAATAACATTAACCCTAATAAGGGCTATATTTACGGACCTAGATTTTGGTCCGTTGGGCAACGATTTTAAAGCACCCAACTTTTCTACCAAGAATCATTAGTTTAAGTTATGCTTATAATAATGAAGTTTTAAACCAAATTCAGCTGGGTACCCTTAATGGCAAAAAAACAACAAGATAAAGGCCTCGATACTTTTCAGTGGGTCGGTGTAAGTGCACGAGGGAAGAAACTTGAAGGCGAGCTTACAGGTAATAGTATTGCATTAGTAAAAGCTCAGCTTCGTAAGCAAGGTATCACTCCTTCAAAAGTGAAGCGTAAAGCAAAACCACTGTTCGGTATTCAAAGTGTTCAAAAGGTAACCCCTAAAGATATAGCACTACTTACTCGCCAAATTGCGACTATGTTGATGGCGGGAGTTCCTTTAATACAGGCCATTGAAATGATTGGCTCTGGCTCGACCAATAAAAGTGTCGCCAAATTAATGGAAACTATTGCTGATGAAGTAAAAGCGGGACAACCACTATCTACAGCACTTAGAAAACACCCACGTTATTTTGATGATTTATATTGCGACCTTGTAGCCTCTGGCGAGCAATCTGGTGCACTTGATAAAATATTTGACCGAGTTGCTTTGTATAAAGAAAAGTCCGAAGCGCTAAAATCAAAAATTAAAAAAGCGATGTTCTATCCTATTTCAGTATTAGTAATTGCCGGCATTGTAACCTCAATACTATTAATATTTGTAGTGCCGCAGTTTCAAGATATATTTGCAGGTTTTGGGGCAGAGCTTCCTGCATTCACTTTGTTTGTTATTGGCATATCAGACTTTATGCAAGCATATTGGTGGATGATACTAATCGCTATTGTAGCTTTTGGATACGCTTTTAAAGAAGCCAAGCTTAGAAGTTTAAAACTCAGAGATGCAACCGACCGAGCTATACTTAAACTCCCAGTTATAGGCATGATTTTAAACAAAGCAGCAGTTGCTCGCTATGCACGAACTCTTTCGACTACGTTTGCTGCAGGTGTGCCTCTGGTTGATGCGCTTGACTCTGCCGCAGGGGCTTCCGGCAATGCAGTATATCGTTGTGCCATTTTAGATATTAAAGTTGAAGTGAGCTCTGGTAATCAAATGAACTGGGCAATGCGTAACTCAAAAATATTCCCTGATATGGTAATACAAATGGTTGCAATTGGTGAAGAATCTGGCTCACTAGACGGCATGCTCGCAAAAGTAGCAACTATTTATGAGCAAGAAGTAGATGATGCAGTAGATGGCCTTTCAAGCCTACTTGAGCCACTTATTATGGCCGTACTAGGTGTACTTGTTGGTGGCTTGATTGTTGCGATGTACTTACCTATTTTCCAATTGGGCTCTGTTATTTAATTACTAAAAATAACAATTTACAGGAAATAAAAGAGAGGCTTACTTTTTTGATAAGGTATGGCTATTAATGTCTTCTCATTTACTCTCTTTCACTTCTCTATGTGATAAATACTTCACTTAATTTTTAGACACTTAATCTTTTAGAACAGTTTTCAGGTAACATAATGCAAAGTATTATTGAAGTAATGCAAAGCCAGTTGTGGTTTTATTTAACCACTATTGGCTTAATTAGTTTATGTATTGGTAGTTTTTTAAATGTGGTTATTTATCGCTTACCACTGATGATGCAACGTGAGTGGCAAAGCGAATGCCGCATATTGCTAGATGATGAGCTTACAGCTAATAAATCTAAACAAGCCAATATCAATAAGCCTTTTAACTTAGTAAAACCCAACTCTACCTGTCCTAAATGCAAAACAGCCATTAAGCCTTGGCAGAATATTCCTATTATTAGTTGGTTAATACTTAAAGGTAAATGCGCAAGCTGCAGTAATCCTATTTCGGTCCGATACCCTGCTGTAGAGCTAATTACTGCCCTATTAAGTTTAATTGTTGCCTATAGCTTTGGTGCGACCGAGCAAGCCCTTTTATATATTTTTGTAACGTGGATATTGGTAGCTCTGACCTTTATTGATATTGACCACATGTTACTGCCAGATCAACTTACACTTCCGCTAGTATGGCTTGCACTTATTGCTTCTGTAATGGGTTACACAATTACACCTACAGATGCCATTATTGGTGCGGCTTGCGGTTATTTAAGTTTGTGGAGCGTGTTTTGGCTATTTAAGTTATTAACCGGTAAAGAAGGCATGGGTTATGGCGACTTTAAACTACTCGCTGTATTTGGGGCATTACTTGGCTGGCAGTCATTACTTACTATTATTCTGCTTTCGAGCGTAGTAGGTGCCATTATAGGTATTGCGCTGTTGAGCATACAAGGTAAAGACAAAGCGACCCCTATCCCTTTTGGCCCTTATTTAGCGATAGCAGGCTGGATCACTATGCTTTGGGGCAACCAAATTCAAGGCGCTTATTTTAATTTAATAGGTTATTAAAATGAGTGAGCAAATAACTAAAGTAAACAGCTGGGTATTAGGCTTAACAGGCGGTATTGGCTGTGGTAAAACGGCCATCAGTAACATGTTTGAAGAGCTTGGTATTACAATAGTTGATGCCGATATAATTGCGCGTGAAGTCGTACTCCCAAATAGCAAAGGGCTAAAAGCGATTACAGCACACTTTGGCAAAGATATTTTATTGCCTGATGGCACATTAAATAGAGCAGAATTGCGCGCAAAAATATTCACTAACAACAGTGACAAAGAATGGCTTAATGCGTTGCTACACCCTCTTATTCGGTTAAAAATACTAAACGATTTAAATAGTGCAACTAGCCCTTATGTTGTTTTAGTAGCGCCTTTATTATTTGAAAACAACCTTGATAAATATTGCGACCATACCTTACTTATTGACGTACCAAGCTGTGTACAAATAGCGCGTACAGCAAAACGTGACAACACAAGTCGTGAGCAAGTTAAAAGTATTATTGCCTCGCAAATGTCACGTGCCGATAAACAGCAAAAAGCGGATGATATTTTAAATAACGACCGTAGTTTAAACCTAGTGCATATAGAACTTGTTGATCTGCATAAAAAGTACCTACAATATGCATTACACAACAAAACTAACTCACATTAACACTGTCCTAACTCACACAAACTCGTATTTTAGTTAGTAAAATCACAACAAAGAATGAAAGGTGATGTAATCCCCTTCTTTTTTCTGATAAATTGCTTACTATTGAAGGAATAAAACAGGTGCGCAATGAATATTAACTCACCGTTATTGAGAAAATTTATAACCCTTGGCCGCATTGATGCCGACACGGTTAAAAACAAACAAAATGAATTTGCCTCAACAGCTGAGCTTATTTCTAAATGTGGAAAAATCGATAGTAAAGATTTAGCTGAACAATGTATCGACTTGTTTCGCGTACCTTATTTTGATTTAAAAGACTTTGATCCTACAAGAATCCCGGCCGACCTCGTAAAAGAAAAACTTATACGTAAACATCATATTTTGCCGCTTGTTCAAAAAGATCGAAAAGTTTATATAGCAGCATCAGACCCAACAGATTACGGCGCATTCGAAAACTTTGAGTTTAGTACCGGTCTTTCATGCGAAATTGTTGTTGTTGATTATATTCAACTCGATACCAAAATAGAGCAATTACTAGATGCCACTGGCAGCTTAAATCTAACTGATGACGAGTTTCAAGAATTTGCTGACTTAGACTCAGAAAGCCAAAGAGATACAGCACCACAAGATGACGATAAAGATGATGCGCCTATCATCGTATACATCAACAAAATTTTAATGGATGCCATTAAAAAAGGCGCCTCTGATTTACACTTTGAACCGTATGAGCACAAGTACCGTATTCGCTTTCGTATTGATGGCATTTTGCATGAAGTGGCAAGCCCACCTAATACATTAGCAACCAAGCTTTCTGCGCGTATTAAAGTAATGTCGCGACTCGATATTGCCGAAAAACGCAAACCACAAGATGGTCGTATAAAGCTAAAAATTACTGAACGCAAAAGTATCGACTTTCGTGTAAGTACCATGCCTACCTTGTGGGGCGAAAAAATAGTAATGCGTATTCTTGATTCATCAAGCGCTATGTTAGGCATTGATGTATTAGGCTATGAGCCTGAGCAGAAAAAGCTTTACATGGATGCGCTTGCCCAGCCTCAAGGGATGATACTTGTAACAGGGCCCACCGGTTCTGGTAAAACAGTATCGCTATACACAGGTTTAAATATATTAAACCAACCTGAGCGTAATATTAGTACTGCGGAAGATCCGGTTGAGATTAACCTTGAAGGTGTAAACCAAGTACAAATAAATATTAAAGCCGACATGACTTTTGCCAACGCACTGCGCGCATTTTTACGTCAAGATCCTGATGTAGTTATGGTAGGTGAAATACGTGACTTAGAGACCGCAGAAATATCAATAAAAGCGGCGCAAACAGGTCACTTGGTTTTATCAACATTGCATACAAACTCAGCGCCGGAAACAATCACTCGTTTATTAAATATGGGTGTACCTGCTTATAACGTAGCAAGTTCGATTAGCTTAATAATAGCCCAGCGTTTAGCACGTCGCTTGTGCCCTAAATGTAAAACGCCAGAACAACTTCCGAGTGAAGAACTAGCTCGCCAAGGATTTAGTGCCGAGCAAATTGAAGAAATGACGTTATATATGCCTAAAGGGTGTGATAGCTGTACTGATGGTTACAAAGGGCGTGTGGGTATTTACGAAGTAATGCAAATTACTCCTGAAATTGCCCAAATTATTATGCGCGGTGGAAATTCGCTTGAAATAGCAGAGGTATCACTTAAAGCCGGTTTTAATAATTTACGTTTATCGGGTTTACGCAAAGCAGCCGATGGCCTTACATCCCTTGGTGAAATAAACCGCGTAACCAATTTTTAAAGTCCCACAGTAAAAGATAAGGCTCTAAGCTCAGAGCCTTATAGCTAGAGACTCATATCTAAGTAATGTAATATGCACCAAAAATTTGTAGAGAGTAATTTATGCCTACTGTTGTAAACTGCCCAACCTGTAAAACTAAAGTTGAATGGTCAGAGCAAAGCCCATTTCGCCCTTTTTGCTCAAAGCGCTGCCAACTAATTGATTTAGGTGAATGGTCGTTCGAAAATAATAAAATTTCTGCACCAATCACCTCGGCTGAAGAGTTTAGCCAAGACATGATTGAAGATATTGAAGCAATGATGGCTAAAAATGAAGATGACTTTTTTAAGTGATTTATCTTCATAATGCCCTAAATACAAAAACCAGCATTACGCTGGTTTTTTAGTATTTACAAAAAAGTAAAATTAACTTTTTTGTTTACGGTGCTTTTTATTCATACGCTTTTGCATTTTAGCAAACTTCTCTTTTTGCTCAGCGTTAAGCACTTGCATTACTTGGTGTTGTGTTTTTAGTTTAATTAAACCAAATTGCTCACCTTTTTCGCGGCGTTCATTTAATAGCTCTTTTGCTGCATTTTCGTCAAATGTCGCAGCCGAAAGTAATGCATCCATTTTTGCTTTGTGCGCTTCACGCATCGCTTTACGGGCTTCTTTATCGTCGCCACGCAGAGCTTTCATTTGTGTTTTTTGCGCTTCAAAAATAGCCTTTAGCTTAGTTTGCTGCTCATCTGTTAGGTTTAATTTTTCAACGCCGCGCTCAGAAAGTAAAAAACGAGCTTGAGAATGGCCTTGCTTATGTCCGTCGCCTTTAGCTAACACGCTACCAGCACCAAGCGTTGCTGTTGCTAAGCCACAGATAAGTACTAATTTTGAAAGTGTGTTTAATTTAGTCATAATCATTACCTTAATATTGGGTGGTTGTGGCTGCTAAGCCAGTGAGTTAACTATACCTAACTCAACGCAAAGTAACGCAAAGCAGTGTAAAGGTTGTGTAAAGATTCACCTTTGCACTATTTAGCGGGTAAAATAACGCTATAAACAACTCTAAGGGTTTGTAAATGAAACTATTAATGATTGATGACGACACTGGCCTTTGTGAGCTATTAAGTGAATATTTAACTGCCCAAGGCTTTGAAATACAAAGCGTACACGACGGTGAACAAGGCCTTAAACTAGCACAAGCAAATGACTACGCCCTGATATTGCTAGATGTAATGTTACCAACGCTTGATGGTTTTGAAGTACTTAAACAACTTAGGCAAACAAAACTCACACCGGTAATAATGCTTACAGCAAAAGGTGAAGACTTTGACCGTATTTTTGGTCTAGAGCTAGGCGCTGACGATTACATTCCAAAGCCTTTTAATCATCGTGAATTACTTGCCCGCGTAAAAGCGATAACTCGCCGTATAGAGCACATTAATAGCTTAAATGTAGCTACAACGAGTAAGTTACTCGTTAATGGTATTACTGTTAACCTTGCAGCGCGAGAGGCCTCAATAGAAAGCTCTACACTAACCCTTACCGGTACAGAGTACGAAATACTCACGCTATTGTGTAAAAATGCAGGCGAAGTTGTTAGTAAAGAGCAAATTAGCGAAGAAGTGTTAGGCAGGCGCTTAGCTTCTTTTGATCGCTCTATCGATATGCATGTAAGTAATATCCGTAAAAAAATTGCGGAGCATATTCCAGGCGAGCGAATTAAAACAATGCGAGGTACAGGTTATGTCTTTATCCAAGGCGAATAAAAGCACTTACTTTGCTTGGTTAAAGCACCCTGGGCACTACCTATTTTTTAAAATATTTATTTGGTTTTGGTTAACTATAATCGGCACCGTAGCAGCGCTTGTATTTTTAAGTAATATTACGGCTATTAATGCGGTATCTAACGAGCCACTTTATGGGCCGATGAAAAAAAACCTGATATATACCGCTAAAAGCATTGAGCGATCTGCTGTTAAACATAAGCGCACCCTAAGCGAAGTATTAGTTCACCCTCGCCTATCAAAGCGTAAACTTTTATATTTAAGCGCAGCACAATCCGATGACTCACTTAGTAACAAAGAAGTGCCAGAGAGCATCGACTTAAGTTTATTAAACTTTACTCAAAACATGTCACCGCAAATTATTTTCACTGAAAAATACCAAGCCTTCGGCCCTGTTAATATAAAAGTGCCTGAAGGGAGTTTTTATCTTTATGAAATAGATATTAACCATCAACCGCCGCTAATAATGCGCTTTAAGCTAATGCCTAATTGGATGAAAATAGTCATCGCAATTGTTGCATCTCTCATTTTAAGTTTTGTATTTAGCCGTAACTTAATAGCCCCTATAAATAGCCTTAAAAAAGCAGCTATTAAATTATCTGCGGGTAACTTAAGTGCAAGGGCTGATATTTCTGTAAACCGTAAAGATGAACTCGGAATACTTGGGCGAGATTTTAACAGCATGGCTAATCAGTTAGAGCTTTTAATTAGCTCACAAAAACGCTTATTAGCCGACATATCACATGAATTACGATCGCCTCTTACACGTTTAAAAATGGCTACCGGACTTGCACAAATGCAAGCTAACGACGCTAGCCAATCGTATTTATTACGCATAGAAAAAGAAGCAAACCAGCTCGATAAAATGATTGCAGACGTGCTGCAAGTTTCTCGCTTAGAAGCAAAAAGCCAAGCGCTTTCACTGCAAAAACAATCATTACAAATAATTGTAGATCACGTTATTAACGATGCGCAGTTTGAAGCAAAACAAAATAATAAGCAGCTAAATATAGTGGGCGCTGTAGACGTAAATATTAATTGCGACGAAAGCCTTATTGCCAGCGCACTTGAAAACTTACTACGCAACGCTATCAAATACGCAAATAATACTATTAGCATTACTCTAAAGCATGCTGATGCCATTTATATAGAAATATGTGATGATGGCTCTGGTGTGCCAAATGAGCAACTGGGCAAGCTTTGCGAGCCCTTTTTTAGGCAATCAGATGCGCGGGATCGCGTAAGTGGTGGCACGGGTTTAGGTCTCGCGATTGCTAAAAATGCTATTACTGCGCATGGTGGCAGTTTAGTATTATCAAATAAAGAACAAGGTGGCTTGTGTGCTAATATAACCTTGCCATTAATTAAAGAGTAAAGCATGTTTTATAGTAGTGAGCGTGAGCTTAAAAGTAATCAAATAACAATTAATAACTTTTATAAAAGCACGCTAATTAAAGCTTATTTAGATACGCCTAACGGGCAATTATTTTATGCTTATGCCATACCTGATAAAGCTAAAACTGCCATTGTTATCAGTTCGGGGCGCCTTGAAGGGTTAGACAAATATAAAGAGCTATTATGGGAGCTTTATAATAATAATTTTGCCATATTCATAGCCGACCACCAAGGACAAGGCCGCTCTTATCGCCACCTACTAAATAAGCACAAAGGCCATGTTAATGAATTTAAAGATTACAGCGCAGACCTAAACTTATTTAATAAACAAATTGTCGATACTTATTGGCCGGGCAAAAAGATATTAGTGAGTCATTCAATGGGCGGCGCTATTGCTTTTGATTACCTTGCGCGTTTTGAACACAATTTTAGTGGTGCGTTTTTATCAGCGCCTATGCTTGATATTTACACAAAAAACACACCAAAACCTTTAGCTAAATTAATAGCCAGTACCGCGACCCTTTTGGGTCAAAAAGACAACTACGCACTAGGTCAAACCGATTATACACCCGATGAATTTGCTACAAATGTATTAACCAGCAGTCCAGTGCGTTACGAGCTATTTAGGCAAACATATCAAGAAGAGCCATTACTACAGCTCGGCGGTGTTACTTACGGCTGGCTAAATGCGACGTTTGCATTTATAACTTCTGTGGATAACTTGAGCGTGACTATTCCACTTTATATTGCCAGTGCGCAAAACGACGAAGTGGTTGATAACAATGCCCAATACAAATTAGCAAACAGACATGCAAATACAGTACTTAAAAGCTTTGAAGGCGCTAAACACGAGCTGTTTTTTGAACGTGATGAAATACGCCAGCCATTGCTTAAGAGCTTGTATCAGTTTTGTGAGTCGGTGACGGCTTAACAAGTACCGACAAAGGGTCGAGGTGGATCAGTATATCTACCTCAGACTCAAAGCGTTCGCTAAGCATTGCCTCTACTTCATCAGCTACGTTATGTGCGCGAATCAAACTTAAATGATCATCAAGCTCTAAGTGCATTTGGATAAACTTAACTTTTCCGCCTTGGCGCGTACGAATATCATGCACACCATGTACATCAGCATGGGCTCTGGCTATATCAAATATGCTTTGCTTTTCATCGTCCGGCAGTTCTTTATCCATTAAATGATCGGCACTATCGCGAGCTATATCCCAGCTGTTATAAAGTAAGTAACCCGCTACACCTATTGCAAAAATAGGATCTGCATACAACACGCCATAATAAGCTAACAAAATAGCTAACAGCACAGCAGCGTTTAATATTAAATCGCCTTTGTAATGTACTGAGTCGGCTTTTATAGCAATTGAATCGGTATACTTAACCACTTTGTTTTGTACAAATACAATGACGAGCGTACACGCAATAGCAAAAATACTTACCCACACACCTAATAAAGAATGGCTTAACTGTATAGGGTTAAATAATCGCTCAATACCATGAAAAGCAAGTAGGCAACCTGATCCAGCAATAAATGCGGCTTGGCCAAGTCCTGCAAGTGCTTCAGCTTTTCCGTGTCCAAATCTATGGTCATCATCTGCTGGGCGCAGTGCGTAACCCAACACTAAAAAGCTCATAGCGGTGGCAGTAATATCCATTAACGAATCAGTTAACGAGCCAAGCATTGAAGCCGAGCCAGAAGCCAGCCAGGCCCATGTTTTTGCGCCGATCATTAAGCTAACCATGACCATGGTAACAATGCTGGAAGTTTTAACCCAAAATTCGTAGCTACGGTTATGCACGCGTGTATCCATTAATCACTGTATTGAATGTGTTGAGTATATCATTTTTTTAAAAGGTTTCGTGTATACTGCCCTTCGTCAAACTACAGATTATTTTATAAGGCTCATTATGCTGGATATTGTTTTATACCAACCTGAAATACCGCCTAACACAGGTAATATTATTCGCCTATGTGCCAATACTGGCTATGCATTACATTTAATTGAGCCATTAGGTTTTGAATGGGACGATAAACGCGTGAAACGTGCGGGCCTTGATTACCATGAATTTAGCCATGTTCAACGCCATGCCTCTTTTGAGGACTACCTTGAAAAATGCAAACCTAAAAAAGTGTATGCCTGTACAACTAAAGGCAGTCAGTTTCATCATGAAGCAAGTTACGAAGCTGGCGACTGCTTGGTATTTGGTCCTGAAACACGCGGCCTGCCTGATGAAATGATTCAAGCATTACCAAACGATCAGCGTGTACGTATTCCTATGCAAGCAAATAGCCGTAGTATGAACCTGTCAAATGCAGTCGCCGTGTTTGTTTACGAGTCGTGGCGTCAGTTGGGCTTCCCTAACGCCCAGTAAATATAATCCGTTAGGCAATAAAAAACCGACATAGTGTCGGTTTTTTAGTTAAGGCCTAGCTCAAGCGCTTATTCAGCGCGTTGTTCTCGTCCTAAAAGAGCCATAGCGGCTTCTTTCATGTCTTTATTTTCATAAAGTACTTTATAAATTTGCTCAGTGATTGGCATTTCTACGCCAGCACGCTGCGCTAGTAAGTACACTTCTTTAGTGTTTCTAAAGCCTTCAACTACTTGGCCAATAGACTCAATAGCAGCATCAACGCTCTCGCCTTTACCTAACGCCAAACCAAATCGACGATTACGTGATTGGTTATCTGTACAGGTTAGTATTAAATCACCAAGGCCTGCCATTCCCATAAAGGTTTCTGGCTTAGCACCCAAAGCACAGCCTAAACGAGTGAGCTCTGCAAGGCCTCGGGTAATGAGCGCGGTACGCGCATTAGCACCAAAACCTACACCGTCCGAAATACCGGCGCCAATTGCAATTACATTTTTAACCGCACCACCGAGCTGTATACCAATAAAGTCATCATTGTTATACACACGGAATGAGCGACCACAATGAAGTAAATCAGCCAGTTGCTGCGCAAATTCAGGTGACGTAGAAGACACTGAAATAGCTGTAGGTGACCCCATCGCCATTTCTTTTGCAAACGTAGGACCCGAAAGTACCGCAAGTGGTATGTCATCACCCAATTCTTGCAAAGCAACTTCTTGTAACAAACGTCCAGTATTAGGCTCAAGCCCTTTAGTTGCCCACGCTACTTTAGCACCCTCTTGCAATGCAGGTTTTATCTGCGCAAGCGTGTCGCCAAAAGCATGGCTTGGCACAACAACAAGTACAATAGCACTGCTAGCAACGGCATGTTGTAGGTTAGCTTCAAGAGTAAGAGTATCTGGGAAAGGAGCATCAGGTAAGTAACGTTGATTTTTCCGCTCAGCTGCAAGCGTGGCAACGTCGTCGCTATTTCTTCCCCAAAGTGTCACCTGGTGACCATTTCGGGCTAAACAAATAGCAAGGGCGGTGCCGTAAGACCCCGCCCCTAATACAGTAACAGCTGTAGTTGCTGTACTCATAAGTTATGCGTCTGCTGAAGCCTGGTCAGCTTGCGCAGTACGTTGTTGCATGTATTGTGCAAATAACGCATCAAAATTAACTGGCGCAAGGTTAAGCTGTGGGAAAGTACCACGGTTAACAAGATTTGAAACAGCTTCACGTGCATATGGGAATAACACGTTAGGACAAAATGCACCTAGCATGTGCGCAAGTTGCACTTCTTCAACTTCAGCAATAGTAAAAATACCTGCTTGTTGAATTTCACATAAGAACGCAGTTTCTTCACCAATAGATGCAGTTACAGTTAGCGCTAAAACAACTTCAAATACACCTTCGTCCAACTTGTTTGAGCGTGTATCTAGGTCTAGCTTAACTTCTGGTGTCCATTCTTTTTGAAAGATGGCCGGAGAGTTTGGCGTTTCAAACGATACATCTTTAGTGTAAATGCGTTGAATAGTAAATTGTGCGCCAGCTTCAGCAGCTGCTACGTTTTGATTTTCTTCGTTCATTGTTATTCCTAACTTGTTCGTTATTATAATTAAATTAAGCGTTTAGCTTAGCGTCAAGTTTACCTTGCGCTTCAATAGCCATCATGTCGTCGCAGCCACCGATATGTTCATCATTAATAAAAATTTGCGGTACTGTGCTTGCACCACCTGCTTTGGCAATCATTTCATCGCGTAGCTCAGGCTGCACACCAATATCATAATTTGTGTATTCAACGCCTTTGCTGTTTAAAAGCGAAAGAGCACGCTGACAAAATGGACAATACGCCTTGGTGTATAAAACAACATTACTCATAATAAATCCTCTATCGGCCTAGCTAAACTGATTAGCGACCTGTTGTAGTTGGTAAGCTGGCAGATTGCCACGCACCCATGCCACCTGCTAATAAGTAAACTCGTTCAAAACCAGCTTTACTCATAGCGGCTGCAGTACCTTGGGCAGTCATACCTGTAGTACATACAACTATAATGGGTTTAGTCTTGTACTTTTCAAGGCTTGAAAAGTCAGATTTTTTCGCATTCTCTGGGCTTAAGTGCTCAGCACCAGAAATACGCCCTGCATTAAACTCTTTTTGCGCACGTATATCGATTACTTGACCGTCATCACGGTTAATAAGTAACGTAAGCTGCTGGGGATTTATTTGACGAACAGCTGAAAGCTTACTCTTTATCCAGCCACTAACAATAAGGAAAACAATACCAACCCAAGCAAGGCTTAAAATGGGATGATTTGTAATAAATTCAATATATTGATCCATTCTACTTCCACTATGAAATTATGTTTTAAAACGTGATGTTTTAAGGATTTTGTACTTTAGCCACGCAAGTATACCCAAACCAACCTAAAATGCGAGTTTAGGAGCACTTAGAGGCGTTTAAAAAACGATAAAGCCCCCCATATATAGTTAACAAGAACTCTGGATAATAAATCTATCTCAAGCAGAGTTCAGGTTAGTCAATGAGGTATAAGTGAAAAAATTTAATATCTTGTTTTCAATGCTGATCCTAGCTTAAAAACACGGTATGCTAAAACCACGCTAATAAACCTTTTTAGGTGCACAGTATCCATCAACAGATACTAATTTTCAGGAGCTATTATGACAGAGCATAAAAAACCACTGGTATTAATGATTTTAGACGGTTGGGGACACCGCGAAGATACGCAAAGTAATGCTATTCTTGCAGCTAACACACCTGTATTAGACAACTTATGGGCCACCCGCCCACACACATTAATATCGGCTTCGGGTTTAGATGTTGGTCTTCCTGATGGTCAAATGGGTAACTCAGAAGTTGGCCATGTAAACTTAGGTGCAGGGCGCATTGTGTATCAAGATTTTACCCGTATCACCAAAGCAATTAACGATGGCGAGTTTGATTCAACCCCAGCCTTAGTTGAAAACATAGACAAAGCAGTAAGTGCTGGTAAAGCGGTTCACATAATGGGTCTTTTAAGCCCAGGTGGTGTGCATAGCCATGAAGATCATATAGTTGCAAGTATTGAGCTGGCGGCAAAACGTGGTGCTAAAGAAGTCTATTTCCATGCATTTTTAGACGGCCGTGACACACCTCCACGTAGCGCAAAAGCATCAATTGAACGAATTGAAGCGTTATTTAGTAAACTTAAGTGCGGACGTTTAGCATCACTTATTGGCCGTTACTACGCAATGGACAGAGACAACCGTTGGAACCGTGTAGAAAAAGCTTACAACGTAATGACGCTCGCCGAAGGCGACTTTAATTTTGATAATGGTGTTGAAGCACTTAATGCAGCGTACGAGCGCGACGAAAACGACGAGTTTGTAGCAGCTACGACTATTACGCCAACAGGTGCCACTCCGGCTTCAATAAACGATGGTGACACCGTTATTTTTGCTAACTTTAGAGCAGATAGAGCCCGCGAAATTACCCGCGCTTTTGTTGAGCCTGAATTTGATGGTTTTACTAAAAAAAGAACGCCAGAGCTTAGCGCATTTGTAATGATGACAGAGTATGCAGCCGATATAGACGCACCTGTTGCATTTGGACCTACACCACTAATAAACGTACTCGGTGAATGGTTTGAAAAAAATAATAAAACACAGCTTCGTATTTCAGAAACCGAAAAATACGCACACGTTACATTTTTCTTTAGTGGCGGACGTGAAAGCGAATTTAAAGGTGAAACACGCGAGCTAATTCCTTCGCCGCAAGTAGCAACCTACGACCTACAACCTGAAATGAACTCAGAAATGCTAACCGACAAACTGGTAGAAGCAATTAAAAGCGGTAAATACGATGCTATTATTTGTAACTACCCTAATGGCGATATGGTTGGTCACTCAGGTGTATTTGAAGCCGCTGTTAAAGCTTGTGAAGCTGTAGATAGCTGTATCGGACGTGTTGTTGATGCGCTAGAAGAGTTTGGTGGTGAAGCACTAATTACAGCCGATCATGGTAATGCTGAGCAAATGGCTGATCTCAAAACAGGCCAAGCACATACTGCCCACACTAGCGAACCTGTGCATTTTATTTATGTTGGTCGCGATGCAGAGCCAATGCAAGGTAAAGCCTTGAGTGATGTAGCCCCAACAATGCTTCACTTAATGGGTATGGAGCAACCAAAAGAAATGACTGGTACGCCTATCATGATGTTGAAATAACACATGAACAAACGTATTAACCGGTTAATTAAGTGCGGTTTGATACTAACTTCATTAGTGGCTGCATCTGCAGTTGCTAATGAAGATCGTACTAAAAAAGACTTATCAGAGGTTCAAAATGCACTTGAGCAAAGCCAAGCTGAATATAACGCCCAAAGAAAAAAAATAGCGTCGCTACAAAAAAATCTAAAAAGCCATGAACTCGATATAGCTAAAAATGCTAAAGCACTTAACATGGCAGAGCAATCCGTAAAAGAGACTAAAACACAGCAAAAAGAGTTACAAAGTAAAGCCGATGAGCTTGATAAAAAACACGCTCAGTTTCAGAAAATTTTAGCCGCGCAACTCAAAAGTGCCTATATGGCCGGTGGCGACGACTACTCTAAAATGCTGTTGAATCAAGAAGACACAGCCAAGTTTGAGCGCACACTTAGCTATTACAATTACTTAAATAAAGCCCGTATTGAACAAATCGAAGATCTAAAAGATCTTCAACAGCAAATAGTACAAAACCAAGAAGAGCTCGTTAAAACGCAAGAAAAACTAGAGCTTTTATTTGATGAACAAAAAAGGCGCCAAACTGCATTACTTAATGCACAAAGTGAACGCCAAGCTAATCTTAAAAACTTACAAGCTCAGCTCAACAGCACTAAAAGCTCAATAAATTATTTAAAAGAAAACCAACAAACTTTAGTAACAACGATTAAAGAGCTCGAAAAAGAAAAAACACAAAAAATAGAATTACTTGGCCTAAATAAGAGCAAGGGCAAATTAGACTGGCCGAGCAAAGGCAAGTTAGAGCACACATTCGGCCAACGTAAGCATGGTGGTATTGATTGGAAAGGCGTGTTAATTGGTGCAAAAGAAGGCACTAATATTAATAGCGTGCACAACGGCCAAGTTGTATTTGCCGATTGGCTAAAAGGTTATGGATGGGTAATTGTTGTAGACCATGGTGAAGGTTTTATGAGCCTATATGGCCACGCTCAAACGCTACTAAGAGATGTAGGGGATATGGTACGTGAAGGCGAAACCCTCGCTTTAGTAGGCCAAAGCGGCGGACAGGCAAGTTCTGGTCTATACTTTGAAATACGCCACAAAGGACGCGCAGTAAATCCTGTAAAATGGTGCAAACGTATTTAATTAGATAAATCGCTGCACCGCCTTGGAGCAGCTGATGACAACTAAAAAACACACAATAAATACCGTTAATAAAAAAAGTGCAGACTTTTATATAAGTCTGTACTTACTTGTATTACTAACCCTAATTACCTTTACTAGTAATGCACTAGCAAGCTCAATTAAAGATCTTAAAAGACAACAAATAGACGAAATACTCTTTAACATTCATACCTATTACGTTGAAGATCTCACCTTACAAAATAGCCACCATATTAAATATAACAACCAGCAGTTTGAGCGTTTATATTCAAAACTCGACTCCTACTCTAAGTACTTAAATGAGTATGAGTTAGCCTCATTATTTGATAATACAAATGGTCGTTACACAGGTATTGGTATAGAAGTTAAGAACATAGACGAGAATATGACTATTGTTAACGTGGTTAATAATTCGCCCGCAAAAGCAGCAGGTATTTTACCAGGCGATATTATTGTAAGTGTAAACAACAACGCAGCTCAAAACCTTACTATCGACGAAGTAGCAACACTAATAAGAGACAGTGAATTTTCGAATATAGATATAATTGTAAATCGCGATAACAATAAAAACCCACTCACTTTTCATGTCACACGTCGCCAAATAAACCTCGAAAGTGTAACAAGCGAACTTTTAGATTTTGGAACTGGTTACATAGCTATCAATAACTTCTCTAACCACACATTACATGAAGTTGCACTACAAGTTGCCGCCCTGCAAAGCCATTTTGGCTACCCACTTAAAGGCTTAGTAATTGATTTACGTGATAACCCAGGGGGGACATTACAAAGCGCAGTGGCTGTATCAGACCTATTTTTACAAAGTGGCACTATAGTGACGACTAAAGGACGTTTTTACGATGCTAACCAAGCATTTTATGCAAAGCGTGGAGACATTCTAAAAAATGCGCCCATAGTTGTGCTTATAAACGAAAATTCTGCCTCTGCAGCCGAAATACTTGCAGCAGCACTTAAAGATAATAACCGAGCAACCATTGTTGGCAGCCAATCTTTTGGGAAAGGCTCTGTACAATCACTCATTCCACTCGGTGATGGCAATACCGCATTAAAGCTCACCACAGCGAAATACTTCACACCGTTAGGTAAATCGATTGATGGAATAGGAATAACCCCAGATGTGGCGGTTAATCAAACAAACCTTTCACAAAGTAATAAAGCCGTTATAATAAAAAATGAACACACTAACAATAATGCGCAATTACTTACTGGTAATCTAACCGATTTACAGTTGGTTAAAGCCAAACAATTACTCAGCATGCAATAGCTTGTATAAGCTGTATAAATAAAGCTAAAAAGATAATAAAAACTATAAACGTGAAAATAATAAAATGGCTAACATTAGCTATTTGTTTTAGCTCTGCAACAATTAGCGCCAAGCAAATAGCAATAGTGATAGACGATATAGGCTATCATCAACGGGACTTAGAGTTCCTTTCCTTACCTGGGCAATTGTCGTATTCAATTTTGCCCCATACCCCTTATTCGCAAATTTTTGCAACACTTGCCAGTCAATCAAATAAAGAGTTATTGCTTCATGTACCTATGCAAGCACTTAACGGTAAAGAACTAGGGCCTGGTGCGCTTACTTTAAATATGAATAAAGAGCAGCTTCAGCAAACTCTTGGAACAGCTCTCGCTAGTTTACCGCAAGTTAAAGGCGTTAATAACCACATGGGCTCAGCGCTTACGCAAAAAAGCCAAGCTATGAAGTGGACAATGGAAGTACTTAAAAAGCGTCATTTATATTTTTTAGATAGTCGCACAACCGATTTGAGTCAGGCACAAAATGCCGCTAACTTTTTGGGTGTTGCTAATATTAGTCGCCAAGTGTTTTTAGACAACATAACTACACCAGAACAACTGCAGCTAAGGCTTGAAGAGTTAAAACAATTAGCCATTTCCCATAGCTTTGCCATTGCAATTGCTCATCCCTACCCTGAAACCATCGAATTTTTACGCCATGCCTTACCAGAGCTAACTAAGCAAGGTTTTGAACTCGTACCGGTTTCGCAATTAGTTGAACGTAAGTACATTCAGTTAGCGCATGCTGAGAGAAAGGGAGTGAGTGCTAGGTAATATAAGCTTTAAATAATGCTATATCCGAATAATAAACTAATACCAATTCGCTTAATTAAGTGGTCTATTTTGAGGGCGGAAAAACGTGTTGATAGCTAGGCAAAAAATTCACTATTCAGTTGTTCCAAATGAGACTTTTTTAACGCAGGTAGCGACACGTTTAGCCTCGCAAAATGATTAAGTATTATTGCGGATTGGTATAACCATTCGATAATGCAGAGTATCGGTATTACTTGATTAGATATTTTATCGTTGGGTTTCGCTTCGCTCAAACCAACCTACTCAAAAGCAAAAAGCCCCGCATTTTCATGCAGGGCTTTTTAAATTTTGCTGCTTGAGCAATATTAGCTCATAGCGCTTTGTAACTTTTTCATCGCTGTTTTTTCAAGCTGACGAACACGCTCAGCAGATACACTGTACTTTTGTGCAAGCTCCTGAAGGGTTGCTTTATCATCAGACAACCAACGTGCGCTAACAATATCTTGTGAACGTTCATCTAGTGTTTTAAGTGCGCTAAATAAACGAGTATGCGCTTGCTCTTTCCACTGCTCTTGTTCAACGTCGTCAGCTAAGTCTGCTGCGCCATCTGTTAAATACTGTACTGGAGAGTATGTACTTGTTGGTGCATCGTCGTTATCGTCACCAGTTAGGTCAAAGCCCATGTCTTGGCCGCTCATGCGCGATTCCATTTCACGTACTTCTTTTTCACTCACACCTAGCTCGCTAGCAACAGTGCTAACCTCAGCTTGGTTGAACCAGCCTAAACGCTTTTTGTTTTTACGAAGATTAAAAAACAATTTACGTTGCGCTTTAGTGGTTGCAACTTTAACTATGCGCCAGTTTTTAAGAACAAACTCGTGTATTTCGGCTTTAATCCAATGCACTGCAAACGACACTAAACGTACACCCACTGTAGGGTCAAAACGTTTAACCGCTTTCATCAGGCCTATATTACCTTCTTGAATAAGGTCAGCTTGTGGTAAGCCGTATCCCGAGTAGCTTTTAGCAATATGTGCTACAAAGCGTAAATGCGACATAATGAGTTGCTTGGCAGCACTAAGATCGCCTTCTTCCTGAAGTCTTTTAGCAAGTTCTTGCTCTTGTTCAACTTTAAGCATAGGAATAGTGCTTACCGCTTGAAGGTAACCGTCCATGCTTGCGCTTTGTTGTCCGACTGTAAGTGCCATTGCGTATAAATCTTTACTCATTTTTCACCTCGGTGATAAACATTTGAAACTATCTTAGCACTCTTTCTCTAAGAGTGCTAACCCCAATTTAAAACTTTTTAAAAGTATAAATCAAGCAGTTTTTAGTATGTGTTTAGTCTACTACAAGCGACTGAATAAGTGATGAATTGAGGGATTGCAGCCAATTAACCTAACCGCATCACCTTATTTACAACTCATTACTTTATGGGAGGATAGTACACAAATATGACAGTTTTAGTAACGGGAGGTACAACCCAGTCCGATACGTTACGCATATCAAGCTGGGTTGGTTCACTTATAGTTTGCAGGGTTTTTTATACTTTATCGGGTTCTATTTCTTTAATATATCGATTTACAGAAAGGTACGAGCCTACAAATCCTAAGCTTGTTGCAAGTAACACTAAAAAGCCGAGTTCATTAAGCGATAATCCTATTAACGAAAAACTTGTTTGATACACCCCCGCTACACTGCTCACAGCGCTTGAAAGCCACCACATCATCAGTCCTACGCATATAAAGGCAAACAAACCACCTATTACACCATACCAAATACCGGTCCACAAAAATGGGGCATGTATAAAGGTGTTCGTTGCGCCTACTAGCTTCATTACTTGTATTTCTTCTTTTTTATCCATGATCGACAAACGAATGGTGTTACCAATAATAAGTGTCACTGAGGTAAGTAGTAATAATGCGATAGTTATTACACTTTCTTTGAGTAAATCTAGTAATGCATTTAAACGCTCTAACCAGGCTATATCGAGCTTACCAAAATCAACTTCACGTTCACTTTCTAATTTAGTTAGCAGTACTTTAGCGGCATTTGGGTGTCTGTGACGTTTTGTTGGAGTAACGAGTACCACATCCGGTAATGGATTTTTATCTAAATACTCCAAAGCTTGCCCAAAGCCAGATACATCTTTAAATTCAGTTAATGCCTGTTGTTTTGAAATAAACTCAACACTTTCCACTTCTGGGTAAAGTGCTAAACGCTTTACTAATGTTTGCGTTTCTTGCTCGTTCATACTTTCTTTTACGAACAACGATATTTCACTCGCCTCTTCAAAGCCACTACTCACTTGCTGTACGTTTTTAACGACTAAGTAAAGTGTTGCAGGTAACGTTAGGCTCAAACCAAGTACAGCGATAGTCATCATAGACGCAAGCGGCGTGCGCCACATTTCACCTAAGCTATGCACACCTTGGCGAAAAATATTAATAATAAAAAAGTAACCGCCAGCTAATACTGATTTTTTTTGCTTGTCGTTACTATTTTGGCGACCTTTAAAAAGTAAACTCATAGTGCCCCCTCAGCAAGCGGGTCTTGAAGCATACGGCCATCTTTTAAGGTTAAGCTACGATACTTCATACGTGCAACCAAACCCAAATCATGCGTTGCGATAAGAACAGTGGTACCGTGTTTATTAAAGTCTTCAAACAACTTTAGTATTTCCATTGAAAGCTCTGGGTCAAGATTACCTGTTGGTTCATCAGCTAGTAAAATTGGTGGGGAGTTTACAATAGCTCTGGCAATACCAACACGTTGTTGTTCGCCTCCAGAGAGCATTGAAGGATGGCATTTCACTTTGTCAATTAGGCCTACCTTGTCAAGCGCGCCATGGACCCGTTTAGCTATTTGCTTATGGTGAGTCCCCTCAATAATGAGAGGTAATGCCACGTTATCAAAAATAGTATAGCGCTCTAATAACCTATGATTTTGAAAAATAATACCTATATCACGACGAGCATAAGGAATTTGACGCGAGTTTACTTTGTTTAAATCAACACCGTTGATAAATACACTACCTGCTGAAGGACGTTCCATTAAGCTAATTAACTTAAGCAACGTACTTTTACCCGCACCACTGTGGCCAGTTAAAAAGGCAAGTTCACCCGGTTTAATATGAAAATTAACTTTTTCGAGGGCGCGGTGCCCTCCAGGATAGGTCTTACTTACTTGCTGAAAATTTATCATCTTTTTATTATGCCAACTCCATTAACACATTAATGAAATTAGTATTCCTCGCAATTAAAAAGGGAGCTAGCTCCCTTTTTTGGTAAATTAAACGTCGTCCTCATCTTGGCTAAATAACGCATCAATAAAATCATCGCTTTTAAAAGCGCGTAAATCATCAATACCTTCACCAACACCAATGTAACGAATTGGAATATTAAACTTATCTGCAACCGCAAAAATAACACCACCCTTTGCAGTTCCATCAAGTTTTGAAAGCGTAATACCAGTTAAACCAACACATTGATTAAACAGGTTTACTTGGCTAATTGCATTTTGCCCTGTGCCTGCATCGATAGTTAACATCACTTCGTGCGGCGCATCAGGATCAATCTTTTTCATTACACGAGCTATTTTTTCAAGCTCTTGCATTAAATTATCTTTATTTTGCAAGCGCCCAGCTGTATCAGCAATTAACACATCTATATTACGTGCTTTAGCCGCTTGGAATGCATCAAACACAACTGATGCACTATCTGCACCTGTATGCTGTGCAATAACGGGAATGCTGTTACGTTCACCCCAAACCTGAAGCTGCTCAACAGCTGCCGCTCTAAACGTATCACCAGCAGCCAGCATAACCGACTTACCTTCGTTTTGAAATTGCTTAGCCATTTTACCAATAGTCGTTGTTTTACCAACACCATTTACGCCTACCATTAAAATAACAAACGGCTTTTTATCTTCGCTTATGACTAAAGGCTGTTCTGCCGTTTTAAGCATCGCAGCCATTTCTTGTTTCATTAACTCATAAAGCGCATCACCATCTTTTAACTGTTTACGGTTCGCTGCATCAGTTAAACGATCAATCAACTTCATGGTGGTATCAACGCCTAAATCGGCGGTGAGTAATTGAGTTTCAAGATCTTCAAATAATTCGTCGTCTATTTTTTTTCCACTAAAAATAGACGCAAAACCAGAACCTATATTAACGCGAGTCTTTAACAAGCCTTTTTTAAGACGAGAGAAAAACCCTTCTTTTTTTGGCTTTTCGGCTTTTTTAGCTTCTTCAATTGCAAGTTCTGCTGTGATACGTTCTTGTTCTAAACGCTCATTTTCTGCTTCTTCAGCTGCAATACGTTCTTGCTCTAAACGCTCATTTTCTGCTTTTTCAGCCGCAAGGCGTTCTTGCTCTAAGCGTTCATTCTCTGCTTTTTCAGCAGCAAGGCGTTCTTGTTCTAAGCGTTCATTCTCTGCTTGTTCAGCTGCAAGGCGTTCTTGCTCTAAATGTTCATTCTCTGCTTTTTCAGCTGCAATACGTTCTTGCTCTAAACGCTCGTTTTCTGCTTTTTCAGCTGCAAGGCGTTCTTGCTCTAAGCGTTCTTGCTCTAAACGCTCATTCTCTGCTTTTTCAGCTGCAATACGTACTTGCTCTAAGCGTTCATTCTCTGCTTTTTCAGCCGCAATGCGTTCTTGCTCTAAAAGCATCTGCGCTTCTTGTTCTGCTAAGCGCTTCGCTTGCTCTTGCCTTTGAGCTTCAGCATCCGCTTGTTCTTTTGCTAATAACTCAGCATTCGCTTGCTCTATTGCAAGCTTTTCGGCTTTGATTGCCTCATCTTGTTTTTCAAGGCGTATTTGCTCTAGTCGCTCAGCCTCTACTTTTTCTGCCGCTAATCGTTCTTGCTCTAAGCGCATCTCTTTTTCTTGGTCGGCTAAACGGTGCGCATGTTCTTGTCTTTGCGCCTCGGCATCTGCTTGCTGTTTTGCAAGCAATTCAGCATTGGCCTGCTCAATGGCAATCTTTTCCGCGTTTTCAGCACGCTGGCGTTCTTGTTCTAAACGCTCTGTTTCAGCCTCTGCTTTTAACCGTTCAGCTTCAGCTTGCTCTTGCGCTAGTTTTTCTTGCTCTAAACGTGTTGCTTCAATTTTTTCAGCAGCGATACGCTCTTGCTCTAAGCGCTCTGTTTCAGCCTCAGCTTTTAAACGATCAGCTTCAGCTTCTTGCTGCGCTAGTTTTTCTTGCTCTAGCTTCTGGGCCTCTTCTTGCGCTAATACTTGTTGTTTATCAGCTGCTGCTTTTTGCTCTGCTTCTTTTTTATCTGACTTGCCAAAACCGAGCCACGACATGAATTTACTTTTTTTTGTCATACTTGCTAATAACCACTTATAAAAATCTGATAAACTAAAATTTGAAATAGCTTGGCAATGCCCAGCAATAGTTGCTAATAAATACAACCATTCAAAACGTAAGTGTTTAATAGTAACACTTTTAATGCGGTTGAAAAATGAAGCTACACGTAATCGCCCATAATATTATCTGAGCTAGATACCATATACCATTTTTTAGTGAGCTAAATGAGAAAAAAAACAACGCAAAATAAAGCAGCTAACAAGCCCAGTGATGGCTTTATTAGAGTGATTAGTGGTCAATTTCGAGGCCGTAAACTCCCGGTTAAAAACGTAGAAGGCTTGAGACCTACTACCGATCGAATTAAAGAAACTGTATTTAATTGGCTAATGCAAGATACGCGTGACGCAAATGTACTTGATTGTTTTGCCGGTTCTGGTGGATTGGGATTTGAAGCGCTATCACGATATGCTAAAAGCGCTACATTTATCGAACTCGACTCATTAGCCGCTAAGCAATTAGAACAAAATATTAGCACTTTAAAGCTCGACAACGCATACGTTAAGCATACTAATTCACTCTCCTTTTTAGAGCAAAAAAACACAAACAAAGCCTTTAATCTTGTATTTGTTGACCCACCATTTCGTAAAGATTTAGCGCAAACAACCTGCGATTTATTAGAAAAAAACCAATGGTTAAGCAACGACGCATTAATTTATGTTGAAGTAGAGGCAGAGCTAGCCGCCTTAGAAACACCAACCAACTGGTTGTTAATTAAAGAAAAAAAGGCGGGACAAGTACTTTGCCAACTGTACCAGCGCCAAGCAAATTAATACTGTTTAACGTAATGCGTTTCTGTTAATATTGTCCTTTACATGTGGTGTTGCTTCGGATTACAATACCGCACCATTTTTGAACCACTTGATCAATGTTTGATCAACTTGAGCAACGCTCATAATTTAGGTAGGTGAATTTTTAATGCCAGTAATTAAAGTAAGAGAGAACGAACCGTTTGACGTAGCACTTCGTCGCTTCAAGCGTTCATGTGAAAAAGCAGGAATCCTTTCAGAAGTTCGTCGTCGCGAGCACTATGAAAAACCAACAGCTGAGCGTAAGCGTAAAAAAGCTGCTGCAGTTAAACGTCACATGAAAAAACTTTCTCGTGATAACGCTCGTCGCGTTAAATTATACTAATATATTAGGTCTTGTATAAATGAGCCTTTTAATAACGCTAAAAGATGCGCAAAAAGATGCGATGAGAGCTAAAGACAAGCAACGTCTTAACCCTATTCGTATGGTACTTGCTGCAATCAAGCAACGTGAAATTGACGAGCAAATAACGCTAGACGACGCAGGTATTACCTCCGTTATAGTGAAGCTTGTTAAACAACGTCGTGACTCTTACACTCAGTACAAAGATGCTGGGCGTGATGATTTAGCTGATATTGAAGCCAATGAAATAGTAGCGCTTGAAACTTTTTTACCTCAACAATTGAGTGAAGAAGAAATAATTGCTCTCATTGACGCGGCTATTGCTGATACTAATGCAGCAGGTATGCAAGACATGGGTAAAGTAATGGGTATAATCAAAAGCAAAGCTGAAGGTCGAGCCGATATGGGTAAGATTTCTGGTTTAATTAAGCAACGATTAACTGCCTAATACTCCCACATACATTAAAGTATGATTGAAGTAAACCGAGCCTAGCGCTCGGTTTCTTTGTTTTTAACTTTAATAAAAAGTACACCGATTAGGTTACTTTAAAATGAAATTTTTTATAGCTTCCCTATTTATTTCGCTGTCATTTTGGTAAGTTAAAGCACACTATATTTTGCATCAAGCAAGTATAAAAAAGTAAATTTCATATTCGTTCTTCTTCTTATTATTTCAGGACTGTATTTTACTAATGGCCGGAAAGATCCCACGTAACTTTATAGACGATTTACTTGCCAGAACCGATATTGTCGACCTGATAGACTCAAAAGTAGGTCTAAAAAAAGCAGGTAAGGATTATCAAGCTTGCTGCCCATTTCATAACGAAAAATCTCCCTCATTTACTGTATCGCAAGACAAACAGTTTTATCACTGCTTTGGGTGTGGCGCTAATGGTAATGCAATTTCGTTTGTAATGGAGTACGAAAAGCTAGAGTTTGTAGATGCTATTGAAGAAATAGCCAGCATGCTTAACTTAGAAGTACCTCGAGAACAAGGCGCAAATTCAGCACCAGAGCGTACGGCTGCGCAAAAGCGCTCCGATTACGACTTAATGCTTCATACTGCTCGCTTTTATCAGCACCAATTAAAACACCATAGTAATTCTGCTGCTGTTATTGAGTATGTTAAAGGCCGTGGTTTAAGCGGTGAAACTGTTAAAAAATTTATGATTGGCTACGCTCCCAGTGAATGGGATGGGCTATGCCTACAGCTTGGTCGTAATAAAGAACAAAAAGAGCAATTGGTTGAGCTAAAGCTAGCTTCAGAAAAAACACCAGGCAGACAATTTGATTTTTTTCGCGATCGCCTAATGTTCCCTATTCGCGATAAACGCGGACGCGTTATTGCATTTGGTGGGCGTGTAATGCAAGCCGACCAAGGGCCAAAATATCTAAACTCGCCAGAAACCCGAATTTTCCATAAAGGCTTTGAGCTTTATGGGCTTTACGAAGCAAAGCAAGCCCATAAAAAACTTGATCATGTAATGATTGTTGAAGGTTATATGGATGTTGTTGCCTTAGCTGAACAAGGGATTGAATATGCAGTTGCATCACTGGGGACAGCAACAACAAGCGAGCACATGCACACTTTATTTAGAACTACTGATAAAGTAATCTGTTGTTACGATGGCGACAGGGCTGGCCGTGACGCTGCTTGGCGGGCACTTGAAAATGCACTCCCTTATTTAAACGATGGTAAAGCACTACAATTTGCATTTTTACCAGATGGCGAAGACCCTGACTCGCTTGTACAAAAAGAAGGTAAGGAGCAATTCGAATTGCGCCTAAGCCAAGCAGATGACTTTACCAAAGTATTGTTTAATAAATTAAGCCAAGAGGTTGATTTAACACTCGATTCAGGAAAAGCTAAACTTCTTAGTGCAGCACTTCCACTAATTGAAAAAATTCCAAGTGAGTTTTATCAAGAAAACATTCTTGAACAATTAGGACGCTTAATTGGCAGAACGCGTGAGCAGTTGAATAGCCGTTTAAAAACGCCTAAACAACAACACTCTATTGAACGTAAATTTAAAATAACACCTATGCGCCAAGCTATCGGTATATTGATCCAGCACCCTAATTTAGCTAAAAGTGTGCCGTATTTACCTGAGCTTGCACAAATGAACATTGCTGGCATAGGGCTGTTATTACGATTACAAGAACAAGCTTTAGAAAAAGAAAATGTGACCACTGCGCAACTGCTCGAGTTTTTTCGAGGAACTGAAGATTACGAGCCATTAATCAAGCTTGCAACGTGGCAACATGAGATAAATGAAGAACGTTTAGAGACGGTTTTTAAAAATACTTTCAAGTTTATTGAAGATCAGTGTTTAAATTATCGACTCGAGACCTTATTAATAAAGGACAAGACACAAGGCCTTAGTAGCGATGAAAGGCTTGAGTGTCATTTGTTAATGACAGCGTTAAAAGCGACTAACAGTTAGGGTCTGTTTATCTTTCGAGGTTAAGTTTACAGCAGTGTGTTTGGTATTTAGACAAGACAGAGCTTATGTAGTGTGGTTATTCCACATAAATAGGCGATAACGCAGCATAAATACCAAACACGCGCTGCCCTTTGGGTTCGACCCAAGGGAGGTTTACTCTTTGTTGCTCGGTTTTTACTTAGCCCACTAGGTTACAAACCTCGCGCCGCGATTAAACCACCCTTGGATAGAACAAACTTTAATCCTGAAAGACCAACAGACCCTAGTCAAAATTGATTTAAACTGTTATACTGTGCTATTCACTGCGTCACATTATTCTAGTTAGCTTTAATGCAAACTACATGATGGCGCCTGTTGTATCAACTTATCAGAGTGGAAGAAACAATCTCTATGGATCCAACTCCTCAGTCACAATTAAAACTTCTGATTCAGAAAGGTAAAGAGCAAGGCTACTTAACTTTTGCAGAAGTAAATGATCACCTTCCACAAGACATTATAGACTCAGATCAAGTAGAAGATATCATAAGCATGATTAATGACATGGGTATCAAGGTTAGCGAAAACGCGCCTGATGCTGATGAATTAATGATGCAAGAAACAACGACAGACGAAGACGCAGCTGAAGCTGCCGCTGCAGCCCTTGCGACTGTAGAAAAAGAAATCGGCCGTACAACGGATCCAGTTCGCATGTACATGCGCGAAATGGGTACTGTTGAACTTCTTACACGTGAAGGCGAAATTGTAATCGCTAAACGTATTGAAGAAGGCATTAATCAAGTACAGATTTCTGTTGCAGAGTACCCTGAAGCAATCACTTACCTACTAGAGCAGTGGGATAAGTTTGAAGCTGAAGAAATGCGTTTAAGCGATATTATCGTTGGCTTTATCGATCCTAATGAAGATACAGCGCCAATTTCAGCAACTAACATCGGTTCAGAATTAAGTGCTAAGCAACTTGAGGACGACGATAAAGATGACAAAGATGATGCTGATAGCGATGATGAAGATGAAGAAGAGATAGACACAGGGCCAGATCCTGAAGAAGCTCGTATTCATTTTGAAAATTTACGTGATTTATATAATAAAGCACGTGATACGTTTGAAGCTAAAGGTCGTTCGCATCCTGAATCACAAGCAGCCATTTTTGAAATTGGTGAGCTTTTCAGAACATTTAAATTAATACCTAAACAGTTTGACCGCATGGTAAATAACATGCGTGAAATGATGGATCGTGTTCGTGTTCAAGAACGCCTAATCATGAAGCAAGCTGTTCAAATTGCTAAATTACCAAAGAAAACATTCGTTAAGCATTTTGCTAATAACGAAACTGACGCTTCTTGGGTTGATTTAGAAATTTCAGGTAACGAAAAGTATTCAGCTAAACTTGAAGAAGTTAAGCCAGAAATCATTCGTAGCATTAATAAATTATCTGTTATTGAACAAACAACAGGTTTAAGTATTGAGCGTATTAAAGACATCAACCGTCGAATGAGCATAGGTGAAGCGAAAGCACGCCGTGCGAAAAAAGAAATGGTTGAAGCTAACTTACGTCTTGTAATCTCAATTGCTAAAAAATACACAAACCGTGGCTTACAATTCTTAGATTTAATCCAAGAAGGTAACATTGGTCTGATGAAAGCGGTTGATAAGTTTGAATATCGCCGTGGTTATAAGTTCTCTACTTATGCTACGTGGTGGATACGTCAAGCAATCACACGCTCTATTGCTGACCAAGCAAGAACAATCCGTATCCCTGTGCATATGATTGAAACGATTAATAAACTTAACCGTATCTCTCGTCAAATGTTACAAGAAATGGGTCGTGAGCCAAATCCAGAAGAATTAGCAGAACGCATGATGATGCCTGAGGATAAAATCCGTAAGGTACTTAAGATTGCTAAAGAGCCAATTTCAATGGAAACACCAATCGGTGATGATGAAGATTCTCACTTAGGTGACTTTATCGAAGATACAACTATTGATTCGCCAATCGATTCGGCAACAATGGAATCTCTTCGTGGCGCAACTAACGATGTACTTGCAGGCTTAACAGCTCGTGAAGCTAAAGTACTACGTATGCGTTTTGGTATTGATATGAATACCGACCACACCTTAGAAGAAGTAGGTAAACAGTTTGACGTAACACGTGAGCGTATTCGTCAAATAGAAGCGAAAGCGCTGCGTAAATTACGCCACCCTTCTCGCTCAGATTTACTGAAAAGCTTTTTAGACGCTAAATAATTTTAGCGCTACTATATAAACTAAAAAGGCCGCTATAGCGGCCTTTTTTCTATTTGAAGGAAATAACCATGGCTTGGATCCAAATTCGTATTAATGCCAATGCTGCAACAGCTGATGCCGTAAGCGATCTATTAATGGAAGCGGGTAGCGCTTCAGTAACCTTTATTGACGCAAAAGACACCCCTATCTACGAGCCTAAAATTGGCACCGTTGTGTTCTGGGCTGATACCACAGTTATTGGCCTGTTCGAAGCTAATCATGATATGAACGCAGTCGTTGCGTTATTGAAGCGCCATGATGAGCTAAAAGACAATTTAGTATACAAAATCGAGCAACTTGAAGATAAAGACTGGGAACGTGAATGGATGGATAACTTCCACCCTATTCAATTTGGCGAAAAACTATGGATTTGCCCAAGCTGGCGCGACATTCCTGACCCTGATGCTGTAAATGTATTGCTAGACCCTGGCCTTGCTTTTGGCACGGGTACGCATGCAACAACGGCCTTGTGCCTTAAATGGTTAGAAAGCCAAGATCTGACGGGTAAAACGGTTGTTGATTTTGGTTGTGGCTCAGGCATTTTAGGTATTGCAGCTATAAAACTAGGTGCAGAGCGTATGATTGGGATAGATATTGACCCTCAAGCGCTTGAAGCTAGCCTTGATAACGCGAACCGAAATGGTGTTGCAGACAAACTCGAAGTATACCTTCCAGAAAACCAACCTGAGTTTAGTGCAGATATAGTAGTGGCCAATATTTTAGCCCAGCCACTTCGCGAATTACATAGTGTGATTTTAGGGTTATTAAAGCCAGGTGGTAAAATTGCCATGTCAGGTATTTTAGAAGAACAAGCACAATCGGTTGCTGACATTTATGCACCGTTTATTGAACTAGATGACATTGCCGTTGAAGGTGATTGGACTCGAGTAAGTGGCACTAAAAAAGCGTAATAAATCGAACAATCAAATCTAGAGCATTAACTCAAAACATGCATGTAAAGCCTGTATTTAACAGGCTTTACTATTTTTTTACATATCAAAAAATTTTCTAGTTATCTTGTAAAAAATAAAATCTGTATGAATTTCAAACAAATCAACCTACTTGTCATGTGGTTATCAAATGTCAATACGAAAAGGGCAAAAAAAAGTTACTTTTGTTCAATTTATAGCCTTTGATTTTTGTGAAAAAAACCGTAAACTTAGCGCCCCTTGAAAAGAGGCCTATTGAATATAGTGCGTATCGGTAAATACCAACTTGAGAATAATGTAATTGTCGCGCCAATGGCAGGCATTACAGACAGACCATTCAGACAACTTTGTCGACGCTTAGGTGCGGGCTTAGCTGTGTCTGAAATGCTATCGTCAAATCCTAAGGTTTGGAAAACAGAAAAGTCGATGAACCGTATGGATCACAGCGGTGAGTCGGGTATACGCGCGGTGCAAATTGCAGGAGCAGATCCTGAGCTTATGGCGCAGGCCGCACAATTCAATGTTGCTAATGGTGCACAGATCATAGATATCAATATGGGGTGCCCAGCAAAAAAAGTGAACAAGAAACTCGCAGGCTCTGCCTTATTACAGTTTCCTGAACTTGTGGAAGAGATTATTGATGCAGTTGTTAATGCTGTTGATATACCTGTGACACTTAAAATCCGTACAGGATGGGATCCGGATAACCGTAATGGTGTAGAGATTGCGAGAATAGCTGAACGTTATGGCATTGCATCACTTGCTGTACATGGGCGTACGCGCGCATGTATGTACAAAGGTGATGCTGAGTACGCCACGATTAGGGATATAAAACGTTCAGTGTCGATTCCTGTTGTTGCCAATGGTGATATTACATCACCAGAAAAAGCAAAACAGGTTTTAGACTATACGGGTGCAGATGCCATTATGATTGGCCGAGCCGCCCAAGGTCGCCCTTGGATATTTAGGGAGATAGACCACTATTTGCGAACTGGGGAACATTTACAGCCACCTGCTATTGCAGAGGTGCGCAGTATATTAATGGAGCATTTAACAAACCTCCATATGTTTTACGGTGAGCCAATGGGAGCGCGAATTGCTCGCAAACATGTATCTTGGTATTTGCAAACCCATGACAGTGATGGTCAGTTTAGGCGAGTATTTAATGCGCTCGACAACCCACAGGCACAGGTCGTCGCATTAGAGCAATACTTTAAAACACTAGCAGCTAACTAAGAAAGAAAGAGACTTAATAATGTTCGAACAAAACGTGACTTCTCCATTTATCACTAACCCTCATGTTCAGTCACACGAGAAACCGCAGCCATTGCGTGATGCAGTAAAAAAAGCTGTTCACCACTATTTAAAGCAGCTTAACGGTCAAGATGTGCAAGACGTTTACGACCTTGTTCTTTCAGAGCTAGAAGCGCCATTACTTGAAGAAGTAATGACATATACACGTGGTAACCAAACTCGTGCAGCAATTTTACTAGGTATCAACCGTGGTACTTTACGTAAAAAGCTTAAAAAATACGGCATGAACTAATACCAATTATATTGAAAGCGTAAGTATTCTAACGAGCTAAACAAGCCCATAACGTCGTTAAAAGTTTTTTATGTAGAATAACTACACTGCAAAATTTTTGCCTTGTTATAGACTTGTTTTTCTATCGTTATTACTACTTACTAATCCAATACAACTGGTATTTTGCAAAAAAAGCACCTTAGGGTGCTTTTTTTATGCCTACAGTTTATTAACTAAATTGCAAAATGCTCACGCTTATTGAGCCTTTATAAGTCGTTTTTTGAGTAGTAATCAGTTAAAATGCCCGCTTCTAAGCTAGCTCATTAACTGAGGAAATCAAACTACAATGGATACTCATCGTCCCATTCGTCGCGCACTATTAAGTGTGTCTGATAAAACCGGTATTGTTGAATTTGCCCGCGCACTTGAAGCGCAAGGCGTTGATATTTTATCAACTGGCGGCACATGTAAACTACTTGCTGATAACGCTATAAAAGTGACTGAAGTATCAGATCACACAGGCCACCCTGAAATCATGGATGGTCGCGTAAAAACCCTTCACCCAAAAATTCACGGCGGCATATTAGCCCGTCGCGGACAAGATGAAAGCGTAATGGCAGATAACAACATTTCTGCTATCGACATAGTTGTAGTTAACTTATACCCCTTTGCGAATACAGTCGCTCAAGAAAACTGCAGCCTTGAAGATGCCATTGAAAACATTGATATTGGCGGCCCTACAATGGTTCGTGCAGCAGCTAAAAACCACAAAGATGTAACAATCGTGGTAAACGCAAGCGACTACGACCGTGTTATTAGTGAAATGCAAAACAACAATGGTTCAACAACGTACAAAACACGTTTTGATTTAGCGATTGCCGCCTACGAGCACACTGCACAATACGATGGCATGATTGCTAACTACTTCGGTAAAATGGTGCCTGATTACACCGAGGAAGCTGCTGTAGAGACTAAATTCCCACGTACTATCAATATGCAGTTCACTAAAAAGCAAGATATGCGTTACGGTGAAAACTCACATCAAGATGCTGCTTTTTATGTTGAAAATGACATTGCTGAAGCATCAGTTGCAACAGCAACTCAATTGCAAGGTAAGGCCCTTTCGTTTAACAACATTGCAGATACCGATGCAGCACTTGAATGTGTTAAAGAATTTGACGTACCTGCGTGCGTAATTGTAAAACATGCTAATCCGTGTGGTGTTTCAATTGGCGACAATATTCTACAAGCATACGAGCGCGCTTTTAAAACAGACCCTACATCAGCATTTGGTGGCATTATTGCCTTTAACCGAGAGCTAGATGCAGCAACTGCACAAGCAATTGTTGACCGTCAGTTTGTTGAAGTAATTATTGCACCTAGTATTTCGAGCGACGCTGCAAAAATTGTTGAAGCTAAAAAGAACGTGCGCCTATTAGAATGTGGACAGTGGACAGGTAAAGCAGCTGGCCAAGATATTAAACGCGTTAACGGCGGTATTTTAGTTCAAGACCGCGACTTAGGCATGGTAACGCAAGGCGACTTAAAAGTTGTTTCTAAGCGCCAGCCTTCTGAGCAAGAACTTAAAGATTTACTGTTTTGCTGGAAAGTAGCTAAATTTGTTAAATCAAACGCAATTGTTTATGCCCGTGACGGTATGACCATTGGTGTAGGCGCAGGCCAAATGAGCCGCGTATACTCAGCTAAAATTGCAGGTATAAAAGCCGCCGACGAAAACCTTGAAGTTAAAGGTTCAGTTATGGCGTCTGACGCATTCTTCCCATTCCGTGATGGCATTGACGCAGCCGCAGCCGCTGGCATTACTGCGGTAATTCAGCCTGGTGGCTCAATGCGTGATGAAGAAGTGATTGCAGCTGCTGATGAAGCTGGCATGGCAATGGTACTAACTGGTATGCGCCATTTCCGCCACTAATCACACAAAGGGTTAAACGTTGGTTTAACCCTTTTTGTTTGCTATAAATTCACGTATTCTGATTATTCAATAACCTATTTAAAATTATAATGTGAAGGAACAAACAATGAAATTTGCGCTAAAATCGCTACTTGTAGCCACACTAACAATGACATCGACTATGGCGCTTAGCCATAACCACGAATCAAGCCTTGAACATGCACTTCAATCAAGCGAACGCAGTGCTAAAAACAGCGCTCGTGATGAATATCGTCACCCAGCTCAAACACTTGCATTTTTTGGCTTTAAACCAACCATGACAGTTGTTGAAATTGCACCCGGTGATGGTTGGTATAGTGAAATTTTAGCGCCAGCATTAAAAGAGCAAGGCACTTATTATGCCGCGCACTTTCCTGCTGATTCATCAGTTGGCTACTACCAACGTTCTCTTGCAGGCTTTAAACAAAAAGTAGCTGAAGATGAGCGCTTTAGTAGCGTTAAAATTACTGAATTTGCACCTGTAACACATTTAGATATTGCACCAGCTGGCAGTGCCGATATGGTTTTAACATTTCGTAATGTACATAACTGGTATATGGGCAAAGATAAAAGCGGTACATTAAGTGCATTCCAAGCTTTTTATAAAGCCCTTAAACCAGGTGGTACATTAGGTTTAGTTGAACACCGTTTAGCTGAAGAGCGTGCTGATGAAGATCAAAAAACATCAGGTTATATGAAGCAGAGCTACGTAGTAGACCTTGCTGAACAAGCTGGGTTTGAATTAGTAGCAAGCAGTGAAATAAATGCAAATCCAAAAGATACAGCCGATCACCCTAAAGGTGTATGGACGCTGCCACCAAGCTTAAGACTCGGCGAACAAGATGCTGACAAATATAAAGCCATTGGTGAAAGCGACCGCATGACGCTGAAATTTAAGAAACCGCTTTAAATAGGAATTTTCGCCATGAATGTTTTAGTCATTGGCAGCGGCGGCCGCGAACACGCACTTGCGTTTAAAGCCGCTCAAAACACCAAAGTAAATACTGTATTTGTAGCCCCTGGTAATGCAGGTACTGCACTTGAACCAAAACTTGAAAACGTAGCAATAAACGTTGACGACTTAGATGGTTTACTTAGTTTTGCACAGCAAAATAAGGTAGAGCTTACTATTGTAGGTCCAGAAATACCGTTAGTACTGGGTGTTGTTGATAAGTTTCGTGAGCATAACATGGCTATTTTTGGACCAACGGCGGGCGCAGCTCAGCTTGAAGGTTCGAAATCGTTTACTAAAGACTTTTTAGCACGTCATAAAATCCCAACTGGCGACTACCAAACGTTTGAACAGATTGAGCCTGCCCTTGCTTATTTAAAAGAGAAAGGCGCGCCAATTGTTGTAAAAGCAGATGGTTTGGCTGCGGGTAAAGGCGTAATTGTAGCCATGACGGAGGCCGATGCCGAAGAAGCGATTCGCGATATGCTTGCGGGTAATGCTTTTGGCGATGCGGGAAGTCGTGTTGTTATTGAAGAGTTTTTAGACGGTGAAGAAGCGTCTTTCATTGTAATGGTTGATGGTAAAAACGTATTACCATTTGCAACAAGCCAAGATCATAAACGCGCTTACAATGGCGATGCGGGTCCTAACACGGGTGGCATGGGTGCATACTCACCTGCGCCAGTTGTTACTGATGAAATCCACCAGCGTATTATGAACGAAGTGATCTACCCTACGGTAGAAGGCATGGCAAGCGAAGGCCATCCGTACACCGGCTTTTTATATGCAGGTTTAATGATTGACGAAACAGGCACCCCTAAAGTAATTGAGTACAATTGTCGCTTTGGCGATCCTGAAACTCAACCAATGATGCTACGTTTGCAATCAGATTTGGTTGAATTGATTGAAGCTGCTAACCGTGTAGAACTTGATAAAACAACGATTGAGTTTGACCCACGCGCAGCCGTTGGTGTTGTACTTGCCGCTAAAGGCTACCCTGGTGATTACCCTAAAGGTGACGCTATTTCGGGGCTAAAAGTGGATTACCCTGCAGGTGAAAAAGTGTTTCATGCGGGTACTAAACAAAGTGGCAATGACGTTGTAACCGCAGGCGGTCGCGTATTATGCGCAACAGCACTTGGTAACACTGTTACGCAAGCGCAGCAACGCGCCTATGAGCTTGTTAAACAAATTAGCTGGGATGGTATGGAATATCGTACAGATATAGCTTACCGTGCTATTGCACGCGAGCAATAGCCTATAATACCTATTCATTGGTATAACCAATTAATTTAACTAAAAAAGCGCAGTTTCCCTGCGCTTTTTTAGTGCTACACTAATTAAAAGGTTTTTTAAAAGTAAATTAACGTTGGAACTAAGAACTTTACGTTACCATGCAATTGCTGTTGCCATACTGATTTTTATATTTTTTATAATCAGTACATTGGCATCAAACTTAGTCGTGCCTACACGATATACAATTGATAAAACGGCTCCAATGTACCTCGATTACGCCTACTATATTGACGAAACCAAAACTAAAACATTCGATACCATCATTAACCAACCTGAATTACTTACTCATCAACCATTTTCAGATGTTCCATGGAGCTTTAGCCAACAAAATTATTGGTTGTTTCTTGATTTAGAAAATAAAAGTATTAACAAGCAAAATGTTGTAGCACATTTTGACAACCCTATGGTCGATCACCTTACGGTTTATCGCCTCGATAAAAATAACAAACTAATTGAAACATACAAACTCGGCGATAAAGAAGAAGCCCTCTCTTTGTTTGAATACAGCGTACCGCATATTCGCTTTTTAGTAGAAAGAAAATCATCACAACGCCTAGTAATAAAAATAGACACAATAGGCATAAGTAAAACACCTGTAAACTTGTATCGTGATAAAGAGTTTATTGACTTAGTGCGCTCTCAAACTGGGATCTGGGGTATTTTTGTAGGCGTGCTATTGATGGCTGCGCTTTATAACTTGGTGCTTTATTTTGGTATAAAAGACCGTGTTTATTTAATTTATATTGGCTACATCGTCAGCGCTATTACACTAATGGGTGCAGTACTGGGCTTTGGTTTTTATTTATGGCCTAAGCAATGGCAGCTCTTTATTCACGAACAAATTGTGTTTAGTAATTATGGGGTCGCCTTTTTCACCCTTGCTTTTTGCACCATGTTTTTGCGCTATCATAAAGATAAATGTTGGCGTTACAAAATGAGTATAGCTCTACTTTGGCTTATGTTTACTCTTGCTGTATGTAGCTTGTTTATTCCTGAAAATATAGCGGCTCCTATATTTTTTGGTGTAATGGTACTGCTTTATATTACTTGTATTATTTTAATATATAACAAGTTACGCAGTGGTTTTAGGTGGGCTAAGTTTTATGTTTTATCATGGATACCGCTAATTTTTGGTGCGGCAATTCAACCTATGGAACTCACTGGTGTTTTACCGTATACCTTTGCAACCCGCCATGCCTTTTTAGTCGCTATTTTGTGCGAAGTTATTTTAATGGCGATGGCATTAGCAGACAGGGTAAGGTATCAGCGAGAACGTGCGCTTTACCATGCCACGCATACACAACAAACACGATTACTTAATAGCTCCAAGCTAAAACAAGCATTTATGGCACTACAGAGCCAAAATCGCTCAACAACGTTGTGTTTAATAAAAATACGTCACTTTAATTCACTCAATACGATTATTACCTCTTCTCAGGGCTACACACTTATAAAGCATATAGCCAAAGAGCTTGAATTAGAACTCAGCCATGAACGTGAATTTACAAACCTCGAAACAGATTTAAACACCAGTCCTCGCTTAGCCGATTTAAGCAGTGGTGTATTTGCCTGTATTTCTACAAAAACACAAAACCAAGAAATGCTAGAAGCACTACTGACTAAAATAATTAGTAGCCTACCAAAACAATATGAAATTAAAGGGCTAAACCTGCAGCTTAGTTACAGTATAGGTATTAGTAGTGCAGGCAAGACTAACGACTTTGAATATTGGTTAAAGCGTGGTTATTTAGCGCTTAAAAAAGCAAAAGGTAGCGTTAATCAAGTTGGGTCATCGTCAAACGGTAATAATCTGATGATGGACGTTGCTCTAGCCGCTAAGCTGCAACAAGCAATCAAAACAAATCAACTGGCGCTTTATTACCAACCTCAAATAAACTTATTAAGTAACCACGTAAGTGGTGCTGAAGCTTTATTACGTTGGCCCGACCCAACTTACAGCAACTTATCAATTGAAGAGCTAATAATACTTGCTGAACACACCGGTATTATTAACGAGCTAACACTGTGGGTAATAGAGCAAGCTTGTAAAGACATAGTTGAGCTTACTAAAAATGGCTATAACGAGCACACAATTAGCGTAAATTTAAGTGCTAAAAACTTAACCATAAATAATTTAGCCGAAAAAGTAGAAAATATTTTAATTAAATACCAAGTGCCGGCACACTTACTTAAATTTGAACTAACCGAATCGGCCTTCGTAGATAGTCAAGATGCACTTATAAAGTTAGTTGATGAGTTAACCGCATTAGGTATTAAAGTGGTACTGGATGACTTTGGGACAGGCTACGCGTCACTTAGCTACTTAGTTAATTATCACTTTAGTGAGCTTAAAATAGATAAGTCATTTGTTTTTGATTTGCCTAACAACCCAACTCACCAAGTTATTGTACAAACAGCCATTGATATGGCGCATAACCTCAATTTATCAATAACAATTGAGGGGGTAGAAACCCAAGAAATCCATCACTTGCTCAAAGATATGAACGCTGATTCCGCCCAAGGTTATTTATACGCAAAAGCACTGCCTTACACCGACTATTTACACTTCTTAAAAAGCCAATATAGCTTAAAAATGTTAGACTCCTCTTTTTAACATCTTTAGGGGCCAAGTAAAGATGCAAGGCACACTGCGTAAACTAAAATCGAGCTTAACCGAACCAGTACAATATCACTTACCTGTAGGTGAACACTTAGTAGACTTAAATGCATTTATAGGTAAGGAGCTTACGCTTACCTTTAGTGGCACTATTTTATGTTCTAACTGCGGTAAAAAAACCAAAAAAAGCTATTCTCAAGGTCACTGTTTTGTATGTATGCGCAAGCTTGCTAGTTGCGATATGTGCATAATGAAACCAGAAACCTGCCACTACGATCAAGGCACTTGCCGAGAGCCGCAGTGGGGCGAAGAAAACTGCATGATCCCACACTATGTGTATCTCGCTAACACCTCAGGTTTAAAGGTAGGTATTACCCGCCACACACAAATACCGACTCGCTGGGTTGATCAAGGCGCCACTCAGGCATTACCTATTTTTAAAGTGCAAACTCGCCTGCAATCTGGTTTAGTAGAAGTTGCATTGGCTGAATTTATTGCCGACAAAACTAATTGGCGCAATATGCTAAAAGGTCAAAACGACGCAATTGACTTAAAAGCAGCGGCAGCCGAGCTGATCCCACAAATTAGTGAAAAGCTAAACGAGCTCAGTGAATTATTTGGCGCAACAGCAATAGAGCAACTTGATGAAGATGTGGTTGATTTAAACTTTCCAGTAACCGAATACCCAACAAAAATCAGCTCATTTAACTTTGATAAAGACCCTGTTGTAAGTGGTGTTTTACAAGGTATTAAAGGTCAGTACTTAATCTTTGAAAAAGGCGTTATTAATATACGTAAATTTACGTCTTATGAAGTAACCGTAGGCTAACGGGCCATGTTAAACAGCTACCCACAATTATTGGTTATTTATAATGAGCTTGAGATAGCCCATAACCAACAAGAGCAACAAGAGTGCTTGCACAGCGTTACGCAAAGTGAGCTAAGCGATGTGCGAGTACTTAACAAGCAAGGTGACTACCTTAATTTACAAGGCACTGTTTGCCCTAAATTGAATGGCGAGCAACTAGCACAGCTTGTTACAGCTTACTTATTAAATGAAGGGCAATGCTGCCTTGGTAAAATCAAAACCCTAAGTACTGCGCAGGCGTTTGATTTACTAGGGCTATAAACACTCTCTTTATTTAAACCTCAGTAAGCACTTTTATATGCGCTACAGCACTGCGACCTAAAGCTGATAGCGCATAGCCACCTTCTAAATACGAAATAACCCCTTTACAACCGCCCTCTTTAGCAACACCACATAGTTGCTCGGTAAGCCAAATATAGTCATCCTCTACAAACTTTAAGCTTGCCATATCATCTTCTAGGTGAGCATCGAACCCTGCGCTTATAAAAAGTAATTCAGGTTTAAACGCTTTTAATTTTGGTAGCCATTGCCCAGTAAACACCTCTTTTAAATCGTCGCCATTACTGGCAATTGGCAGAGGTGAATTAACTATATGGCTATTATTTTTAACCGCTGTATTTGGATAAAACGGATACTGAAATAACGAACAAAGCAGTACATTTTCGTCATCAATAAAAATATCTTGCGTGCCATTACCGTGGTGTACATCAAAATCCGCAATAGCAATGCGCTTAACCCCTTTGCTTTGTGCGTACTTAACAGCAATAGCTAAGTTATTAAACACACAAAACCCAGATGATGAGTTTTTATTAGCGTGATGCCCTGGCGGGCGTACTGAGCAAAAAGCAGCATCGAGTTTATCGGCAAGTATTTCATCAACCGCTAACAATCCTGCTCCTACTGCCCGCTCAATCGCTTTAAACGAATCGGGGCACAGCCACGTATCGCCATCTAAATTAGCGAGCCCTTCTGTTGGTAGCGTATTTTCTACGTGTTTAAGTAAAGCTTCATCGTGAGCAAGTAAATAATGCTCACGCTCGGCCTTGGGTGCTTGTAGGTGTGTTAAGCCAACATCTACGCCGCTGGCAAGTAATCTATCGGTTATGGCATCTAGACGCTCTGGGCACTCGGGGTGGTCGCCTATCATTTTATGCTTACGGCAATGAGGATGAGAAATAACAGCGGTACGCATAAAAAGTCCCTTACAAGGTGTAAAAACTTAATATAGCAAAGCCACCGATGGGTGGCTTTGCGACTTTGGTTTATATCAATACTTTAAATATCAATATTAGCTATTTTGCTTTTAAATGTAGGTTTCTAAAGTCAAAGCTAAAGTCGGTCACTTGTGTTGATACCGCGCGCATTTTGGCACTGTTTACACGGTTTTGTGAGCTCATGTCAAAACGAATAAACGCATCTGCTTCTAGTAATTTTTCATCCCACTTAACAATAAATGTATTGCCAGTGTAATGCTCAAGAGTGCCTTTCAAGCGTTTAGTGTGGGTAAAATCAATGCGTAATTTACCATCTAACTGCTCAATAATTACATCGCCATACCAATCATCGTGTAATGTACCGGTGTAATTAATGTTTGGTAATTGTGGTTGGTAGTCAGCGGGGGCTTCTGGTTTTGCATTAGCATACGCTTGTTGCTTGCCTTCAAAATGACTTTTAGCTAAATCTTCTACCCAGTCTTTATCTTCAAGTTCAAGTGCATCTTCAAGCACTTCATGGGTTACTGCCGAAAGTGCACCAAAAGCTTGTTGATTAGATAAAATAACAATACCGAGGTTTTTCTCAGGCAATAAAGTAACTTGCGATACCATTCCCAAAATACCACCGCCGTGACCTAGCTTTTTAAAGCCGTGGTAGTCTTCAATGCTCCAGCCTAACCCATAACCCCTAAACTGCTGATGATACGATTCAAACGCACTTTTAGACGCCATAGATGTAATATGTGGGTGCCACATTTGCGCTTGTTGCTTTTCACTAAATAGCTGCTCGCCACTTGGCATTTTACCGCCTGCTAATTGCGTACGAAGCCATTGGCTCATGTCGCTTACACTTGATGCAATGGCGCCTGCGCCTCTAAAGTCCTCAAGGTAGTTCACAAAAAATGGATGAAGCGTGCCATCCATAGGAATATGACCTGTCGCCCAGTTTTTATTACTTTTTGGAATACGTGAAAAGCCCGCGCGTGAGTTATCCATGTGCAGCGGCTGTAAAATATTTTTTTCGATGTAATCGTTCCAGCTCATACCCGATACGCGTGCAACCACTTCACCAGCGGTAACAAACATCAAGTTGTTATAAGCGTACTTACTACGAAAACTGCTCGCTGGTTTTAAATACTGTAATCCCGCTAAAATTTCATCAACTGATTTATCGGTACTTGGCCAAATCATTAAATCGCCTTGCCCAAGCCCAAGCCCACTGCGATGGCTTAATAAGTCACGAATACGCATTTCGCGTGTTACGTACGAATCGTACAATCTAAACTCGGGTAAATGATCAATTACGCGATCATCCCAGCTTAATTTACCTTCATCAACCAACTTTGCCAGTGCCGCAGTAGTGAATGCTTTTGTGTTTGAAGCAATACCAAATAAAGTGTCTTTGTTTACTTTTTTGTTGGTATCGAGATTAGTTACACCAAAGCCTTTAGCAAATATTACTTTATCGTTTTCAACAATGGCAACTGCCATACCGGGTACGTCAAAACGTGCCATTGACGCTTTAATTACGTCGTCAATTTTGTTGGTATCAACTTGTGCCCAGCTGCTAAACGTAGTGCCTGCTAATAGTGCAATTGCGGCAAGTTTGGTTAATTTCATATCAATCCTATTTTATTATTTTTGATGAACTGCAAATTCAATTGCTGCGCGCTCTTGATTGGTGTCGCTTTTTTGTGCGCGATTTAATATGGCATCACTGTATTCTTTTGGTACGCCCGCTTCAAGTGAACCGCGATGAACGTGTTTTATGTACCAATCATATGGGAGTACATTGCTGTCATGGGTATTAGCTATATAACAATGTGCGGCTACAGTCTCACCCGTTAAAAGCGTTGGGGCTATATCTACACAATCGTAACCTACGCCCTCAATACCATCTAAAATAGCTTTTTCTTCTTCATTGAGCTCATAAATAACGCCGTAAACCAATGCATCTTCTTTATCGCTTGGACAAATACTGCATTTACCTGAGCCATCTTTAAATAGCATATCAAAAGTAAGCTCGTAGCCTTTAAGTATCGCAGTTCCTACACGCTTTACATTGGGCAAGCGCGCTAACAAACGGTTAGATGACATATTAGAACCAAACGAAAAATTATATAGCGGCATTTTTATCTCCTGCGCTTTTTGAATAAGTTAAATAACAACACGTACTGCAAGTGCAATTAAAATAATGCCAATTCCACGGTCAAACCAATAACCGCGTTGTTGGAAAAAGCCCCTTACATTATCGCGAGAAAGCATCATTGAAAGCATTGAAAACCACGCCCAAGTAGCCAATGCCATGTACACGCCGTAGCCGACCTGTACGCTAGTAGGTGTTGTTGGGCTAATCACGAGTGTAAATAACGACATAAAAAATAACGTGGCTTTTGGGTTTAATGCATTGGTGAAAAAGCCGCGCCTAAAAGCCACCCAAACGGGTTCCTCTTGAACGGTTTTGTTTTCAACATCTTTTACAGCCTCGCCTTCATTACTTTCAGGCGGTTTTGCAGCTCTAAGAGCTTGTACGCCTAAGTAAGCTAAATATGCACCAGCAAGGTACTTGAGCGCCATAAATAAACTAGGCGATTGCGTTAAAATAAGCGCAACACCTAAAACGCAATAGGCAACGTGCAGTAAAATAGCAGCGCCAACACCGGCGCTTGTCCACAATGCATTGCGCCTACCTTGTTGCACACTTTGCTTGAGCACAACGGCAAAGTCGGGCCCAGGGCTTGCTACTGCAAAAAAATGAGCAATAACAATCAGTAAAAATTCATCTAAGTATTCCACGCAGATCCTTGCTAGTTTGGCGAATAAGCTAATAACAGCGGGTTGGCCGAGTTATTTACCAATGCTTTAATTTCTTTTTGTGCTTTTTTAAACTGGCCACGTAAATGCGGCTTTAAATGCTTTTTAGACACTTTATCGTTTTTAAAGTAACTAATTAGGGCATGCATAAATACCGTATGCGTTTCACTTAACTTAGCTTCACGGTTAGCGTATGGGTTATAGCAAGAGCCACACCCGCCTTTAAACTGATACACCGTATTACTCATCATCACACCAAACCCTAAAAAACAAGCAAGTGCATCAGCAGCTTGTGGTAAATACTCCCTACCACCTGGCGGTAGCACCCCAACGTGATGAATAAGTATGGTGGCCAGAGTACCTGCATAACTTGCCACTAAATCTTGTGGCTGATTAATCTGGTTAGGATTAAAAGAAATATTAATCGTATGGCTTGGCGGCACAATTAGATGGCTGCCTTCGCCACGTATTTCATTGCTAAATTCAAAGTGTGGAAAAACTTGCGGTTGTAATTGCTGCGGTGCAACTAGTTGGATAGGCCATGCGTTCATACCCGCGTAATTAGTAACGCGGTTAAAAACATTACTCGCCATTTCTTCAATGCTCGATACCGAATCAGGGAAAAAAGTGGCCGTTGGCAGTATTATTTGAGTGTGCTTTGTAAAAAACTCAGCATCAAAGTTTTCTACAGCCCAAATAAATGTATCAATAAGCCATTGCTGTTCTTGCTGCTCTAATAATGGCTTTGATTTAAATAAAGCTAACATAGTGTGCTCTTTTAGGTTTTAGTTTAGGTACTTACGTAGGTGCTAACTTAGTCTTTTTGTGTAAGCGCCCAGTCCCACGCTTGAGTATTGTATAGCGGCACTGTTGATAGCGCATGGTGGTGGCTTCCACTGGACTCTTTAGTTGAGTACGATAAGTACAATAAAGTACGATTTTCAGCATCGTAAATACGACGCACTTTTAGTGATTTAAATAATATACTTTTAGATGATTTAAAGATCACCTCGCCCGATTTGCTACGGTCTATTTTTTGTAGCTGCTGCGCTGTAATTGGCCCCGTTTGACGACACGCTATAGACATATCAGAGGGATCAGAAAAGTCCAAATTAGCCTCTATATGACTAATATGACAAGTAACGCCCTCAACAATAGGATCTTGCTGCGAATTCACCACAACATCTTTAGTTGTAAATAACCCAAGGCTTACCGACGCAACATCGTCAGAGCAAGCACTTAACGTAACAATTGCACCTGCAAGTAAAGCTAAACGTTTAAATTTATGTGGTAATTTCATACTTATCCTTAATCAATATATAGGTAACTTAGTAGATAAGTTACTAAGCGAAGGTTCACCTGTTTGTTTTTATACTAACATCAAAAATAAATACGACTAAATTAGTTTAAAGTAAAGATTTTAGATAGCTCAGGGTTTAGTGACCCCTCTTGTATTTGGTACAATTACCTCTCGCTCATGCAGTAACTCATAATAGGAAACGCCTAAATGCCGCACATTATTATTGAACACTCAGAAGACCTCCCCGTTTTACCTCAAGTACTGGTAGAAAAAATTCATACAACCGCTTTCGAAAGTAACTTGTTTGAATTAGAAACCATAAAAACACGTGCTATTGCTTATCAGCAATATCAACTTGGCGCAGGAAAATCAGGGTTTATACATATCGCGGTACATATTTTGGCAGGACGCTCAATTGAGCAAAAACAAATGTTAAGCGAACTGCTACTTTCATGTTTAAAAACATATTGCAGAGCATCAGACAGTCTAAGCGTAAATATTTACGATATTGAGCATGAGATATACCGTAAAAATTAGTTAACTCTTGTAGCTTTGAGCAATAAAAGTAAACACTAGTAAGTAAAAAGCCCCAATAGGGGCTTTTTTGTATTAAATACTTGTTCACAGCTGTTTATAAAAACTTCTGATGAGTTACGAACGCCAGTAGATAACATTACTAATAAACAAGAAGAATGCGCAAAACACACTGTGAAAGAACAAAGAGGCTTAGAGCAACCTATGACAGTGCCTGGTAGGGAAATTAACTATCTGCAACGCTAAGATACTGACAGAGGCCGTAAATGTTCACTTTCAAAAGCATCTAATCGCGATCTGCTCTTTACTAACAGCACTCATAGACTTAAATATAGTTACGTATAAGGAAGGATGACTAAGCTACAAAATTAGGACTTAGCAGATCGCTAGCTCTTAAAATTTTACCACAAGAGCTAGACTACTTTAGAGCTGAAATTACTGAAACCTGTTTAAAATAATTATCAATATCAAATTACTTTTGAGATAACTCTATTTATCTACCGGATTTCTCTGATACTAATTTTTGTAACCAATAACCATCATGCTTTTCAAAAATATTAAGCCCTTCTTTAGTCTTGACTAAAACATTGTTACCAACAGTAGTATAATAAAGTGGGTTTGGATCAATCGATATTAATGCATGTACAATTCCTATCAAATCATCTGAAAGGTGCTCTTCTAAAACACTAACGTCTTTGATACCAATAGTTATGTATTCATATAGCTGTTTAGCAGTTATCTCAGACTTTAATTTATGCACAGAGGCATCTGCGACCCCCACACAATTTGTATAAAAATCCAATCCAAGCATAGTTTGTTTGTTTTCACATAACGATAAGTCTGAAAATTGTGCAAAACATGTGCTGGGTAGTAATAAAATTAATAATTTTTTCATCGGTCCACCTGATAACGCTCTTCAATATTCCAACTTCTCCAATCGGCAAATAATTTTTCAAACTGTTTTGGGGTTTGAGCAAAGCCATCTTCGATCGCTTGAATATCCCACATAGTTTTAATCTGAATACCAGTACTTAATGCATTTAAAACAGCAGCTGTTTTAAATGCTGGTATACCTGTCTTCACCTCAAGAGCCTCACCGGCAGCGTCTGCGGTAGCTTCGGCCATAAAAGCAGTTTTAGATAAATCTGAGGTTGGATCTGCAGCAGATAATATTTTAGGTATGGCCTTTTCAGCTATTAACTTAGTTAAATCTTTATACAGAGCGGTTTTTATTAGGTTACATCGCTGACGACTGTTAACAATGAAGCTATATTGCCGTTTAGATAATTTTGCGCCTGATAGCATATCAGCGCTTGTTGCAATCGCAACACACCCCATGACAGTTGTTGTATCTGCGTTTCTAATTTTTTCGCGCAAAACACCGATATTTCGTTCGATCATAATTTTATTTGACATAACATTCCCTCGTTCAATAAAAATAAAAGGGTACATCAATTTTTTATTACTTTCCACATTTGAATTATTTTATCTTTTTCCATTTTAAAAAAAAGGAGCACAGAGTAATTTCGGTAAGTAGATATTTACTTGGAAAGCTTGTAAAAGTGGTGGCCCCTCCCAGACTCGAACTGGGGACCTAACGATTATGAGGTCAGATACAAAGATTCTAAAACTGTGGCCAAAATTAGTTGACCACTACAGATATACTCCATCAAATTTAGATTTTCGATAAAAACCTGATTGTTTCTAGCCGTATGTTATTAACTAAAGAACACTTAAGTATGTCTGGTATTGAACCTGAACCCGTTAGTAAATGGCTTCGCTTTACTGGGCACTACTGTGGGATCCGTACGCGGATATTCTTTGATACGAGCATTAGGTACTTACTGTGTCTTGTTAAAAAAATCAACGGATCTGGATATCCTTTCAGGTGAAATAAACTCTGCACCTAACTATTCGGGTTCAGGCTAAGCAGGTGGGCTTTCTATGAGCTTTTGAGGGTTTTTACTGCTTGCTCGATTTTTGAATGCAGCGAATTAAGTTGGTCGTCATCCAATAGCTCAATACCAGCAATGTTTTCCAAAATAAGACCAATATGCTCACTAATATCATCGTTAAGATTACCTGATTCAATCAACATTTCGGCTATCTGGTTGATCTGATTGTTCGTTAGCATGATCTCTCCTTATTGATACCATATAACCTTCCTGTGGTTTCGATTTTGAGACAACGATGTTCTGGTACTTTGTCGGATGCCGACATGTGTGTGTCGGTTAAGTGTATGAGACCGAGTAAGAAATAAAGTATGATTTGCTTATCATTATAATAATTCTAAAAACTTAATTTGATTATGGCGTTACTACAGACGGTTTTACTTTTTATATTCATCTATTCGGCATCATCAGCCGCGCAATTTTTACCGAACCCTAACTACATCAGCTATAACATTGAAGATGGTTTATCAAATAGTATGGTATACACCATTGCTCAAGACAGTGATGGTTATATGTGGTTTGGGACTGAGGATGGGCTGAACCGTTTTGATGGTCAGAATTTTAAGGTTTACCGATATGATCCGACAGATGCAAATAGCTTGGCGGGAAATAGTATTAATCAGGTTTATCTGGCACCTGACAATTCGCTATGGATAGCGACCCATAATGGGATCAGCCAATATCATAAAGAATCAGATAGTTTTACTACCTTTAGAATTTCTTCAGGTTTATCACACAACAATATTCAAGCGGTACTTAAAGTAGGTGATGAACTATGGTTAGGCACAGATAATGGTTTAGATGTACTCAACATAACTACGCATGAGGTATCGACTTTTCCAATCAAAGATAACGCTTATGGAACGAGCCACAAATGGATTCGTTCACTTGCACGGCAAGGTAACTACATTTGGGTTGCTACATGGGGAGGTGGTTTAAATCGCTATGATCTTACGTTAAAGCGTTTTGATTACTTCCGTCATGATTCGAATGATAGACGCAGCCTGAGTGCTGATACTGTATATACCGTATTTAATACGACTGAGGATGAAATTTGGCTTGGAACAGTTCAAGGTGGCTTAAGCCGATTTAAAGCAGATTGTGAGTGCTTTGAACGATTTAACCCAAATCCAGAGTATCAGCAGTTGACTGTACCTAACTTGGCTGAAGACGCAGATTCGTTGTGGATTGCAACTAATAATGGTCTGAGTCAATTTTCATTTGAAACTCAAACGTTCAGCAATTACCCAATGCTTAAACCTTATGAGCTTGGAAATATCACCCGCGATGTTCGCTCAGTATTTATAAGTCGAGATGGCACCATTTGGCTAGGCAGTTTTCAAGGTGGTGTGATAGCCATTCCTGCTAATGGCTTTGCAATTCAAAACTATCAGTATTCAGAACAGGCTCAAAATAGCCTTAAATCCGACGATATAAATTCATTAACGCTCAACAATGGTTATCTCTGGACTGGCGCTGTTGGTGGCTTATATCGCTACCCAATTTCAGATGATGGTAGGTTGGGTAAAGCAAAGTTAGTGCTTGATACCTTTACCCTAAAAATAGAACGATCTAAAGACGGCAGTTTTTGGTTGGCGACAAACAATGGCTTGTATCACCTTGATGCCGCATTGAATACGATCTCACACAATGACCATTCCAAATTAATACCTGATATTGCTGGGGAAGGCGCAGTTTTAGATGTAGTTGAAACTACACAAGGCCAGATCTTTGTAGCGAATTGGCGTGGTGGATTAACAACGCTGGTGGATGAATATCAGGGTTATTTTAAGCAAGTGGGTGTTAGTGGCAATGCACGGGGTATTAAAGCAAACTCCAATATTTATGCACTTGCAGAAGGCCAGAGCAATCAACTTTGGATTGGTACGATGGACGGAGTAAATCGTTATGATATTGAAAGTGATGTAATTCACCACTACCCACTACAATTAAGCGATAACCAGCCCCAAGTTACTGTGTACTATGTGTATATGGATGATGCAGAGCTATACCTTGGCACCAGCAACGGAGTTTATCAATATCAATCATCTTCAGATACGTTTAAGCACTATCCGTTACCACTAAAAAGTCACTACATACAGGCTATAACCAAGGAGTCGCAAAACATCTTTTGGTTATCGACGTTTAATGGTCTGTATCGTTGGAATAAATCAACGAATCAACTAAAAGCATTCTTTAAACGCGATGGGTTACAAAGTAGTGAGTTTAATACCAAAGGTGTTGCAACTGGAGTTGATGGAAGCCTTTATTTTTCAGGTATTGATGGTGTTTCAAAAATTATTCCCGAGCGATTAGTGCAAGGTGATTCTGCCGCTAGTTTGAGATGGATTTCACCCGATAGCAAAGCATTAGTTAGTGATGCACTTAGTTTAGAGTTCATGGCGTCAACAGACACGATAGCACTTGAGTACTTCGTTGATGATTACTTTCAACCCGAACAACGCCAATTTAGGTATCGTTTAAATGAAGGGAAGTGGATTAATAATGGTAGTGCTAGCAGTATTCAACTCAGTGGTTTAGCAAAAGGCTTGTATCGCATTGAACTCCAATATTCACACGATGGAATAGAATGGAATAATGCACAAAGTGACGTAAATATCTTGGTGAGCCCACCTTATTATCAGTCAGATGTTGCACTCACCCTATATTTCTTATTATTGATATTCACAGGCTATGGTTATTATCGGTATCGAACAAGCTTTCTATTAAGGCAAAAAGCGCAACTTCAGAAAACAGTAGATGAAAAAACGGCTGAGCTAGCTTCTACGTTGGATCAAAAAAATCAGCTGTTTGCCAATATATCTCACGAGCTTAGAACTCCTATTACTTTAATCAATGCACCAATTGAACAATTAGCTCAACAACCTAGTTTAACTGACCAGCAGCAAAAGCTTATTCACTTGGCACAGAATAATGGCAAGCGATTATTTGGCTTGGTTGAGCGGATATTGCACCTTAGTAAAGTTGAACAAAAAGAAAAGCAAGTTGAGCATATTAACATTGATGACTTACTTATACGTTATGTGATTGCCTTTGAGCCTTTGATGCAGCAAAAAAAGATTGAATTAAAACAACATCTTAATAGTAATGCAATCATAGACGCACATAAAGATGATCTGGTTTCGATACTTGAAAACCTACTTTCCAACGCATTGAAATACACAAGTGCTGAAGGTTGGGTAAAACTCGATTCAATGCTGGTCGATGGTAAATATCAGCTTATTGTTGAAAATCAACACTCAGGATTAGCAAATGAACAAACAACCAAAATATTCGAACGATTCGAACGCTTAGGTCAATCCGACTCTGAACCAGGTTTTGGTTTGGGTTTATCGCTGGTACGAGATATATGTAGCCAAAATGGTTGGAAGATAACCTGCTCAAGTAAAACAGGTTCAGTTGCTTTTAGTTTAACCATTAATGATTTTTGCATAGAAAGCAATCAAGAGTCTCCAGCTCAAAGGCAAATAATAGAGCTTGGTGCTGGTAAAGCCGTATCTAGCAATCAAGAGCAACAATCACTGCTGATTGTCGAAGACAATGATGAACTACGAGGTTTCTTGGTCGATTTACTATCAAGCGATTATAAAATATTCAATGCAGCTAATGGTTCAAAAGGGTTAGAGCTCGCCATTGAACACATACCAGATTTGATAATCTCAGATGTCATGATGCCAGAAATGGATGGTTTCACGTTAGTTAAAGCCCTTGCTGAACATGATAATACCAGTCATATCCCAACTATATTATTAACAGCTAAAGCGGATGAAGAAAGTAAATTAAAAGGGCTCGAATTGGGAGCAGTAGACTACATAGCAAAACCCTTTGAAGCTCGGCAACTGCTCTTAAAAGTTAAAAATACACTAGAGCGCCAGAAGCTAAGATTTAAAACTCAGCAAAATCATGATGAACCCGTTGAAAATATCGTTAGTGAGCGCGATCAAAAATTCATTGAGCGTTTCAATCTAATAGTCGAAAAAAATTATGCTGATAATGAATTCAGTGTCGAAAAGCTCGTTGACTCAATTGCCATGAGTGAAAGGCAGTTACAACGAAAGTTAAAGGCACTATTTAACCAAACGCCAGCAGAGTACATTCGAAATTACCGATTGCTTAAAGCAAAGGAGTTGCTAATTGAAGGTAAATCTATTTCTCTGACTTCTGATTTAGTTGGTTTTAATTCTTCAAGTTATTTCAGCCGAAGTTTTAAAACCGCTTTCGGACAGTCTCCAAAAGACTTTATAACTCAGTCACCTAAGTAAAATACATGGCCGACAAAGCAAAAAGTCGGCTATGTACACCTATCTGTCGGATTAGTTCACCCTTAACTTACTGAATTTATTTACCTTTATTGTTGTTCCCTTTTTTAAACGATTAAGGGGTGTTCATAAAACAATCCTAAAAGAGATAAGTATGGAAAAACTCTTATTGCTAGTGCTGACTCTAATGTCGACTTCATCCTACGCAACGACAGACGGGGATGTCGAAAACTATTGTTTAGATTTTGGAATGCTCATTAGTTCCTTGGTTATTAATAAGGCTACCGAAAAACCAATAGATCTCACCGCGATCACCCAGAGAGGTGAATCTATTGGAGAACAATACGGAACTCCAAACTTTCAAAATTGGGCTAAAAGCTTTTCAACAACTGTTGTTAAAAAAATATCAAATATGACGCAGATGGAGGTGGTTGAAATTTATAACGAAAACAATGGTGACTTAGTTAGGCTTACGTCTGTTTTTAAGTATGTTTGTCATAAACAAATCAAATAGCGCCCAATGATAGTTTTCAACTACCCCAAAGAAATACCTGAAATAACCAAATGGAAGCGTATATGAAACAAGTAATTATTGTAACACTTCTTCTAGCTATTGTTGGCTGTGGCGAGCAATACGAGACAGAAAAGCTAAACTCCATATGCAATTATATGGAAGAATCACTCGAACATCTTGAATTTCAAAAGAATGATCCTAGGCTAAAGGATCATGAAATAGTCGGACAGACAGTACTCAATGGTTGTCATCATGAATTACACTATCTACTTGAATTGGGCGCAGATCCAAATCAAGGCGTTACTGGCGCCAACCTTAAAGATGTAGCATTACAAAAGAATTTCCCCGAAGTACTAAATGTGCTTAATGAGTTCAATGCAAAATCGAGTAGCGAACTAAATTTAATCGCAGAACAAGACTCATCTAAAGTTGCTCGAACCACAAAAAATAATTCTAAAGCCGAAGGTTTGAATACCTGCGAAAAAATTCAAATAGATCACAATAATGGGAGAGTTAAGCGCCCTCTATATCGAGCCAAAATGATTAAGCATAGCTGTAGTGACAATTACAACTCAATATTTACCCACTCTCCTAATAATCCAAACTCAAGAGTATCAATTAACGAAGATTTGTTATCTAAAGGAGTTAAAAGTGTAGATCCATTTATATTTGCGTCCCTCAATAAACTAGACACACTAAAAAGTTGGTTGCTGGAAAATGGTTATGACGCAAATAAACCTTATCCCAAAACTCAAGACTTAATATCTTATGGTGCGTCTAAAACTGTAATAGATTTAATTGATGCAGGCCATGACTTTAATAAAATTCACCAACAAGGTAAGAGGTTAATTGTATATGTTTCAGAAAGCTTGCATGAACAACCTAGTAATAAAAATTTACTTAAACACCTTATTGAAAAAGGTGCTAGTTTCGAACGTTCGAATGAAGACGGAGGTTTTCTGAGTGTACTAAAAGAACTAGATAAAGAAACTGGTTCAGCCCACTTGAGCTTTGTTTCTTCTTTAAAACTAAACCCTGAACAAAAAATATACCTGCAGGGAAAAACACCATTGCAAGTTGAGCGGGAAAAAGCAGCACTAGCCAAACAGAATACACAAGACGAAATGACACTCGCATTAAGTCAATTAGATGGCTGCAATAGAATTCAATATTTAGTAGAAAACAGAAAATTACTTAACGATTTAAATATCATCAAATCATACTCAAATGAGGGATACAGAAGTTATGACCAAGGTATGTTTGATGCTATAAAAAACAGATGTGCTCAAGCCGTTATTAACTGGGGTGATAAATTGAAGACCCCTTGGGTAATTGAGAAGAAAGGTAAAGACTATCCACTTCCATTTTTTGTATTGGTCCACGAAAAAAATCCAGATTTAGCGTTTAGTATTTTAAGCTCAAAGCAATACCCATATTTTGATGATAAAAAACCTTATCAAGATCACTTTTATAATTTAACCGAGAAGCTGTCTCAAAAAAACGGCACATCGAATTTCAATGAAGTAAAACAAATATTAAATACTGGATTTACAGATTATCTGAGTAATGAAACATTACAAAGAAGCGTTAACTATGCTTGGTACAATGGTCAAAATGAGTTAGCCAGTTTAATCGCAAAAAACTCCAAGGCTGTAATGCCATCGAAGGCTGGAGAAGGGCTAAAAAACATAACATTTGATGGCACTAGATACGAAGAACTTAAGGAACACCCCAAGTTTCAATGTTCAAAGGTGAGCAAATATAATTATGCTAGCTGTTACCTTAATGATGCATCTCATTTATATAGAACGATAGCTGGATTAGATTCAGCTAGAGAAGCGCTGTTTCAGTTTGTCGATAATAAGCTTTCACGAATCACTGTATACCTTTCGCTTAGTAAAGATCATCAGACAAAGCTGCTCAATGCTCTCTCTACAAAATATAAGTCTAAGGTGTCGAGCGTAGATGGTGTTTCAAAAATAGCTAGTCAAGAAATTAATTTTTCTCTAGCTCCACACCAGTTACTTGGTACATACGGGCTTGCGAATTGGTCAGGAATTTTTGAGAGCAAAACATACCGCGATATTCTAACTATAGACCAGCCAGGACGAGCTTCAAAATTGGATGACATAATTTTTAACTACCAAGAAGAAAAGCTAGCCAAAAAGAAAGCTGATGATGAAGCTAAAAAGTTAAAGACAGAACAAGAAAAAACCAACAAAAAGTCAGATATATAAAGGATTTCTAGATGTTTAAATTTGTTTTATTTTTTACCTTAGCCATGAGCTTTAATAACTTAGCTTTGGCACAACAACCTCTATCATTTAAGGGGTTAACTTTAGGTAGGGATCTAAGCTCCACTTTTGATACTAATGGAGTAGATTGCAAATCACCTGTAAAGGAATCAACTACCCATATTTGCGTCTACAAACCAACAGTAAACTCTAAATTTAGCACTTTAGCTGGTGTACGAGTAGATTACATACTATTTCATACACTTAACAATAAAATAGTTAGGCTATTTGTTGCTACAGCTGAACCAAAAGAATCAAGTTATAACCTCACAGTTGAAGCGCTGTCAGAAAAGTATGGTTTAGCAAACGAGATAAAGCCGGGTCAAACTGGCTCTTGGGATACAGCTGAGTACACTTATAAAGACAAAAATAATTATTATGTTTACAAAAACGTGAAATCTTGGTCTCAGCAGGACAGCTATATGTTATATGGAAATATTGGTCCTGCTATAAGTGCAGGCCATAAATCGTACCCTTATATATCGAATGATGATATCTGGGAACTAAAACACTTTGGCTACGAGCCATACAGAAAGCAACATCGTTCAAGGTTTCAGTTTGGTTTACTTCTTTTGGATGAATCGGCTTACCTCAATGCTATAAAAGTTAATAGAAGTAATATAAACAAAGCTCAAGCAGATAATAAGAAGCAGGAAGAGAGCTTTGCTGTTGATGATTTATAGCAAACTTTCCTGCACACTTGAAACTACATCACTCCATAAAATAAGGCTTTTTTTGGGGTAATAATAATTTCCACTTTTATTCAGGGATGCCAATTAACTCCCTTAAATAAATGCGGTATATCAAATGACCTTAATTCATCAGTAGGCCGATATCATCGTGGACCAGTAAATGGTGGATACGATGAAAATCACGATGGGAAAATCGATCATATTGAAGCATTTTCTAGCTGGGATTTTTCTCAGCTAGAACGTGTTTTACATTATGGCGTTGAGCATAAAGAGTACTTTTGGGTGAATATTGATACTTGCTATCAATTTCACGTAACGGCCAGGGATTTCATTTAATACTTCAACCTATCAATCCAACACTATGAAAAGTAGCCTAAGCCCAGTATATGGAAGCCATATTATTGGCATTTTAAGAGATTTAGAGTTAGTTAGCGTAAGCAAAGAAAAATCCAGCGTGGTTGTTAAATTTTCGGACTAACGATCAGCTTAAATTCTCGCTTGAAGTTCTACTCAACGGCACTCCAGCCATATAATTCGTCGGTAATGTACAAGTAATTGTCGGTGGAGTGAACACTTAAAGTCATTTTATTTCATATCGTTAAGCCTATGTTTTCTTTCTTACCAACTGGTTAGAAGCTAACTGGGTATTAACATTAAAAGGAAATGAAGATGATAAGAAGTAAAGTGACTTTAGCAATATCACTGGCATTTGGCTTAGTTCTTAGTGGTTGTGGAGGTAGTTCTTCAGAAGATGATAATCAATCCGTAACCCCTACGGCAAAAGTATTAACTGTAACTGGAAAAGCTATTGATGGTTATATCGTTGGTGGAACGGTATTTTTGGATATCAATGGTAACGGTAAAGCCGAACCCAATGAGCCACAAAAAGACACCGAAGAAGGTGGCGATTACACTCTAGATGTTCCTGAAGAAGATGCTGAGTGTTTGACATATTCTGCAATCATTGTCGATGTGCCAGCAGGTGCATGGGATGAAGGCTCTGAAGATGAAGGTGTTGAAGCTCATGAAGTAACTGAACCCTATCAAATTGTATTGCAGCCCACTTTTGAACCAATCACAGAAGAAGACTTCACTAACGGTTTAGTCAGAAATATTTCCCCTTTAACTACAGTGGTATGGGAAGCGATTGAGCGCAGTTATCCACCATTTGCACAAAACAAAGGTAACAACCCGAATGATAGTGCCTCAAACGCTAAACATTGCCATTACCTGAAAAATCACGATGAAGTTGTACAAGAGCTACAACAAGAAATAGAAGATACAGTTAATGGCTTGGTTCAGTTTTACAATCTATCAGCGGATCAAATATATGCTGACTTTATTGCGGATAAAGACTCTGAGGCTTTTCACGCTGCACAAGATATTATGAAAGGATTAAAAGCAGCTTATAAGCGTAAAACGGATTTAAGAGCACAATACTCAGACTATCCAAATGCTGAGATCCGAGTATTTGTACACAGAAACCCTGAACTAGATGAATATTTTCAAATTGATAACGGCTGGTATCGTGACGAAGTTATATTTTTAGGCACTGAAGATTTTATCGAATTTAGCAAGCTACAAGATACCGACAAGCTTAATAAAATTGACTTCATCACCAGTAAGTTTCATGAGTTAGGTCAAGAATGGAATGATCAAGATAAAAATGGCTGGTTAAGTGTTAGAAAGGACGCGTACAGAGATTCTGACGGTACATACCGCTGCGCGAAAAACGAAAGAGTCAGTTTTGATGTTGATGGGATTCATTATGAGTTAGGTAATGGTTCTGATTCAGATGTTTTAGCTGACTCGTTTGAAAATTGTAACTTTGATGATTTTTCGAATCCTTATGAGAGAAACTATCACCTTAGATATAAAGACGGTGAGTCAACATATAGTGCAGAGTTCTACTTTAGAGCAGAGCAAAGTCGCTTTATGGAATTGTCTGACTGGAAAGAGTTTGAAGGTAAAAACGAGCTTGATGTCCAGCAGATGATAGATATCTTAGTGCTAACTCCTTATAAGTGGGAAGATGAAGTAACTATTGATACTGCATATTGGCGTAAACGTAAAGAAGAAGGTGATGTACAAATTGATGTTGATAATGAAAGCAACTGGCAGAGAGCAACTAAGCAAGCAGATGGAACGATATTATATGAGTGCAGTACGGATGGTGAAAACTGGAGCGAATGTGCTGAATAATCAATAAGTTATTCGTTCCGTAATTGGCGATCTAAAAGATCGCCTTTTTTTGTTGTCTTGAAATACAAACTGGTTGGAAGGTTAATGGGTATTCGCAACCATAAAAGGTAACCAAATGACACAAACAACACTAGCAAAACTGAAATGTACAGCCCGCCCGACTATTCCAGCTATCGAGCCTATTCAAGTTAAACGCGAAAAACTGATTGCCCGATTAAACGAACAACGTGCTATGGCTGCTTGCTTATTGGAAAGTGAGGTGTATACCGCTTATAAAGAGGTTTGGATAAACGATGGTATTACCGGAGAGAAGAAACGAGTAAAGCAACCTAAGAAGCTAAGACAGTGGTTCTATCAAGTGAATGATACTTGGTTCTTTGAAATAAAGTATGGCAACAAGTCATTGGAATTACAGAAAGGCAAAGTTGCGATTGAAGTGGGTAAGCAAGAAAATTTACTAACAACAATCGACACCTTAATTCAGGCTGTTGAAAAAGGAGAGTTAGATACTCAGCTAAAAGCCGTTACTGGACCAAGAAAAGCAAAGGTCTAGGCGTGGCTATATTACGTGAAATAAGCTGTGTCTATACCTTTAGGGAAGTAGATGATGATATTTTGAATGTAACACTTGATAGTCCAGAGAAGGTCTATCAAGTGTTTAAGCATTTGAAACATGAAACCAAAAAGCGTTTTATCGTGGTGAACTTGAACAGCCAGCATCAAATCATCAATTATGAAGTTATAGCGATTGGCGCGGTAAATCAGATATCACTTCGTTCGGCTGAAGTATTGAGAACAGCCATTTTAATTAACGCACCAGCTATTATTCTAATTCATAACCATTCATCAGGTGATCCAAAACCAAGCCCGCAGGATTTTCATTTTACCGAGCAAATTAAACAAGCCGCAAAGATGTTCAGTATCGATGTGCTTGACCATGTTGTTATTGGATATGAGAGTTTTGATAGAGCTGTCAGAGATTAAGCCCTGTTAAAATCAGGGTTTCAACCAAATTCATAGTTACCAAAAAATTACACGAATTTCGTTACTAGGGGCGATCCCCAATCAAACGTGGCTACTTTTTAAAATGTAATTTAGGGAAAATAGAGGTGGTCCTAGTTGACCTTGGTCGGGATTGGCGACTTATCTGGTAAAACAGAAAATAGTGAGAAGTTATTCACCATCTAGCCCACGTATTTAGTGGAGATGGTGGCCCCTCCCAGACTCGAACTGGGGACCTAACGATTATGAGTCGTGTGCTCTAACCAACTGAGCTAAGGGGCCAACTTTTATATAACTGCAAAGCAGTTAATTTTTGAAGCGTTTAGTCACAGAGCGACTAAAGCGGGTTGCAGTATAAAAACTTTTTAGGTGCTTGTCACTACCAAAAACCTTTATTTTAACAATCAACAAGCTAACTGCTTAAATAGTAATCTTTTAAGTGGGCATAAACATAAAATGTAAGATATTTACCGTGCTATTCACTGCATTAAATTATAAACAAAACCTATCCCATATAGTCTTTTATATTTAACCCTCTACTTTTTAAGCAAAGCTAACATATATGTGTAGGCATACAAGGCTGTAAAAATATGCTTGGGGCTACTGTCAGTGCCAGATTAGGTGTCTGATTAACTACATTCACCATAATCACTAAGCTCGATTGAACAGTAATCGGAATAATAGGCGCAAAAAGTACGCCTGCTATTTTTTTATTACTTAAATACGAGGCGCTAGAGTTAATTGCATTATTAAAACTTTGTCGTATTGCGACGTTTTGTGGTGTTTTAGAATGAAACATACAAATAATTGGAGTTACGAACGCAAGCGTTACATAACTAAACTTATACTTGTTGACGACCTTTTCTAAAATAAAGGTAAAAAACAGCGTTACAAATCCACTATACAACCCTTGCACTAATGCAGCTTGAAAAGTGACCGATTTAGCAATGTCTGCCGCACTATTTGCCCAGAAGGCCCAACTAAAATAAAAAATGAATGACACAACGCCTGACATTATAAGTCGAATATTCAATTAACTACCTCAACATGCCTAAAAACCTAGTTTAATGATAACACTAGAAGTGAAGGTAATATTGTCACTAAATAATAAGGTATTTGATTGTATATTATGGATGTATAAACACACTAATGTTGAAGATTTCCTAAATGGCATCAAATCAGAATCTGAGCGCGACTGTTAGCTGGAAAGCTTATTAGTAAACAATAAGTATAGTTTTAAAATAATATTGGGAGTGAGTTAAGGAAGTGAATTAATGAGTTGAAGAGCTTTAAAAATTGGATTTAACCTAAAAACTATCTAAAAACTAATATTGTGAGCCGATCGGTACTGAAGTATTTAGCTAAACCTCAGTAGTCGGCTTACACAATATATAATCTGTCATTATTTTTTCGCAATAATGTAGATTGCATGTATTAACCCTGGGAAATAACCTAGCAGTGTTAATAGAATATTTAACCAAAAATGCATACCTAAGCCAACTTGCAAAAACACACCTAATGGCGGTAATAAAACCGAAAGTATTATACGAATAATATCCATGATCAAACTCCATTTAAATTAAACATTGAAAAGACTTAAAGCCCAGTATTACTGGGCCTTAACTATACTGTATTATTCAGCAACAATAGCTAGTTTATCAACTACGTCGCGAACATCTTCAGCATTTTTAGCAATTTTAACTGCTAGTTGCTTTTCAGCTTCAGACTCTACAGAGCCATTCAGAGTTACCACACCGTTGTCGGTATCAACATCAATGTCTGTACCACCTACTTCTGAGTCAAACAGGAAGCGAGTTGTGATTACAGTGGTGATTTTAGCGTCCGTTAGGTCGTTATCATCATCGTCCATCATGTCGTTGCTTTTATCTTCGGTGTCCATGCTTTTAACAACAGTAAGGCTGTTATCAACATCAGTTACACCATCTAGGCTAAGTACAAGTTCTTCTGCTAGCTCTTTATCGAGTTCGCTATTAACTTTACCTGTAAGTACTACCTTGCCATTTTTTACATCAGTGTTAATGTCAAAGTTGTTTAGATTAGTGTTCATAAGTAGAACGGTTTCTGCCTTACCATCAATCCAAGCATCTTTACTTTCGTTTTCCCAGCTGTTTGCTTGGGCACCCATAGCCGTAGTACCAAGAACTAGAGCTGCGATAATAGATTTGTTAAATGTTTTCATAATCTTTCTCCTTTTGATTAAAGACACTTTAACTAATGCGAGCTTCAGGCCAACTTTATTTATACTTAAAATTCAAAGACTTGAATTAATTAAAAGATAAAACCTTATCTATGTTTGTGTAACTATTTACAGGCTACTCGGTAAAACTTTCTCAAATAGTGAAAATAGCTAGATAATTGCTCTTTTGGTTAATCTATCGTTAATATAACAAAACAAAAAACACCGTTAAATAATAACCAATTGATTATTAATGAAATTATATTTGGTACGCGGTTTGCAATCTAACTACAAGAGCAGTATCAATAGTAAATATAAGAAGGAATAACTCATGTCTGTAAAAGTTGAAGACCGCCCAATAGAGCAAGTACGCGAACAAGTGATTGATCAATTAATTTATAATTACAGTCATGGTGTTATTTCTGTTGATGCATTCGAAAGACGTTTAGATAATGCGATGGATGCATCTAATAACGAAGCACTGCTAGCCTTAGTAGAAGACTTAACACTTAATACCGATCAGCAATATAAAGCAGAAAAACAATCGCAATTTACACCACATTATAGTGCACAGCAAAACAGTGATGATGATTTTACATTACGCAGTATTTTAGGATCTAACGAGCGAAGTGGTCAGTGGGTTGTACCAAAAAATATATATTTGAGTAACTTTATGGGATCGGTGGTGCTTGATTTTACCGATGCTATTTTTGCGCATCAAAATGTAACTATTCACGTTAACTGTATTTTTGGTAGCGATGAAATTTACGTACCAGAGCATGTCAATGTAGTGTCTAAAATGTTTTGTATTTTAAGTAGCCTTGAAAATAAATCTGTGTCGCTTAACAAACGCCAAGGCCCTACAATTCATATTGAAGGAAAGGCAGTAATGGGCTCGGTTGAAGTGAAAATAAAGCGCACAATTAAAGAAAAATTTATGAGCTTTGCAAATGAGCTAAAAACCCAGTTTGGCACGGGTAATAATAACCGCTCACTATAATTGAGTAGCAGCACTTTAGCGTGCTGCTTAGTATTTTATTATAAATCGTTATTTCGCTCGCTTGGTATATCACTTAAATACTCTACAAACTCAACTTCAAACCCTGCAGGATCAATAAAGTAGACATTCTTTCTGAAAGGATTTTCGCTACCTTGCTTGCTTAGAGTAAAACCCGCTTTATTTAAGCGCATTACTACTGCGCTTAAATTATTAGTTACATAAGCAAAGTGTGCAAAACCAATTTGATGGCCCGATAAGTTTCTGTTTTCACCTTCACCATGACTGCTTATCGCAATGTAATGCGTGTCATCTCCAAAGTGTACCCAGCGTCTTGGTTTTCCATGCCAATCGCCTCTGCCCTCACTTCTAATCGACCAATGTGGAAATACAGCGCGATAAAATGTAAGCATACTATCTATATCACTCGCGACTAAGTTTACGTGCTCTAAATACATAATGTTATCCTATCAGTTAAGTTAGGAGCACGATAAAACCTCAAGTTAACTTTAGGTAAAGTGTTATTTAAAATTAATTTATTTAAATGCAGATAATTATTTTTTAAAAATATATAAACTTTTCAATCTTGTATAAAAAACAAACACAAGTATTTGGGGTTTATTGTTTACTTTATGGCAAAAGTCGCTAAAATACGCCGGCTGAAATATATAAACGTTCTTTTACAACCCAAAGGTAATACCATGCATCCAATGTTAAACATTGCGGTTCGCGCTGCGCGCAACGCAGGCAAAATTTTACTTCGCGCAAGTGAAGATTTATCAAAAGTTGAAGTGCAACAAAAAGGCGCTAACGACTTAGTAACTAACATTGATAAAGAAGCCGAAGCCGTAATTCGTGACACTATTTTACAGTCTTACCCTACTCACTCAATTGTTGGTGAAGAACTAGGTGAGCATAAAGGCAAGGATGATGATTACCAATGGATTGTAGATCCTATCGATGGAACAACTAACTTCATCAAAGGTATCCCTCATTACGCGGTTTCTATCGCACTTAAAGTTAAAGGTCGTTTAGACCAAGCTGTTATTTATGATCCAATTCGTGGTGAGCTTTTCACTGCATCTCGCGGTCAAGGCACTCAGTTAAACAGTAAACGTCTACGCGTTAGCAAAACTACGGTTCTTGCAGGCACTGTACTTGCTACTGGTTTCCCTTTCAAAAACAAAAACCACATGGATGCATACACTGAAGCGTTTAAAGCATTGTTTGTACACACTGCTGATATTCGCCGTGCAGGTTGTTCTGCTTTAGATATGGCATACGTTGCAGCTGGCCGTGTTGATGGATTTTTTGAAATTGGTTTAAAACCTTGGAACTCTGCTGCGGGCGAACTAATGGTTAAAGAAGCGGGCGGTATGGTTGTAGATTTCGCCGGTGGTAATAACTATAACCACAGCGGCAATATTATCTGTGGTTCACCAAAACTGACTCAAGCAATTATCCGCGAAATTCGTCCAGTATTAACTGAGTCGTTACTTCGCTAATTAAATGCTATTAATAGCATACTAAAAAGGAGCCTAGGCTCCTTTTTTTGTGCCTAAAAATAAGGGTTATCGAGCTTCAACTCTACTGTTTTACCTTTTGTATAAGGTAGTGTATTTAAATCCTTTGCGAAGTATTCATTAAATAATGCATCAAACTCGCCGTTTGTCTGCATTAATATTAAGCCCTCCTCTACTGCCTTTGCCAATTCGGGTTTACTCTTAGTCACAAAATAATAAATACCCGTTGGGTAGCTTATATATAAATCAGGCACAACGACTAAGTTACTTTGTTTGTTTTCAATAAGCTCAGAATTAACCTCAATAAACGAGCGAGGAAAGTAATCTATTCGCCCACGGCTCGTTAAAGTGAACATGGCTTGGTAATTGGTAAGCGGCCTTACACGTAAGCCGTTATAGGACATTATTCTTGTATCTGGCCAGTTGTGACCCTGCACTGCTGAAAACTCTCCTAGCTGCTCTAGGGTTTTTACGTCTTTAAAGCGTGCTACGTTTTGTTTATTAGTGAGTAAAGCCCGCTTTCCTATATAACCTTTAAATAGTGGTATTTTAATAGCTAAAGCAAGTGCCTCTCGCTCTGGACTACTCATACTCCAATACATATCTAGTTCGTTATCATTTAGGTTTATGAGCTTACGTTTTTGCTGATCTGATATGGGAGTCATCCTAATAACCCCAGGATAGTTAACACTCTCAAGTGCACGTACCAGTAGCTCACTTAAGTACTCTTCTCGTGCGTTTTGAGTATCTTGCTTTTGGGCTACATTAATTATTTGCTCTTGCGCCATAAGTGCAAAACTTGCAAGCAGACCAAGTACACTGGTCGAGATTTTTATTGGCAACATAATAATTACCTATTTTTATTTAAATTACCTGCTTATTGCTTGCTAGGCGCACCACTGCGGGCGCAGGCCCTTTACGTTTGCAAATAAACAAATAACTATGGCGATAACGTTTGGCTTCTTTTTTAGCATCAGTTGCGAGTGCTGCAACTTGGTGACTGTTTTTACATTGTTGTAAATCAGGCTCAACTAAGCCAATCGATAACGTTAGTAGCGGCACAAATTGCTTTTCTCCTTCACGATTTGTGGCCCAATACCCTTCGCTCTTTATGTGCTCAGGTGTAAAAAATATACGAGACTGGAGTTGAAATTGCTCAATAATGGTATTACATATATCAACCGCGTTGTGCTGATCAAACACCACCATAAAGTCATCGCCACCTATATGTCCTACAAAGTTAGCACTATTTTTACACGCTTGCACTGTTACATCAGCTAATAGTTTAATTACACTGTCGCCGCTAGCGTAGCCGTATAAGTCATTAAATTGCTTAAAATGATTTAAGTCTATATACGCGAGTGAAAACGGATTACTACCTTTTAATCGCTGCTCTATAGCTTCATTAATTGCCACATTACCAGGGAGCATAGTCAGTGGATTAGCGTGTTGTGCATGGCGTATTTTTTCTTCGGTTATGTGTTTTAAAATATCGCGAAGCGGCGCTAAACCTAAATAAGCGTTTTCTCTGGTTATCACTATATGGCGGCGTATATCAAAGTCTTGCTCAGTTATTTGTTTACTTACGGTATCGAGTAATTGGTTTTCGTCAACGACTAAGGGCTGCTTATCCATCAGTGCAGTAACGGGGCGTTTATCGTAAAGAGCATGCCCATAGGGCGCTGCAAAAACTTCTGTTAATTGATCTCTGTGAAGTAACCCTACTGGCTGGTTTTCAGTATTTAACACTGCAATGCTTATGAGAGATTTATCTTGCTCAAAGAGCTTATGCGCATCTTTACAGCGAGTGTCGCTGCTTATTGCAGGTTGCGTAACCGATAAGCGACCTATGGCCATAGATTGATCAAACAATGTGTTTGATTGCGTAAATGAAAGAGCTTTTAGTTGCTCTGAGCTGAAATCTTCACTTGGCTTTATGCTTGGCTTTTCGAGTAAAAACCCTTGTACATTACTAATGCCTAAGTTTTCTACAAATGTAAGCTCTTCTGGACGTTCGATGCCTTCGGCAATAACCTGAGTATTAGTAGCTCTGGCCAAAATAGTAATAGATTTCAAAAACTCTTTTTTAACTTCGCTTTCATCACAATGATCAATAAAATAGCGGTCAATTTTTACAAAATCAGGGCATAGTTCAGACCATTGCTTTAACCCTGAATACCCAGCGCCTAAATCATCTATTGCTATAGTAAAACCGAGCTCTCGATAATGGGCTATCGTTTTTAATAACAAGAAGCCATCATCTACTTTTTCTTGCTCAGTAACCTCTATAACTACACGGTTAGCAGCTAAGCCAAATTGCTCTATTAGGTGCAATGTTTCCCCTTTAGGGTGGCAAGGGTCTAGTAATGTTTTAGGGCTTACATTTAAAAATAATTTACCTTGTAGGTTAAGCCTTACAAAGTTTTCAATCGCTTTAGAGCGACATAGTAATTCAAGCTCCGAAATTAAACATTCCTCATGGGCAACTTTAAATAACGTATTAGGCATTTCTAACGGGCTATTTTTAGGTCCTCGACTAAGTGCTTCGTAACCTAAAATAACTTGATTACTAATATCAAAAATAGGCTGAAACAGCGTTGTTATTTCACCGCTTTTTAAAATGTACTCTAATACTTTGCGCTGAATCGTCACGTATTTGCCTTACAACTATTTTGATTGGAGCAATAAAGTACCAAGTGTGTATGACATTTTTATTGCGCAAAAAAATGCGCTCATAAAAAAACCGCTCATAAGAGCGGTTTTTATTAAGTACAAACCTAGTTACGGCATAGCGTCTTGGTCTGCGCCTTCTTTTTCTATTACTTCTGGTATTAAATCTTCTTTGCTTACGCCCATTGCTATAGCAACAGAGCTTGCAACATAAATCGAAGAATAAGTACCAATAAACACACCAAACAGTAATGCAGTTGCAAAACCATGAATGGTTTGTCCGCCCCATGCAAACAAGGCAATCAATACTAAAATAGTCGTGATTGATGTTACAAGTGTACGGTTAAGTGTTTGCGTAAGTGAAATATCAATAATTTCTATCGTATCGTCAATGCGTACCTTACGGAAGTTTTCACGTATACGGTCTGATACAACAATCGTATCATTGAGTGAATAACCAATTACCGCAAGAATTGCCGCTAATATAGTTAAATCAAACTCTAAACCTAATACCGAAAATAAACCCACAGTAATGATAACATCGTGTAGTAGTGCACCTACCGCACCTACTGCAAAGCGCCATTCAAAACGAAACGCAACGTAGATTAAGATACAAATAAGCGCAGTTAACATGGCAAGGCCACCCTGCTCTTTTAAGTCTTCACCTACACTTGGGCCTACAAATTCAATACGGCGCATTACTACGCTGTCGTCTGCTTTTTTAAGTGCATCGATTACTTGGTTACCAATTACTTCAGCTTTTACATCGCTACCGCGTGGTGCTAAGCGAACTAAAATTTCTTGGCTTGAACCAAATAACTGCACTGATGCATCAGCAAAACCATTATCAGCTAGTGCATCACGTACTTTTTTAAGGTCAGCCGGTTGTGAAAAACCCACTTCTACCGCAGTACCGCCGGTAAAATCTAAACCAAAGTTTAGGCCTTTGATAAAAATTGATGCAAACGACGCTAAAATTAGTAGCGTCGAGAAACCCATAGCCACTTTTCGAAGAGACATGAAACGAAGGGTTCTACTACCCAAACTTAAAATTTGCATGTCTGCTCCTTAAATCGAAAGTTTATCAATGCGTTTACCACCAACAAATAAGTTGATTACCGCACGGGTACCAACGATGGCTGTAAACATTGAAGTTAAAATACCAATCGCAAGTGTCACTGCAAAGCCCGCAATCGGACCAGTGCCCACTGCAAACAGTATAATGGCAGCAATTAGTGTCGTGATGTTGGCATCAAATATAGTGCTAAATGCGCTATCGTAACCAAAATGAATCGCTTGTTGAGGGCTACGGCCATCGGCCAGCTCTTCACGAATACGTTCAAAAATAAGTACGTTAGCATCAACCGCCATACCTACCGTTAATACAATACCGGCAATACCTGGTAGCGTAAGTGTAGCGCCCGGAATTAAAGACATAACACCTACAATTAGTACTAAGTTAGCCGCAAGCGCAAGGTTTGCAACCATACCAAAACCTTTGTAGTACACAAGCATAAACACAAGTACAAACGCAAAGCCAAGTGCAACCGCAGTCATACCCGCTTCAATATTTTCTTGTCCTAAGCTTGGACCTACTGTGCGCTCTTCAACAATTTGAATTGGCGCTACAAGTGCACCAGCACGAAGTAGTAAGCTTAAGTTATGTGCTTCTGCTGGGTTATCAATGCCGGTAATGCGGAACGAGCGATCAAGACGGGCTTGAATCGTTGCTACGTTAATAACTTCTTCAACCTTAATAGGCGGAAGCGCTTTACCGTCTGCATCTTTTTTACCTGATGGCTTGTACTCAATAAATACCGTTGCCATACGCTTACCAATAGCACGCTTGGTAAAGGCATTCATTTTTGCCCCACCTTTGCTATCTAACGTAATACTTACTTGCGGACGTTGGTATTCATCAGCGCCAGATTGCGCGCCCGTAATATGGCTGCCCTCTAAAATAATACGCTTTTTAAGTACAACAGGGTAACCGTCGCGGCTCATGATCATTTCAGTACCCGCTGGGATACGACCTTGGGCAGCAGCGCTAATATCTGCGTTTTCGTCTACTTCACGAAATTCAAGTGTTGCTGTCGCGCCTAAAATTTCTTTAGCACGTGCAGTATCTTGAATGCCTGGTAGTTGAACAATAATACGCTCAGCGCCTTGGCGTTGTACGTTAGGCTCTGCAACACCAATTTGGTTGATACGGTTACGAATAATCGTTTCATTTTGCTTGATAGCGTAGTCACGAATTTCTTTGAGTTTTTGCTCACTCATTGTCGCAAAAAATGCTTTATCGTTACTGCTGTCATCAATGTAGACATTTAGCGGGTAGCGAGTTTCTAAGAAACTCTCTGCAGCATTTTTGTCTTCTTCGGTACGCATTTCTACACGCATACGATCGGAGCCTGCTACGCGGCGAACACTACGATAACGTAGTTTTTCTTCGCGCAGGTCACTGCGAAAATCTTGTTCCATTTGCTCAAGCTGGTTATCAACCGCTGTTGCCATGTCGATTTCCATGGTGAAATGTACGCCACCACTTAAATCAAGACCTAGCTTCATAGGGTTACCACCGACCGCTTTTAACCAAGCTGGTTGAGCAGGTGCCATATTAATAGCAGAAATGTAATCATCGCTCAGCGAATCACGTAGTAAGTCATGCGCTTTAAGTTGCTCTTCAACATTTTTTAAACGAACTAAAATTTGTCCATCTTCAAGTATTGTCGATTTAGCGGTTACATTATTTGTTTTAAGGATTGCGTTTACTTTGTCTACAACACTGAGATCGACATCAGCGCCTTTAGCACCTGAAACTTGTATGGCCGGATCGCGACCATACAAGTTTGGAGAGGCATATAAAAGGCCAATGGCTACCACAGCTAAAACAAGTAAATACTTCCAAACTGGAAACTTGTTTAACACGGGGTCGTCCTTATTATTTTTATAGCGACTTCATTGTGCCTTTTGGCAATACTGCAGATACTGCAGATTTTTGTACTGTAACTTCTGCTTGCTCGTTTAAAGAGATAACGATGAAATCTTTCTCTTCAGAAATTTTCACAATTTTACCCACTAAACCGCCTTGGGTAAGTACTTCATCACCTTTAGCCATCATACTCATTAAGCTTTTGTGCTCTTTAACGCGCTTAGCTTGTGGGCGGTAGATTAAAAAGTAAAAAACCAAACCGAAAATAGCTAACATTATTAGCATTTCCCAACCACCGCCTGCCGCAGGTTGACCAGCTGCTGCGTGTGCATTTGAAATAAATAAACTCATGATACTTCCTCTTTAATTTTAAAGTTTAATTTTTTATATCTGCTAACTCTGGCACATCTTGGCCTCGGCGAGCATAAAAATCTTGTACAAATTCTTCTAATTTACCTTCGCTAATTGCATTACGTAAACCTTCCATAACACGTTGATAGTAACGTAAGTTATGAATTGTGTTTAGTCGCGCACCTAAAATTTCGTTACATTTATCAAGGTGATGCAAATAAGCTCGTGAATAGTTTTTACACGTATGGCAATCACACTCAGGGTCAAGTGGCCCTGTATCTGTTTTATGCACTGCGTTACGTATTTTTACTACACCCGTGGTAATAAATAAATGCCCGTTACGCGCATTACGTGTTGGCATAACACAGTCAAACATATCAATACCACGGCGAACCGACTCAACTAAGTCTTCTGGCTTGCCTACACCCATAAGGTAACGAGGCTTGTCTTCTGGCATTTTAAACGCACAATGATCAAGGATATTCATCATTTCGTTTTTAGGCTCACCTACTGATAGGCCACCTAATGCATAACCGTCAAAACCAATTTCTTCAAGGCCAGCTTGTGATTGTGCACGTAATTCTGGGTACATACCACCTTGGATAATACCAAATAAAGCAGATGGATTATCGCCATGCCCTTCTTTTGAACGCTTAGCCCAACGAAGAGATAACTCCATAGAATCTTTAGCTTCTTTTTCAGTTGCTGGGTATGGCGTACACTCGTCAAAAATCATAACGATGTCTGAGCCTAAGTCGCGCTGTACTTCCATCGACTTTTCAGGCGACATCATAATTTCATCACCATTTACTGGAGATTGAAATAAAACGCCTTCTTCAGTGATTTTGCGCATTGCGCCTAAGCTAAATACTTGAAAACCGCCTGAGTCAGTTAAAATTGGGAAGTCCCAATTCATAAAGTCGTGTAAATCACCATGTTGTTTAATGATCTCAGTACCTGGGCGAAGCATTAAATGAAAGGTATTACCTAAACATATTTGCGCACCAGTGGCTTTAACTTCATCTGGCGTCATACCTTTTACAGTACCGTAAGTACCAACAGGCATAAAAGCAGGTGTTTCTATTACACCACGGTCAAAAATTAAGCGGCCGCGGCGCGCTTTTCCGTCAGTACAATCTAATTCAAATTTCATATCATCCTCAATGTCGGAAAAACAGTCCAACAAGCTATAATTTAACCGCCTGATTCTACCCTTTTTGCCTCACTAATACTATTAGCTGCGATAAATTCAGTTTTGCCAATTGCCGCAAACAAAAACCCCAGCAACTAAGCTGGGGGTTTTAATATATTCTACTGAGTATTAAACAATATTTTGTTACTTACGTGTTAAAAACATGGCGTCGCCATAACTAAAAAAGCGGTACTGCTGCTCTATTGCAGTATTGTAAGCGCCCATAATATTGTCTTGGCCGCTAAATGCGCTGACTAACATTATAAGCGTTGATTCTGGTAAGTGAAAATTTGTGACCATGGCATCAACAACATTAAATTGATAACCAGGAAAAATAAATATATCGGTATCACCAAAATACGTATCTAACTTGCCGCCGTGAACTTTAGCAGCCGACTCTAATGAGCGAACTGAAGTTGTGCCTACCGCAATTACACGCCCACAATTTGCTTTAGTTTGCGCAACAGCTGCAACTACGTCATCAGGTACTTCTATGTATTCTGAGTGCATTACATGCTCATCAACACTATCAACTCGTACCGGCTGAAAAGTACCAGCGCCAACGTGTAGCGTAACAAAAGCCATATTTACGCCTTTATCTTTGAGTGCTGTCATTAACTTATCGTCAAAATGTAGACCTGCAGTTGGTGCTGCAACTGCACCTGGTTTTTCACCATAAACAGTTTGATAACGCTCACGGTCAGCATCGGTATCAGGTCGGTCAATATAAGGAGGCAGTGGCATATGGCCAATATCATTAAGTATATCTAACACGTTTTGGCTATGATCGAACTCAAGCTCAAATAAAGTATCGTGGCGTGCAACCATTATTGCCTTGGCTTTGCCTTCTAAAATAACTTCGTTACCGACCTTAAGCGACTTACTTGCCCGTACATGCGCAAGTACGCGATGCTCATCTAATACCCGCTCTACAAGTACTTCAACTTTTCCGCCTGAAGCTTTTTGACCAAACATACGTGCTGGAATAACGCGTGTATTGTTAAAGACCAATAAATCGCCTTCGTTTACTAAATCAAGTATATCGCTAAACACTTTATGTTCTAAAGTTCCGCTTGGGCCATCTAAAGTGAGTAGACGGCTGCTGGTTCTGTCCGCTTTAGGAAAACGAGCTATTAATTCATCAGGTAAGTCAAAGCTAAAGTCAGCCACGCGCATAATTAGTAATCCACATCATTTAAAATCGCGCCAAGTGTATATGTATCGGATATTAAGCTCAAGAAATCAGCCAAACTTATAATGTCTGTTTGCGTGTTTGCCACTAAATTCTCTTGTTCTTATGGTTAAATGTCACTATTCTTATTCGGCTAAATTATTATAAGTTATATTAGGGGTGTTCAACTCGTGCCAAACCAGCTTAAATTGCTAATATTAAACGCAAGTAGTGCTGAACGTCGCGCGATTAAGGGCACTTTAGAGAGCTTAAATGTATTTACCTTTATTGATGCCCAAGACAGCCAACAAGCTTTAAAGCTTTTAAAACAACACCCTGTTGATATTATAATAACGGGCATTAATGTTGGTAAAATTGATGGCTGGCGCTTTTCTAGGATGATCCGCTCAGGATTATTAAAAACACCAAAAAACACACCAATCTTACTTATTCCGCCAATTTACTGTGAGCGGATTGCCGAAACAACAGCCCGAAGCTATGGGATAGATGCTGTACTACCGTTTGAGCACAAAGATATGCTCCCTCAAGTACTTGCGAATGTTTTATCTACTCACTTAGAAAAAAGTAGCCGGCTAAACTTATTATTATTAGAGCCACTTCAAAATACGGCAGACAAAATAAGTGAACAGTTAAAGTTAAACTTTGCTATCACTCACGTAACTTCAGCTAAAGCGGCACTTAACGCTTATAACCAACAGCAGTTTTCAATTGTGCTACTCGATGCCACTACATCAAGTGCAGAGAGCTCGAGTGTACTCGTTGAAGAAATCCTCCAGCACAATTCTAAACAAGCTATTGTTACAATTATAGAAAGTGACGATGCCGATTACGCTGAGCAGCTTTTGCTTTCGGGTGTTACCGACTTTATTAGAGCCCCTTACGATCCTTCATTTTTAAACAAAGTGTGTGACCACGCCGCACGACGTGAAGATTTTATGGTGAGTTATGCTGAATTTGCTTACAAAGTAGAACAATTAAGCGTGAGCGAAGTGCGTTACAAAGAGTTATTTTCAGCTCATCAGCGTATTTTATTGCACTTAAATACAGTTGTTTTAGAGCTCGATCAGCAAGGTAATATTCGTTTTATTAACCCCGCATGGGAAACATTAAGCGGTTTTGGTGTTAAATCATCACTACAAAACCCATTAAGCGCTTATTGTAATAACGAAGATAAAGGAAGGCTTGACTACACTATTAACGATATTTTACATGGTGGCGAGCAACAGCAACAAATAGAAGTAAAGTTAACCCACAAAAATGGCAATTTAATTTGGGTTGAATGCAGATTGCAGCTAATAAAAAATAGTCGTAACAACGCGACTATAACCGCAACTATCGACAATATACACGAACGAAAGCAAGCTGAGATTCAACTACGTCATTTAGCACACCATGACCCATTAACTGGTTTACATAATCGTTATTATTTTGATCAACAGCTTAATAAAATATGCCAAGATAAATACACCTATGATGGCATAGAGCATGCTGTTATTTATATTGACCTCGATCACTTTAAAATAATAAACGACAGTAAAGGCCATCATCAGGGCGATATAGTTTTAAAAGAAGTGGCGCAATTATTTAAAGCAAATATTGGCGACGATCACCTGGTATGCAGAATTGGTGGGGATGAATTTGCAGTCATACTTACCAATATGAATTTACTGGATGCGCACCTTATTGCAGAAGGTGTGTGTAGTGCGATAGAAAAACATGCTTTTAAATCAGAAGATCAGATATACACTATTAGCTGCTCTATTGGTTTAACTCAAATCACGACACAAAATAACGACCCTAATGAGTGTTTAAAACAAGCCGATATTGCTTTGTATATTGCCAAAAACCTAGGGCGTAACTTAGTACATTGCTATTCAAAAGAAGATGCTCAAAACAATACACTACAAACAGGGCTTGAATGGGGCCACGAAATTCGCCAAGCACTACAGCAAGATAATATTGAACTACATTACCAACCTATTTGGGATTTTAAAGAGTGTAAAGTTGCTTATTTTGAAGCGCTTTTACGCTTAAAACTAAAAGGTGAACTCGTATACCCAAATCAGTTTATTCCCTCTTTAGAAATGCTTAACGACACATTTTTGATGGATCAATGCGTTATACGTAATGCTATTGCTTGTGTATCTAAGCACCCAGAGTTAAACCAAGTTGCTATTAATTTGTCAGCACAATCGTTCTTAGATGAACGCTTATTGCCATTAATTGAATCAAACCTTGAAAAGTATAACGTGCCTGCTTCGCGGATAATTTTTGAAATAACTGAATCTGCGAGTATCAATAACCTAAAGGCCACTCGTAAAATGATTGAGAAGCTTAATAGCTTAGGCTGTCATTTTTCTATCGATGATTTTGGAACTGGATTTAGTACATTTAATTATTTAAAACAGCTACCAGCACAGCATGTGAAAATTGACGGCTCATTTGTAAGTGATATGCTCAATGACCCTATAGATTTAGCGTTAGTAAAAGCAATAAATGATATTAGTCGGTCTCTCGATAAGTGCTCTGTAGCTGAGTACGTTGAAAACGAAGAGATATTTTTTGCACTAAAAGAAATTGGTGTTGATTATGGGCAAGGCTACTTTATTGCACGCCCAATACCTGTTGAAAAAGTAAAAGATGAACTCGAAAAAATTTCTAAAAATAAAACGTTTTACCAACAACAAGCTAGCCCAAAATAAACAAAATTAAACAATTTTAATCATTTTATTACTACCAATATTACCTTTCTTGCCTATACTTTCAGCATCAAATGAAAAATGTCGTTCCTTTTTATGTATTTCACTTTAAAAACATGACATTACCTTTTGGCGGCGTAGTACCGATATTTATAGTGGGTTTCAAAGCTATTTAAGCTTTTAAGGAAGAAGGTATGACACAACTAGTTATGTTATTACTGATTATACATTTTGCAATCGCGTATCAGTGTTACCGCTACGCGAATATTAAAGGCTACCCAGTTAAGGTATTTACTGTATTAGGCTGCGTGCCTTACTTTAACTTGGTGGTATGGATTTATTTATTATTTTTACCTGAACTTGAGCCTTTTGAAAGCCATCTTCAAAATCAAAAGCAGCCTTTGTAGGCTGCTTTAGTTCACTTATTATTCTGCTTTAGAAAAATCTAAACTACATTGACGCTTTAAAAACACCTCAAGCTGTTGACTAAATAGCCTAAAGTCTCGAATTCGGCCCGTAGTTTTACGCCACAAGATACCAATATCTCTATATGCATCACTTTGTGATGGTGTAGCCACCATATTTTTATTATCTAAAATACCCGCATTAATCGCCATCTGTGGTAAAAAAGTCACCCCGAGCTGATGCTCAACCATGCTTAATAGAGTATGTAAGCTTGCAGCTTCAAATGGGTTAATACAACTGGCACGGTTTAAGTGACATGCACTAAGCGCATGGCCCGTCATGCAGTGCTCGCGCTCTAATAAGAATACGCTAGCCTCTGGTAATAGATTAAAGTCGACTACGCCCTTTGCAGCGCTGTAATCCTTATGGTGCACTAAACTAAACTGATCTTTTGCCAATACTTGTGTATGAAATTTATCTGTTTCGTACGGCAGTGCAAGTAGCGCTAAATCAATATGCCCATGTTCAAGTTTATCCAGTAGCTTGTCACTCGTATCTTCAATTAATACCAGCTCTAAATCACAAAAGGTTTCTTTACAAAAATGATAAAGCGGAGCCGCTATAAAGCTTGCAATTGTAGGTATAACACCCACAGTCAGCTTACCACTTAGTGGTGTTAAAAAGCTTTTTGTAAGCTCTTTTAAACTAATTGTATCGTTAATTATTTTACGAGAACGCTCAACAACTTCTTCACCAATACTGGTAAACATCAGGCTGCGATTTTCACGCTCAATTAGCTGACAGCCTAGTGTTTCTTCAAGATTTTGAATAGCGCTACTTAAAGTAGATTGTCCTATAAAGCAGGCACTAGCGGCTCTGCCAAAGTGCTGATGTTGATGAACAGCTAATAAATACTGTAGTTGTTTAATACTTGGAAGGTTAGTCATTTTTTCTTTCCACAAATAAAAAGACCCCAACACCTAGGGCATTGAGATCTTTTCAAGCTAAAAGTCTTTGAGTACTTTTTTATTAAACCCCAAATGCGGTTCTTAGTACGTAGAAAATAACAATAGCAAGGGCAGCGCCAACTGGCAATGTAATTACCCAAGAAACTACAATGTTTCTGATAACACCCATGTTAAGCGCGCCAATTCCACGTGCCATACCTACACCTAATACCGCACCCACTAGGGTTTGAGTAGTAGAGATTGGCATACCAGTACCTGAGGCAATAACAACGGTAGAAGCAGCAGCTAGTTCAGCAGCAAAACCACGGCTAGGTGTTAAATGTGTAATACCTTCACCGATTGTTTTGATTACTTTTTTGCCTAAAATAGCAAGACCAGCAACAATACCAAAACCACCTAGAGGTAGAATCCACCAAGCAATAGCTGCTTTTTTAGCAATTTCACCATTGTTTTCAACAATGTTTACAACAGCTGCTAGTGGACCAATTGCATTAGCAACGTCATTAGAACCATGTGCAAATGCCATACAACATGCTGTTAGTACCATAAGAACAGCAAATACTTTTTCAACATTGTTGAACTGCATTTGTTTATCTGCTTTTGGATCAATATTTAAGCGAGATATGGCAATTTTACCAATCACAGCAACAACTATTGCAACACCTACTGACAGTGCATAGCCTTCAGCTGAGCCTAGGTCTATACCAACGTGCTTTAAGCCCTTTTTAATTGTAACCAATGCCATGATAAAACCTGCTAAGCCCATATAAAGAGGGACATAACGTTTAGCATTTTTTAGTGGTGCATCTGTATTAAAAATAAGTTTTTGTGCACTCATGAATATTAAGTATGCAATAAAGCCTGATATGGCAGGTGTTATAATCCAACTACCTACAATACCACCTACTTTATCCCATTGAATCGCCTCAGTACCTACTGCAACTAACGCAAAACCAATGATTGCACCAATGATTGAGTGAGTTGTAGATACAGGCCAGCCTAAGAACGAGGCCATTAATAACCAAGCGCCGGCTGCAAATAAAGACGAAATCATACCCAGAACCATTAATTCCGGAATATCTGTAAATGGTGCTGCATCAATAATTCCTTTACGAATTGTTGATGTAACCTCACCACCTGCTAAATAGGCGCCTGCAAATTCAAAAATCATCGCTATAAAAATAGCTTGTTTGATTGTTAGCGCTTTTGAACCTACAGATGTACCCATGGCGTTCGCTACGTCGTTCGCGCCAATACCATAAGCCATAAAAAAGCCGACTGCTGCGGCAATTAAAATTAATACCGTGCCGTAAGATGCAATGATATCCATTGTAAAACCTTAATCTTTCGTGTTTGAACTGATTTTAAATTAACGAGCTAACATCAGCTCAAGACGTGATCCTACGCGCTCTGCAATATCTGCAAGCTCGCCAACCCATTCAATGATTTTATATAAAAACATCACATCAATTGGGTTTAACTCACCCTCTACATCACGTAGCTGGCGGCGTACTTTTATCTGCATTTCGTCCGTGTCTTGTTCTATGGCATCCAATTCAACTAACATTTTTTCTACTAAGGTGACTTCTCGACCTTTAAAACCCGTTTCTAGCAATTCTTCTAATTCGTTAATTGCTTTAGATGCTTGTTTAGTCGCATCTACACAACGGGTTAAGTAAGCTAAGAAATCAGCTTGCATCACTTTAGGAATGGTCATTTCACGACCAATCACTCGTCCTGCAATATCTTTTGCTTTATTGGCAATTTTATCTTGTTGAGTTACTAATTCGAGAAGATCTGTACGCTCTACCGGCATGAATAAACCACGTGGCAATTGTAAGCGTATATCTCTTTTCATATCATCAGCTTCACGTTCTAAATTGCGAATAGTGATGCGAAGCTCTTCAGCTTGTACCCACTCTTCTTTAAATACGTGATTAAAAAAAGGTATCAAAGCTTTACTTGCTTGATGAACCTTCTTGATGTGTTCTTCCATTGGTTTGATAGGAGATTTTGCAAATACTCCTAAAAACGCGTTTGTAGGCATAACTGACCCTTTAATCAAATTGATATGCTTTGCAGCATGAATTTTACAGTATTAACCAAGATTGTGAACGCTTTTTATTACTTCACTAAGGCTTGCAATGCACAAAGCGGCACTAAGCCGCTTTAATAAAAAAGAAAAATAGGTAAAAAATTATAGCGATTTTTCTATATCTTCTTGAGATGTATGACGAATATCTTTGCCATTTACAAAATAAATAATGTATTCCGCAATATTTTGACAACGATCCCCTATGCGCTCTAATGAACGAACAGACCAAACTAAGTCCATAATTTTAGGGATTGAGCGTGGATCTTCCATCATATAAGTCATTATTTGACGTGTGATAGCTTCATATTCACGGTCAACTTTTGCATCTTCTTTATGTACTTGAAATGCGCGCTGCACATCCATACGTGCAAATGCGTCTAGTACATCATGTAACATCTTTAGAACTTGGCGGCCCATATTCTCAATATTTACTAACAAGTCTTGTTGATCTTTAGTAAATGAGTCTAGTGCAACTTTAGCAATTCGCTCAGCTTCATCGCCAATACGTTCTAAATCTGCAATAGTTTTTGCAATTGCAATCACTAAACGTAAGTCACTTGCTGCAGGCTGACGACGAGCAATGATACGCGTACATTCTTCATCAATGCTGACTTCCATTGCATTTACTTTGTAATCGTTCTGACGTACCTTTTGAGCAAGCTCAGCATCGTTACGACTCACCGCATCAAGCGCGCTATTTAATTGCTGCTCAACTAAGCCACCCATACTCAATACATGGTTACGTACATTTTCTAGTTCTTGGTTAAAGCGCCCAGAAATATGCTTATTAATATTATGTTCCATAGTTACCTTCTCTCTTAATCTTGTACAACACGCTATAACGGGCTAATTAACCGTAACGACCGGTAATGTAATCTTCAGTCTTTTTCTTCGTTGGTGTAGTAAATAAGGTATTTGTGTCTGAGTATTCAATCAATTCGCCCATATACATAAAGGCTGTTTGATCAGATACACGCGCTGCTTGTTGCATGTTGTGTGTAACAATAACAACGGTAAATTTGTTTTTTAAATCGTTTATTAGCTCTTCGATTACCAAAGTAGAAATAGGGTCGAGTGCTGATGTTGGTTCATCAAGTAAAAGTACCTCAGGCTCAATTGCAATTGAGCGAGCTATAACTAAACGTTGTTGCTGACCACCCGATAAGCCAAACGCGCTATCGTGCAATCTATCTTTTACTTCATCCCACAAAGCAGCACCACGAAGTGATTGCTCTACTACTTCATCTAATTTACGTTTCTCTTTAATGCCTTGTAAGCGCAGGCCATAAACTACATTTTCATAAATTGATTTAGGAAATGGATTAGGGCGCTGAAACACCATGCCTACATTACGACGAAGTGCTGCTACATCTACGCTCTTATCGTAAATATTTTGACCATGGAGTAATATTTCACCTTCAATACGGCAAATATCAACCAAATCATTCATGCGATTAATACAACGCAGTAATGTTGATTTACCACACCCAGACGGCCCGATAAACGCAGTTACTTGGCCTTTAGGAATGTTCATATTTACTTTATTAAGCGCCTGCTTATCACCGTAGTAAAGATCGAGGTCTTTAATCTCTAGCGCTTTTTGATCATCCGTTAAATTTTCTAGGTCTAACTTTTGACCGATATTAGCTTGGTTTACTTGTGGAGCGACTGTAATCATTTTTGTTACCTATAAAATCTTTACTAATTAGTGTTCAAGCGATCTGAATTTTTCACGTAAATGGTTACGTATACCAATGGCCGTTATGTTTAGGGTAATAATCACCGACACCAATAAAAAGGCAGTGGCGTATACCAGCGGACGTGCCGCTTCAACATTAGGGCTTTGGAAGCCAACATCGTATATATGAAAGCCTAAGTGCATGAACTTTCTATCTAAGTGAAAATACGGGAAGTTACCATCAAGTGGTAATGTAGGGGCCATTTTTACAACGCCTACTAACATTAATGGTGCAACTTCACCTGCAGCACGCGCAACTGCCAGTATTAAACCAGTCATAATTGCAGGGCTTGCCATTGGAATAATTATGCGCCATAACGTTTCAACCTTTGTTGCGCCAAGCGCTAGTGAACCGTCACGTACGGTACTTGGAATACGAGATAAGCCTTCCTCAGTCGATACAATAACAACTGGCAAAGTTAATATAGCAAGCGTTAACGCCGACCACATTACACCTGGCGTACCAAATACTGGCGTTGGTGCCGCTTCAGGGTAAAATAATTGGTCTAAGCTACCACCTAACATGTATACAAAAAAGCCGAGGCCAAACACACCGTACACAATTGAAGGCACACCGGCCAAGTTAATCACCGCAATACGAATCATCTTAGTGACTGCATTTTTAGCGGCATACTCGTGTAAGTAAATTGCAGCAACAACACCAAACGGCGTCACTATTACAGCCATCAGCATAACCATAAACACAGTACCAAATATAGCAGGGAAAACACCGCCCTCTGTATTTGCTTCACGTGGGTCATCAGATACAAACTTACCTAGCTGCACAAAGTAGTGCCCTAGCTTTGCAAAAAAGCCCATATCATTTGGAAACCAAACATCAAGTACTTGATACATTGGAATCGTAACTACTTCACCGCGCATATCTTTTACAGTTACGTGATCACGTTTAGCTTGTTTACGTAGTGCAAATAAATCTTTTTCAAGTACACCATACTGCGCACGTAATTCAGCACGCTCTTGAGTAAGCTCAGCAACACGTTCATCAGTGAGTGCGTTATCTAGTAAGTAGCCCTTTTCTTTTAAACGAAGACGCTCAAGCTCATAGTTAATATGCCCAATGTCACCATTTTGTAAATCAAGTGCTTCGTCGTTTAAATCCACGGCACGCTCTACAAGTTCATGTAGAGCTTCAATTTTATCGCCTTCGACTGGTTTACCATCTTTAATTACACTTTCAACATAACCATAAAAATTACCGTTTTTACTACGCTCAAATACAGCAAGCGTTGCAGGCGTTGTTTTATTTTTAATGTCGGTTTCTAATATCCAACGAAAGTCTAAATCTACATACTCACGATTACCTGTTTTAATAAGTAAGCGCTCTATTTCTTCTTTTTCAAATCCGCTAACGTCAATACCTGTCGCGGCTAAACGCGTTTTTGGTACTAATTCACGGTCATAAACTTCGCCAATAACGGTTTGTTTTGAAATTGACCCTTCAAGTTCAAACTGCACAACTTCTGAAGGCCAGAAAAAACTTAATCCTTTCCAGGCTATCATTGCTAATAAGCCTAGAACTGAAATTAAACTGATGCTCACTGCACCACCGGTCATCCAAATCCAAGGAGAACCAGACTTAAACCACTGCTTTACCATGTCATGTCTCTCCGCTTACATTGAGCTATATTTTTCACGCAGTTGCTGGCGAACAAACTCAGCGACTGTGTTAAAAATGAATGTGAATATGAATAGTACAAAGGCCGCTAAGAACAATATTCTGTAATGCGAACTACCTACTTCTGACTCAGGCATTTCAACTGCAATATTTGCTGCAAGCGTACGCATACCTTGGAAGATGCTCCAATCCATAATAGGTGTATTACCCGTTGCCATAAGTACAATCATGGTTTCGCCAACGGCGCGGCCAAGTCCCATCATTACCGCAGAGAAAATACCAGGGCTTGCTGTTAGTAATACAACACGTATTAGTGTTTGCCACTGCGTTGCACCTAATGCTAATGAGCCATTTGATAAATGCTTTGGAACACTAAATACGGCGTCTTCTGCAATTGAGAATATAGTTGGAATAACTGCAAACCCCATCGCAATACCTACAACCAGCGAGTTACGTTGATCGAATGTCATACCTAGCTCATTTGTTAAGTACTGACGTACATTGCCGTCAAACATCCAAAGCTCAACAAATTCACTCATCGCAAACGAAAACCAGCCAATAAGTAAAACGACCGGAATAAGGATAATTGAATGAGATCCTTCAGGAATTCGATGACGGATTTTGGTTGGTAATTTAGTCCAAGCTAAACCTGTCGCTAACATACCTAAAGGTAATAATATGAGTAACCCAACAATTGCAGGTAAGTGCTCTTCTATCAAAGGAGCTAACCAAAGACCGGCTAAAAAACCTAAAATAACGGTTGGTAATGCTTCCATTATTTCAACAGTAGGCTTAACTACCTTACGTAATTTACTCGACATAAAGTATGCCGTGTAAATTGCCGCCGAAAGCGCAATAGGCACTGCAAATAACATCGCATAAAGGGCTGCTTTTAATGTACCGAACGAAATTGGCACTAATGAAAACTTAGATTCAAAGTCATCACTGGCTGATGTTGACTGCCATATATAACCTGGCTCTGGGTAACCTTCGTACCACACTTCTTGCCAAAGCGCTGACCAAGTGACTTCTGGATGCTCGTTATGTATTTCTAATACTGTTAGTTTGTTATCCGCCAAAATTAATGCAGCATTTGAACGCGGTGAAATTGCAAAGTTTTGTATTGCGCCTTCACTTACTTTACCTTGCCATAATTTTGCTTCGCTTGTTGTGTAGTACACCCCAAGCTCACCGTTACTGCTGGTCGTAAAAAAAGTACGACGGTAGAACTCTGTAAATACATTTAATTTACTTTGCTTAGTCGTTTCAAATGAACGTATTTTTTCATATTCGCGGCCAGTGTCAGTGTTAACTTCAAACCACTGCGAAACTTCGCCGTTATCATTGGCAAGCATTAATGAGTTTGCACCTGCTAGTAATTGTGCAGATACAATATTGGCATTTTCTTCGTTAGCTGAAAGTAGCTGAATTTGCTCTACATCACTTGGGTCACGTGTATCGTATACGTAAACTTGATTAGCAGAACGTACAAAAGTACGGGTTGTATCTGGCGACATTAATAGCTCATCTACACGCCCTTCAACATCTAGCTCTGTGCGCTCAACAACCCACTCAACTTCGCCAGTAAACATATTCTCTTCAGCAACAAAACTGCTAAACAGCACCCGTTTGTCTTCTGTAAGTGCGACAACAGCTGTTCTGTCTTCATAGTGGCTAAATGCAAAGCGTTTAATAGCTGAGCCTTGTTCATCTACTTCCAAAGCCATTTCCCCAAGAGGAAAGTCTAAACGAGGCGTTAATTTACGCTCGTTATTAGGAAAGGTGACCAAAAATTTAGGTGCTACGACCATTACAGTGCCATCTTTTAAACCAAACGCATAATGCCCTTGAAAAGGCGCGCTAGTTGCAAAGCTTGTTGCATCACTTGGTAGCTCGGCGTTTAATGTTTTAAGCTTTTTACCAAAGCTGCCATCTTGCACACTGTAAAAATCAACCTGCCCTTGCTGACTGAGTAAATAAGCAACTTCAGTTTGCTCTTCTACACCTAGGCCTGCTATTTGCTGCGAATTAGCGACCTGAAAGCTATCGCGTTTTTCTACTTTTGCAGATTCAAAAATTGGCTGTACTACATAAAGAAGGTAAAAGAATATTAATAGCAGTGCTACCAATACCATTATCCCACCTGCGGTTATACCAAATTTGGCAAACCGATCTTTAAATAGACGGCTTCGATCCGTATTAAAAGTCGGTTTATTCGGATTTGAAGTCATCAAAACACCCTTAAATCTTAACGTTGTATAAATTATATTTCATCAAGATGACAGTAATGTTACAGCAGTAATAATAAGCACGTTAAAACGGTTTTAAATAAAACTAGCGAAGAAAATCGCTAAATAAGTCTCATATAGATGATTTTTAAGTGAACTAAATTATAAAATAATTGGACAAAGCATTTATCGAGGTCAATACTAAAAGAGTACTTACTAAATAAGAATGACTATTAATACCACGTATAGTCAACACAACCAAATTCAATTTTATTATTTTAAAATCAACGATTTATAAAAGTGCAACAACACACAATTTAGATTAGACAATACACTTAATGCCTATGCATTTACTTTCTTTGGGCTTAAAAAGAGAATTATTTATGAAGCAGTTGGTTATAACTATTTTAGGGCAAGATCGCCCTGGTTTAGTAGAGAGTATCTCATCCGTCGTGTTACAAAATCATGGCAACTGGCTAAGCAGTAACTTAAGCCATTTATTAGGTCATTTTGCAGGTATTATTCAACTTGAAGTTGCTGAGGAACACTTTCAATCATTACAAAGCGCTTTAAATAAGTTACCTAAGTTAGACGTTCGAATTGAAACCGGAAACACAGAAATTGAACCATCAACATTAGAACAAATCAATCTGGTTATAACAGGTAACGATCGCCCAGGTATTGTTCAAGAGTTGGCGAGTGTAATACGCCACAAAGGCGCTAACATTACTCATTTAAATTCAAGGCAGCAAAGTGCGCCTAATTGGGGGGTGCCTATTTTTAGCGCTGTTGCTACCGTTACTTTACCCAATGGTATGAATAAAGATGAAGTCATTGAAGCATTGGAATCAATAACAAGTGATTTAATTGTAGATACAGAAGAAGTTTGATCTCCCTAGGTGCGTGCCACACTGTTGACACGCATATTATTTTAGCCAGTTTATCAAAGCCCTCTGCGGGTTATTTAACGCAGACATAAAATAAGCCGATGCAAGCATCGGCTATTTTGAATAGTTATCTTATAAAGCTACATATCCATATGACGATTCGTACTTTGCATCATTTGCTTTATACCTTGCTTTTCCAGCTCTAGTATTTGTTGCAGCTTTTCTTGGCCACTTTGAGTTTCAGCGCGCTCAAGTAAGTATTCGTATAATTCAATTACCTTTTGATGCTGCTCTGATAAATAAGCTTGAATAACTTTCTCATCAAATTGCTGGTCTTTACTAATGTCTTCGAAAGTAATTAGCTCAGGATTTTTAGCAAAGTATTCATAACAGTACGTATCGAGCGTATTTATTTCGGTTATCGCTTTAAACCCGACTAAATCTTCAGCGAGTTTTTTTTCGTAATTTAGGTAGTAGTCCACCAGCATTGCATTATGTTCATCGAGTAAATCCTTTACGCTATGAAAATTAGCCGCCATTTGCGTATGAAACAAAACGGTCCAATCGTATACCTCTTTAATTGTTTTAACTTGCATGTGCATTCCTTACTTAGTTGACTGTATAGGTACTACACTGCGTAAAGCGTGCCAATTAAAAAACCATTTAAAAACAGAAGGTTAATTTTAAAATGGATATTAGTTAGCAATTTAATAGAATAACTTACAAATTATAGGTAATTTTTATAGAGCAATGCGTGGGTAGTAACCGCACTGCTCTATCGTCTTGTTGCTTTATATTATTTAAGTCCTTGTTTGCGCCACAGTAGGTAAACCGCAGGAATAACAAGTAAGGTGAGTACAATTGCACTGCCCATACCGCCAACCATAGGTGCAGCTATTCGACTCATTACTTCGCTTCCGGTGCCTGTGCCATACAGCACAGGTAGCAAGCCAATAATAATTGTCGCGACAGTCATCATAACCGGGCGTACTCGAAGCCCTGCACCTTCAAGAATAGCTTGCTGTAATTGCACTAAACTAAGTGGCTTATCTGCCTGCTCTGCTTCGATGCATTTTTCTTGATAGGCTTGGTTTAAATACACCAACATAATGACCCCAATTTCTACCGCTACCCCAGCTAAGGCAATAAAACCTACACCCACTGCAACTGAAAAGTTAAAGCCCTCTAAATACATTAGCCATACGCCACCAATCATTGCCAGTGGCAAAGTAGCCATAATAATAGTGACCTCAGCAAAGCTTCTAAAATTAAGATAAAGCAACACAATAATAATCGCTAATGTAAGTGGTAATACATAAGTCAGTTTGTCTTTAGCGCGCTGCATGTATTCATACTGCCCAGCCCACGTAATTGAGTAGCCAGCAGGTAGTATTAGGTCCTTATCGAGCACTTGCTGAGCGTGCTCAACGTAAGTACCAATATCAACGCCATCTATATCAATAAAACTCCAACCGTTTAAACGTGCATTTTCGCTTTTTATACCAGGTGGTCCATCTTCAATAAATACATTGGCTACATCACCAAGTGCTATACGCTGCCCTGTAGGCGTTACAATGGGTAACAGCATTAGCTCTTCTGGCGAGTCTCTGTATGCTTGCGGGTAACGCAAATTAACTGGGTAGCGCTCTTGCCCTTCTACGGTTTGAGTTACGTTTGTACCACCAATTGCAGTAGATACAACTTGCTGTATGTCGCTAATATTTAAGCTATAGCGCGCGGCTTTTTCACGATTTATATCTACTTTTATATAACGTCCACCGGCTACTCGCTCTGAGTAAACCGATGCAGTGCCTTGCACATCTTTCAATAACACTTCTATTTGTTGACCAATTTTTTGAATTTCACTCAACTTTGGTCCCGCAACTTTAATACCCACAGGGGTTTTAATACCGGTCGCGAGCATATCAATACGTGTTTTAATTGGCATTACCCACGCGTTCGTCAACCCCGGAAACTTAACCAAACCGTCGAGTTCTTTTTTAAGTTTTTCAAGCGTCATACCCTCGCGCCATTCGTTTTTTGGTTTTAGCTGAATAAACGTCTCTATCATTGTAAGCGGCGCAGGATCTGTTGCAGTTTCTGCTCGCCCAACTTTACCAAATACTGTTTTAACCTCAGGTACTGTGGCAATTAGCTTGTCGGTTTGCTGTAGTATTTCGCGCGCTTTACCTACCGATAAACCAGGATACGTTGTGGGCATATACATTAAGTCGCCCTCATCAAGTGGCGGAATAAATTCACTGCCTATTTTGTTTACCGGGTAAAAGCCAATAACAGAAACAACCACCGCGAGTACCAATGTCATTTTTGGAAATTTAAGCACCCAGTTAAGTAGTGGGCGATACGCTGCGACGAGTAATCGGTTAACTGGATTTTTTTGCTCCGAAATAACTTTACCTCTAATAAAGTAACCCATTAATACCGGCACTAAGGTAATTGCAAGCCCAGCAGACGCCGCCATAGCATAGGTTTTAGTGTAAGCCAGTGGCGCAAACATACGTCCTTCTTGCGCTTCTAAAATAAATACCGGCATAAAGCTGACGGTAATAATTAATAAACTAAAAAATAATGCAGGACCCACTTCACTCGCCGATTTAGCCACAACTTCCCAGCGGTTTTCGTTGGTAAGTGGCGTTTTTTCCATATGTTTGTGCATATTTTCAATCATGACGATAGCGCCGTCGGTCATTGCGCCTATCGCTATTGCAATTCCCCCTAAAGACATAATGTTGGCGTTAATCCCCTGCCAGTACATAATTATAAATGCCGTTAAAATCCCAAGCGGTAACGTAATAATCGCCACCAATGATGAGCGCACATGAAACAAAAACACCACACACACTAAAGCAACTACAATCAGCTCTTCAATTAGCTTACTTGTTAGATTATCTACTGCGTTATTTATTAAGTTGGAGCGATCGTACACAGGGACTATTTCAACGCCCTCTGGTAATCCCTTTTTAAGCGATTCTAATTTTGCTTTTACCAGCTCAATAGTTTTTTGTGCATTTTCGCCATAGCGCATAATAACGATGCCGCCGGTCACTTCGCCTTCGCCATTAAGCTCTGCAATACCACGGCGCATTTGCGGCCCGACTCTAATATCAGCTACATCACGCAATTGCAGCGCAGTACCATTAGCGTTTACGCCAAGCGGAATAGCTTCTAGGTCGGCAACACTTTTAATGTAGCCTGTGCTTGTTACCATGTATTCAGCTTCAGCCATTTCAACTACTGAGGCGCCCATCTCTTGGTTGCCTTGCTGGATAGCGGTTTGAATAAGGCTAAGCGGAATACCATATGCGCGTAATTTATCAGGCTCAACATTAACTTGATATTGCTTAACCATGCCACCAACAGCAGCCACTTCAGAGACTCCTGGTACGGTTTGTAGCTCAAACTTTAAAAACCAATCTTGTAAGCTTCGTAGCTGACTAATATCGTGTTTATTTGTTTTATCAATTAGTGCGTATAAGTAAATCCAACCTACGCCTGTTGCATCAGGACCAAGCTCTGGCGTAGCGCTATCGGGCAATCGGTTTGCTGCTTGGCTTAGGTATTCTTGTACTCGGCTACGAGCCCAATACAAATCAGTTTTTTCATCAAAAATAACGTAAACGTACGAGTCACCAAAAAACGAAAAACCCCTTACAGTTTGTGCACCCGGCACAGAAAGCATTGCAGTGGTGAGCGGAAATGTAACTTGGTCTTGCACTACTTGCGGCGCTTGCCCCGGATAAGTGGTTTTTATAATGACCTGAACATCAGATAAGTCAGGCAAGGCATCTACGGGCGTATTTTTTAGTGCAAACAATCCTCCACCCAGTAAAATTAATGTAAGCAACAACACAAAAAAGCGATTGCCAACAGACCAGCGAATAATGGCAGTTATCATAATGGCTCCTAGTGAGAACTGTGTTGCATAGGTTGCATAGGTTGCATAGTAGAATGATCAATCGGCTCTGCGTTTTGCGCGTTAGTAATTACAAATTCATCATTAATAATGCTAAAAGTAAAATTAATATACTGGGCATTTTCAAACTTGGTAATATCAATATCTGGCGCTAATACAAAGTCCATTGTGGCGGGTTCTCGATTCCATTTTTCAATGGCCTCTCGACTAATATTAATAATGCGATTTTGTGTATCTATGGCATTAATAGTGCCGTTAACCGTGGCGCTTTGTGGCTGTATATCCATGTTCATATTTGAGTCTGAACCAGAATCCGAACTCATACCTGAGCCAATGCTAGAACTAGGCATTTCCATTCGTTTAAAGTCAGAGCTCTTACTTGACTCAGAATCTATTAAAAATTGCGCTGAGGTCACTACCGTGTCACCTGTCATTACACCTGACAAAATGACCGCTTCATTACTATTAATTTGCCCAACTTCGACTTCTACCGATTTAAAACGACCCTCACCTAATGCAATAACTACACGGTTTTGATGCTGCGTGCGAATTACCGCTTCTTTTGGTACTGTAAATTGCGCCTTACTCGCTTTAGCGTGAATGCTCACTTGTGCAAACATATTTGGTTTTAACCGATGATCTGCATTTTCAAACCTAAGCCTTACACGCAAAGTTCGGTTTTTAGCATCAAGCGCGGGGTAAATGTAATCAACCTTACCTTCCCACTTTTGACCTTTTAAGTAATCAAGCGTCATTGTAACAGGCAAGCCCACGCTCACTTGTTCTGATTGGCGCTCGAATACTTCTGCCTCTACCCAAATTTCATCAAGCTGAGCAATACTCATCATTGATGTGCCTGGTTTAACGTAAAAGCCTTCTCGTACTGTTAGCTCATCTACCACACCACTTTGCTTTGCGTAAAAAGTAATATTTTGCATTATCTTTTTATTTTTTTGTAAACGTTCAATAAATCCATCAGACACATTTAACGACTCTAAACGTGCCTTTGCTGCGCGAATTAACACGGTATTATTACGATTAACCGCCAATAAAAACTCTTCCTGTGCATTCACCAATTGTGGTGAATACAAAGTATATAAAGGCTCACCGGCTTTAACTTGTGCTCCTTGCGCTTTAACGTACAAGCTTTCAATCCAGCCCTCTACACGCGGATGAATGTGAATAAGTTGGTCTTGGTTATATTGCACATACCCCACAGTATTTATATCGCTGTGAAGTGTTTTAAGCTCTACTTTGGCAGTTCTTACACCCAAGTTATTAATGACTGCAGGCGAAATAGTTACTGCACCTGGTCCATCCTGAGCGTTGCTATCGTTTTCATATACAGGGACTAAATCCATTCCCATTGGCGACAGCCCTGGCGCGTCACGCCTGTAATTACTATCCATAGGGGCTACCCAATATAAGGGCTGTTTTTCAGCACTTTGCTGTTCATTCATTTCCGAGCTGCTAGGTAAAAACTGCATCACTAAGGCGCCAATTAACGCAAATGCGACCGCACCAACTAAGGCAGCAACAAGTAACTTTAAATTAGTATTCATTATGTAATTCTCCAGTTTGCTCGCTCATTACTTGGGGGTCTAAGCTACTTGCATAATAATTAAGGCGAGCGGTAATAATATGCTGCTCTACTTGAATATTAAGCGCGTCTATTTTGGCGTTAAGTTCACCAATGCGCGCGCGCATCACGTCAGAAAAATCCCCATCGTCGCGCGTATAAGCATTAAGTGTTGCTTGAGATTGCTCTGACATTTGCGGTAATAACGTATTTTGATAAAGCGCATCGCGTTTTTGCAAACGAGCAAGTTGGCTAAACTCCTTAAAGTACATGCCTTTGAGTTTTTGAAGCGCCACCAGCTTTTGTGTTTTAGTAGCTTCTGCACTAGCAATAGCCGATTTAACCTGTTGATCTTGTCTGTTATCAGTAAACAATGGCAAATCAATGCTAAATCCTACTGAAAGTAAATCAGCTCGCGACTCCCCCATAGGCGTATCATCTCGGTAACCATAACCCACATTAACGCCCATTTGAGGTTTGTAACTTTGCTTGGCGAGTGCAACTTCGGTTTGCTTTGCGGTGACGGTTTTTTCTATCGCAATAATTGCGGGATGCGCCATAAGCAACTGTATTAATTTATCAAATTCAAGGTTTGCAAAATCAACCAGCCCTGTGGTTTTAGTAAATTCGGCATTTAAGGGCTGCATAAGCATATTCATAGGTAACCACTGTGCTAAACGGTTTTTAGCACTTTCAAATTGCTGCTCAAGCATAACCAGCTTATCTTCAAGGCGAGTGAGCTCTAATTGCGCACGAATAATATCTTGCTGGCGTGTTTTACCTAAGGTACTTGCGTAGCTTGCTTCGGTAACTTCAATAAGCTGAGTAAATAGCCCTTTATCTTGCTCAATTAAAGCAATACTTCGCTGAGCACGATACGCGTTTAACCACGACTCAATCACAATTGCTTTTACTTGTGCTAAGCGATCGGCGCGCTGCCAAGGGTATTGTTGAGCAGACTGAGCTAATGCCTTTTGTTTAAGCGCTAAACTATTCCCTCGGCTAAACTTTTGGCTCAAATCGACTTTAAGCTGCGTCATCCCTTCTTGATCAAACGCATAACCGTTAGTAGGTAAGTTAAGTAAGCCAACCGTTAAAACAGGATCGGGTAAGGTGCCTGCGGCAATACTTTGTGCTATTGCGGCATCTTCTTGGTAGCCACTCGCTTTTAGCCATGGCTCATGCGTTAGTGCATAATTAAGCGCTTGCGTTAAGCTAAGCGTTTGCTCATTGCGGGCTTGCTTTAGCGTATCGATATTTAGGTTATTTGAATTGTTTTGCGCATTAACAGCTGTGCTAAAAAACACAACACTACATAATACGGCTTTAATACTTACAGCGTGGTTCATCACCTGCTCCATCTAAAAATAAAAGAAATTCTTAAATTAGGAAGCAAAAAAGGTGTTTAGGAGTTTTACAAAAACCTTTTATATCAATTGCATTGAATTAATGATCTATTATTGCGGTAGGAAAATTGCTCTATAACAAGGAAAAAATTACGCAGTATAGTTGCTTTATATAAGTAATTTTTAACGCAGTTAGAGAGGTATTTAGTTCCTAGAATGAGCATGTTTTCAATAAAATTGATATTACACCTATCCTGCTATTAAGCAGACATAGGAGGGCGGTAAAGTGAACGAGGTATATTAATTTGTGTAGTAAATACACTTATATTTACTTTTTCAGATTCAAATAAAGTAACGCTAAATAAAGTATCAACATTAAGCATTGAATTAGCAGCGCAGCCACTGATAGGGCATTTGCAATCATTTTGTGGCGTACTTTCGTCGTCGCAACAATCCATCTGCATCATATTTTCAGACATGCTAGCAACAGCTGTTGCATCACTACTGTGTGTCATTGGCATTTGGGCATGCGTTGCTGTTTTCGTTGGCAAATGTGGCATTTCGCATACCATAGCTACAGACGCAACTGCCTGACCCACAAAAGTGAGCAGTAAAGTTATCATGAGTAAACTAGAGTAAAAACGTTGCAACATTATGCCTTTTAATAAATTTTAAAATGATTGTAAGATAACCTAACGGCAACCACAAATACTTTAATTATGTAGACTGCGGTTTATCAGGTGTTTTAATTAAGTTACTCGCTATAATTGCAAATATACAATATGCGCTAAAATACCAAAAGCCCTCACCAAATTGTGTATTCATAACAAGTAGCTCACCACTTTTACCATGAGCGTTACCTGCTAGGTAAGTCACTATTAATGCAATAACAAATACATCAACCATGCTCCACTTACTTAATGCACAAATAACCAGACCGAGCTTTTGCTTCAACCCATTCAAAGGTAGGCAACAATAAAGCAATTGTAATAGCAGCTTCAAGCTTGGAATAACAATAGAAAACAACCCCACTAAAGCAGCTACAAATAAATTATTATTACTAGCAAGCTCTTGAACTGTGCCTAAAATACTTTGTGTTTTGTTATAGGCGCTGATCTCGCCCTCTAACTTATCAAGCCCTAGCATATTCGAGAACATCATTAGCATGCTACGAGTCCGACCATCGCCCTCTTCAGCAAGCATTTCAATGCCCGCTTGCGCTAATTTTGATTTATCTATGTTGCCCTCTATTGTTAATACTGGTTTTGTAATACCAGGAAACAATAAACAAAGAGCAACCACTACACTTATAACCGACAACCAATTACGCATATTTATTCTGTTATTGCCTCAATAATGTCATCACTGTATAAAACAGCATCCAATAAAAAATTAAATATATCGCCAATGTGCAGCTCTGAGTTTATGTTGGCCAAATGGACCATAGCTTCATCTATATTATCTAATTCAAACTCTTTTATAAGCGATAAACAGTTCCCTAAGATGCCGCTCTCTAATAGTAACGCATCAGATATTGCAGCATCTAAAGTAAACTCTTTAACTATGTCTTTTAATTCAGCATCTAAAATAGCATCAAGCACCGAGAACAAACCCACCAGATACCCTTGCTCGGTCAACTCTTTATTATTTTGCTCCAATATTAGCGACATAAATTGAGCCCGCGTTAAAGCAAGCTTAGTTAATTCGGTTGGTTTTTCGACCCCCAACTCACTAATTGCTAATACGCGAACAAATTGTCTTATTGTGTCCTCACCTAAATAAATAACCGCTTGTGAAATAGACGTAATGACTAAATTTGCTTTGCCTGAACGCGCGTTAGCTAGCTTTAAAACCCTCGCTGTTATGGCGACATCTCTGGCCACTCGTTGATGAACTTCTTTAAAGCAAAGTGTTTCTTTTGCTGTAAAACGCAATAGATCAAAAACGGTTAGCTTTGAAGGCTCTACACCTTTATACGTAATCATTTCTGGGCGAGAAAAAAAGAACCCCTGAAATAAATCGCAGCCAGCCAATTTTAATACATTAAATTGTTCATGCGTCTCTATTCGTTCAACAATTATTTTTGCATGTGGATTTGCGCGTTTTATTTTTTTAATGCGCATATTGGTTTTAATAACCGGATCATCTATCTCAATTTTTATGTAATCAACATGTGCTAACAGTGGCTCCCATTTTGGATCGCCATCGTAATCATCTAACGCAAAAACATAGCCTTCTTTTTTAAGTTCTTGCACACGCTCAGCCACCGCAGGAATATTACCCGTGCGCTCCACTATTTCAATAACACTATTTTCTGGCAATAAAAGTTTGGGGAAGTTATCGAGAATAGTTTCTGATGACAAGTTTATAAAAGCTAAATGATGTGCGGTAAGTCTATCTAAACCAACCAACATTAAAGCATTAAAAAATAGGCGGCTTGTCGCATGGACATCTGAAGTGCCTACAGGAAACGCATTATTGGCTGAGTCTCTATAAAGCAATTCGTACGAGAAAACATTCTGGTCTATATCAAAAATAGGTTGCCGCGCAACAAACTGAGTTATTTTTTGTACTTCATCAGGTATGTTATGTAATTTCACTTGGCTCTAAACCTATAAATAAAAGATGGCAAAACAGCCAATAATATGTGTACTTTAATGCAACACGCATAAGATAAATATAGTCGTCATTGCAAAAACGTTAAAATTACACAACACTAATATAAAATATTAATATAAAAGGTAGAGATTTGACTAACTTTATTCGGTTATTAGTACTGAGCCCTCTGCTATTTGTATTTTTTAGCTATGCCAGCATTAATCCTACTCCCCTCAAATATAATGTTAGCGCGTCAGGGAGTCATTATCCATATTATACAAATGATCCAGAAAAGCCTGGCATATTACCCGAAATTATTGAAAAAGTACTCGATGATGCCAATATTGCAGCTTCTCATATCGACCTACCTACAAAGCGTATTACCAAATATTTACAAGATGAAATAATCGATTTTGATGTTATTTCATTAGAATGGCTCTCAAAGAGTGAGAGAAATGACCCTCGTTATGTTTTTTCAGAGCCGCTTATTTATGCCACAGAAATGATTGTTACCTTGCCTAAAAATGCCCAGCATTGGCAAAGCGCTGATAGCTTGAAGGGTAAAAATATAGGAACGGTACTAGGTTACTATTACTTTAATGACAACACCTTTGAGCGTGTTGACTTTCCATCCGAAAAAGAACTTATGACAGCCCTATCAAGAAACCGTGTAGAAGCTGCACTAGTAGGTAAGTTAACTGCGCTCTATTGGGCAAAGCAGTTAGGGATAAACATTGCCTTTGGCGCACAGCATTCCCATGGTTTTTTAAGAATTCGCTTATTGAGCAAACACAAAGAATTATTGCCCCAGATAAACCTAGCAATTAAAAACCTTCACGCTCAAGGATATATAAAAACTATTGAAGATAAGTATATGAGTAATATACCCACACAAAATTAAGGGACTAATGGCGCAGAGCTCGTGTTTTGGAGTACAATAGCAGCAAATGTTAACTCGACCAGAATCAGAAAGAGCCCCATGAGTATTGAAAAAGCCTTAATCGAACGTAGTAATAATCAATGTGAATTGTGTGCAGCCACCGAGAACTTATCTGTTTATGAAGTACCACCGGTAACTGAAACCCACTCAGATAAATGTATTTACACGTGTCAAACATGTAAAGATCAAATCGAGAATAACAGCGAAATAACGCCTACGCATTGGCACTGTTTAAACGATAGCATGTGGAGCCAAACTCCTGCAGTACAAGTTGTAGCTTACAGAATGCTTTCTCGTTTAGCGCCTGATAATGGCTGGGCACAAGATGCGCTAGACATGATTTACCTTGAAGAAGATACGCTAACGTGGGCTAAAAAAGCACTTGCTGAAGATGACGATTTAAAGCATGTAGATAGCAACGGTGTAGTACTTCAAGCAGGCGATACTGTTACCCTAATTAAAGACTTAGACGTTAAAGGTAGTAGCCTTACAGCTAAACGCGGAACAGCTGTTCGTAATATTGGCCTAACCAGCAACCCTGAACATATTGAAGGGCGAGTTGACGGCCAGCGCATAGTTATTTTAACTAAGTTTGTTAAAAAATAATCGTTTGTTTTTAATTATTAAAGGCGCTAATGCGCCTTTTTTTATGTTTAAAATAAGTTAAGGAATGATTAAGTCACTAGGTAATACACTAGGGGATAATATTGAGTAAGGATAACAAACATGGAAAAGCATCAAGCAGTACATTCACGTAAAAAAGCACTTACAGGACTTAGTTTATTAGCACTGAGCGCTTTTGCTATAACCGGTTGTGATCAACAAACAAAGCCGACTGAAAATACAGAGCAAGCAAAATCAATATCGACTCTAACTACCCAAGTTAGCTACAAAGATCGCAGTATGCTTCGCCCCGGTTCACAGTTAATAGTTACGCTTTCGGATGTATCTAAAATGGATGTAAAAGCAGATATAATAACCCAAGAAGTGATTGATATTACCCAAGCCCCACCATTTACTGTAGAGCTAACTTATGATGCCAGTAAAGTTAACGATAAACACCGCTATAGCCTAAGCGCCAGAATCATAAATAAAGACAAAGTACTTTACACAAGTACCACAAATAACGACCCATTTAGAGAATCACAGCTAACTGGCCCTTATAAAATTGAGCTTTCAAAAGTATCCGTTGAAAAGCCAGACGTAACGCTTACAAACACGTACTGGAAAGCAATAACAATCAATGCTCAAACAGTAAATGTTACAACTAAAGAGCCGTTTATTCAGTTCGATAAAGACTACCGTGTTAATGGCTTTTTAGGCTGTAATAATTTTAGCGGAAGTTATAGCACCGAGCAGCACACAATTACACTTAGTCAATTAGCGAGTACAAAAAAGATGTGTTCGGAGAATATGGACCAAGAGGCAGCTATGTCTAACGTACTTAACAATACTTCAAAGTGGGAAATTACAGGCGAGTCACTAAAACTTAAAAACAACAGCGGTAATACGCTTGCTACTTTTAACGCTGTTTATTTTAATTAATATTTAGCTCCCTCCTATATATGTGTTACCTAACACATTCGTATATATTTCAAATAAAATGCCCAGCAAAGCTGGGCATTTTATCATTCATTGTAAGCGCTATTTAAAGCTACTCATCAACGAGTTGTTCACTTCTATAAAAACCACTTGGCTCACTTAACAAACCAACAAGTTCAGGCATTATTGCATCCATTGTTTGCTTTAGCTTCCATGGAGGGTTAATCACAATCATGCCAGATGCTGTCATGCCGTGTACGTCAGTATCCGCTTCAGTGCCTAATTCAAATAGCTGAATGTTGCGCATTCCTGAATCAATTAAGCCCTGCTCCATATTATCAATGCGCTCTCTGTCTACTACCGGATACCAAATCATGTAAGTACCTGTAGCAAAACGCTGGTGAGCTTTAACTAACGTTTTTACAACCGTTTCGTAGTCATCTTTAATTTCGTACGGTGGGTCAATTAATACACACGCTCTGCGAGATGCTGGTGGTAATAATCCTACTAAGCCGGTAAAGCCATCTTCTCCGCGCACACGAATGGAGCGCTTACCTTGCATGTTTTCTTCAAGTAATAATAAATCGCGCGGGTGCAGTTCAAAAAACCAACCCTTATCTTGGCGGCGCAAGTAATGCTCTGCAATTTTTGGTGAACCCGGATAAAATGCAAGTTCGTCAGTGTCGTTAAATGACTTAATTAATTCAATGTACTCATTAAGCTCAGCATGTTCACTTTTATGTTGCCAAAGTTTTTCAATACCATCTTGATACTCTTGCGTTTTTTGCGCATCAGCAGCTGCCAGTTCAAAAAAGCCAGCACCTGAATGCGTGTCTATATAATCAAGCGGTTTATCTTTAATTGTTTGGTAATTTAGTACTTGTGCCAGTACTAAATGTTTAAGTACATCGGCAGGATTACCCGCATGAAATGAGTGTCTGTAACTAAGCATTATTTATTTTCGCCATACGCAATTTAATATCGTAAGTGAACCATAAGCACTAGGCTTTGGCAACTCACACCAAGATAAGAGAGTGTTAAAGTGAACCATTTCTGAATGAAAAAGCTCATATGCTGAATTATCCCTTAACGCAGAAGAAAAATCAGCTAAAACCACCGTAAATGCTGGCAAATCAACACACTTTGCTTTACATTTGCATGACATTAATTACAGTTATATGAGCGCCTTTATGAACAACACTACTCTTCAACAACTCGAACAACTGATCGATTCTTTAATCGGACGTAATAATCAATTACAAACAGATGTTGCTACTTTAAAAGAACAGAACACTAAACTAAGCGATGAAAACGAATTACTACAGCTTGAAGCTTTAGAAAATGAAGAAAAGCAAAAAGATGCCAGCACTACTTTATCTGGTCTTCTTGATAAATTACAAAGCGCACAACAGGCTAGCTAATGTCTGAGCTGCAAAACCAGCGGGTCACTGTTGAGTTGCTAGGTAAAGAGCAGCAATTTGCTTGCCCCGAAGGGCAGGAAGATGCATTAATAGCAGCAGCTAAAAATCTAAATGACTTAGTTGAGCAAATGAAACAACGCTCAACCGTTAGAAACGATCAAAAAGCCCTACTAATGGCAGCATTAAACTTAAGCCACGAATTGCTAGAAGCAAAAACACAGGCTACAGTTGAACAACAGCATCAAGACCAATTGATTGATAAACTCAGTCAGCATTTGGCAAATGACCCCAAACACCAAAAATAAAAAGCGCATACTGCGCTTTTTGTTTATTATTAAAGTAATTAAACCTCAGCGTAGAGATAATAAATGAAGTTAAAACTTTCAAACATAACCTCTTCATGTAAGCACTTACTATTGGCATGCACTTTACTATCAATAGCACCTAGCACCTACGCTGCCGTTATTTGGAATACAATAAACCCTCATATTCAGTTTTTAAAGCAACAAGACAAGCTTCGCTTTTACGACTCTAACCAAGTATTAATTGAAGGCGAAAAATGTGCCCTACTGGTTGATACGAGTGCCAATTTTGCTGCAGTTGAACAACTTGCTGAAGATTTAAAAAAACGCCTTAAAACACCTTTATGCTATTTGGTTGCCACGCATTACCATGACGATCACTTGCTAGGTATGGCGGTTATGCAAAATTTTTATCCTGATGCCAAGCTCGTTGTTCATCAGCAAGTAAATAAAAATTTTAGCCTTTACCAAACAGCATATACCGACAAACTAGACACCTATGAAAAGAGCATTGAGCTGAGCTACCAACGATTAGCGAATGTCCCTAAAGAAGAGCAAGCTAAATGGCGTGATAAGTTAAAGCTTGCAAAAAAGCGACTTTTTCGCTGGCAGGAGTATCAGCTTAGCAAACCCGAAATAGTCATTAATAGTCGTAAAGTTATCGACCTTGGTGGTTTTGAGGTAACGCTTGAGCCGCAGCAAGCCCATACTAACGGTGATTTAACTATTACTACTAATAATGGCAGTGTGCTGATTGGTGGCGATATCGTTGACTGGCTTCCTTACCCTGGTCACGGCGAACTTAATAGTTGGCAAACGTTGCTTAAGCAATATATTAACGATGAAAAGCTCGCTATTATTATACCTGGTCACGGCGGCACATTAACAAAAGAGCAGCTGAAACAGCCACTATCATTCTTAGCAGCCATAACAGAGCATGTTAAAAACAATAAAGATCAAAGTATTGAGCAATTAATGCTGTCGTTTCCTGAATCAGTTATTGAGCCTTATAAACAAGAAGCGCTTAATATAAAATCGAGTAACTTTTTTTTACAAGCAGGCCTAAATCGCGTAAAAAGCGCAGAATAACTCAACACAACGGATTGTGTTAAAATAATAAAAGGAATTTACAAAAGTGATCACTATGCGCAGTTTGGTTTTATGTTGTTTGGGTATTTTGTTATTTGGTTGTCAATCAACGGAGCAAGAACCACAAGAAGCTCCACAAATATTTACTCATTTTGAGCCTGACTATACTTATGATATTGACGAGGAAGTAGCTCAAACGCCTCAAGTTAATGAGCCAGTTACGCCACTTCAATTCAAAAAAACAATCGTAAAAAAGCGCCCACCAAAAACCACCGATCTGTGGGTGCATATAGCCAATAACCTACACTTTACGATTTATCAAAATCGCGCGTTAAAAAAGCGTATCAGCTGGTATGCAAAGCAACCTAACTACTTACAAACGGTGAGCAAACGCGCAGCGCCTTACCTGTATCACATCGTAAAAAAAATTGAGCAAAAGCAATTACCTATGGAGCTCGCATTACTACCATTTGTAGAAAGCGATTTTAGACCAACAATAGCCTCATCACAGCAAGCTGTTGGTGTTTGGCAGTTAGTTGGCGCAACGGCGCATCACTTTGGTGTTAAGTCAGACCAATGGTATGACGGGCGCCAAGACGTACTTGCTTCAACCGATGCTGCACTTGATTACTTAAGTTACTTACATAAACGCTTTGATGGTAATTGGCTACACGCTTTGGCCGCTTATAACAGTGGTGAAGGCCGCATTAAACGCGCAATAGAAAAAAATAAAAAACGCGGTAAAAGCACCGATTACTGGTCGCTCAGCCTGCCAAAAGAAACCGCTGATTATGTACCCAAATTACTCGCTTTAAGCTATTTAGTTAAACATCCACAAAAAGGCATTAAACGCCCAAAGCTTGCATATAAACCATTTACAACACAGATGAACATAGGCCAGCAGTTCGACTTTTCAGTCATTGCCAAGCTCTCTGGTATAGGTTCAAAGCAGTTACATGCTATTAATCAGGGATATTTAAAAAATCAAAGCTCACCTAACGGGCCGCACACTTTACTGCTGCCTATAGGGCAAGAAGCATTATTAAAAAGTCAGTTCTTCAAATCAAACTTTGCTGGAGAGTACATCGTTAAACAAAACGATACGCTTTACAGTATCGCCAGGCGTTTTAGTATGTCTGTAAAAGCTTTAAAACAACTTAATAATAAAAATAATAATTTAATAGGTGTTGGAGAAAAGTTATTAGTTGGACAACCTAAAACTCTGCCAAGCACATTAACTGTTGATTACAAAATCAGCCCTTATTTAGAACACCAAGAGATTGCGATCCCCACCATTGAAATAGATTACGAAGTTAAGTCAGGCGATAGCCTTTGGAGTATAAGTCAGCTTTATGATGTACCTCATAGCGACTTGGCAAAATGGAACAAACTCTCTGCATCAAGTATTTTAAAGCCTGGCACTCAATTAGTACTGTTTATACCACAGGCTGAAAAGCAAAAAGCAGCACCAATAAAAAAAGATTTACTGCTAGATTTACAAAAAACACTAAATCAGCCACGTTAAGTTTATAAACAAGTATATTTCGCGTAAAATTGCGCTCTAACATAGTTATTATTTGAAGAGACAAGCATGCAAATTAGCAAAAATTCAGCAGTTGAATTTCATTACACCCTTAGCGAAGCGGGCGAACAAATTGAAAGTAGCACAAACGAAGCGCCACTTACTTACATTCATGGCAGCGAAGGCATGCTTCCTGGTTTAGAAAAAGCACTTGAAGGCAAAGAAGCTGGCGAAAAATTTAGTGTAACTCTAGAGCCAAGTGAATCGTACGGCGAGCGTGTTGATGACTTAATTCAACGTATTCCGCTTAAGCACCTACAAGGCGACGTTAAAGTATGGAAACCAGGTATGACAGCAATGGTTAGCTCTAACCAAGGTCGTCATCAGGTTACTATTGTTAAGGTTGGTCGTTTTAACGCAGATTGTGATTTAAACCACCCATTTGCGGGCAAAACACTCACGTTTGACGTTGAAGTTGTATCTGTACGTGAAGCGACAAGTGAAGAAGTTTCTCACGGACATGTGCACGCTGAAGGCGGCTGCGGTCACTCTCACTAGTTAGCAATAAAGGAAGTAAGTATGTCTAAAGTTGCAGTAGTTACAGGTGGTACAAAAGGAATTGGTCTAGCCGTTGTAAAGCGTTTGCTAAGTAATGGCTATAAAGTACATAACCTTGATATAGAGCCAAGCGAAACTGGTATATTTCATCAGTGTGATGTAAGTGATGTATCGGCGGTACAAAGCTGCATCAACGCTATCTGTGAACAAAGTAAACGTATTGATGTACTTGTTTCTAATGCTGGAAAACACTTAAGCGCAAATATAGAAAGCACCGACGAGCAAACTCTCGATGCACTTTTTGCGCTTAATGTTAAAGGCGCGTATGCCGCAGTACAAAGCGTATTGCCAAGCATGAAAGCGCAAAATAGCGGCGCTATTATATTAGTCGCATCCGATCAAGCAATTATAGGTAAGCAAAACTCTTTTGCGTATAACCTAACAAAACATGCCCTTGCCTCAATGGCCAAAACAACGGCGCTTGATTACGCGAGCTTTAATATTAGAGTAAATGCGGTATGCCCTGGCACAATAGAAACCCCGCTATTTCATAACGCGATAGATGCGTACTGCGCAAAAAGTGGCGCAAACAAAGCTGAAATAGTTGCCGAGGAAGCAAGTCTGCAACCGCTTAACCGATTAGGTCAAGCCGACGAAGTTGCTGCTCTTGTGAGCTTTTTAGCAAGCGACGATGCCAGCTTTATTACTGGTAGCTTACAAAGTATTGATGGCGGCTATACAGCCCAATGAGCATGCAAATTATTGACCCTCATGTGCATTTTTTTAATCTTGCCGAGGGTCAATATACTTGGCTACAAGGCGAAAACCCACCAGCATGGCCTAACCTAGAAAAAATTAAACAAGCAATAAGTGCAGAGCAACTTGTAAAAAGTACTGATTTTGAACTTGCGGGTATTGTGCACATTGAGGCTGGGTTTGATAATCAATCACCTATAAACGAGTTAAACTGGCTAAGCTCGCATTTAAAAAACCTTTCATTTAAGGCTATTAGTTACAACCAAATTGATGCGCCCGCAGAGCAATTTAATCACGCGCTGAATGCACTGGCTCATTCAAGCCTTTGTGGTATAAGAGATATAACCGAAGACGATGATGCAGTGAGACTAAAAAGCCCTCATTGTATTAATAACCTTAATTTATTGGCTACAAATAAACTGCATTTTGAAGCTCAATTTGATATTGAAAATAGCGAAATAACCAAACAAATAGCTTACTACGCTAAGCAGCTACCGCAGCTTCAAATTATAATTAATCATGCAGGACTGCCAAGTAATTTAAATGACTGGCAACAAGGTGCTGAGTTACTTGCTCAGCACGACAACATAGCAATTAAATTCTCTGGTTTTGAATTACTACAACTTACCAGTGAGCAACAAGCCGCGTGTTTTAATTTTCTTTTTAATCACTTTGGCCAGCAGCGTATTATGTTTGCAAGCAACTTCCCTGTGTGCCAAATAAATACAAGCTACAACAACCTATGGCACTGCCATAAGGCGTTATGCTCAAACGATAAGACATGGCATGACCTTAGCTATGCAAACGCTAAGCACTACTACCAAGTTTAAGTAAAACTAGTTATATTAAACTCTCTTTTTATAATAATACGGCCAATTTATGAAAATGTACTTTTTACTAATCGTTGTATTTTCTGCGTTTTTTCTCAATGGCTGCATATCTCAAAATCCAGATCCGACACCTAAGCTGCAACATGCTCTACTGGCAAAGCCAAATAAAACAGCCGTTAGCAAAGCAATTAAAACACTTGTACATATACAAGAAACTCAATTAGCTGAGAATGTATTTACTACCAGCAGCACAGTAACCCTTAGCAATGTGGATGGTAATAATATTATCGACACGCAAAGTCGCAATACACCCGATCAGTTTGAATTGATGATTAAAGGCAAGCAATGCTATATACGCCACCTTGATAGTAAAGCCACTATTGAGCTTAAAGACGTAGAATGTAAAATTAACGAGTTATAACAAGCTTTACTTCCCCCTAAATAAGCAAAAGCCGGTAAGTGACTAATCACTTACCGGCTTTTTAATGCATGACCTAAAGTTAGGTTAAAAGACTATTATTTTATTTCTACGCGTTGAGAACGCATAACAATCTCATCATTTAATTCAATACCCAACCCTGGCTCTTCTGACACTTCAAAGAAACCATTTTTAGGTTGTGGGTCTTGTAAACATAACTCGCGGTTCCACTTTTTAATCGCATAAGTGTGGTGCTCATGAATCAAAAAGTTAGGGATAGCCGTTTCTAAGTGCAGTGATGCTGCTGTTGCAACAGGCCCGCCACATACGTGAGCTTGAATACGCACATCAAAAATATCAGCGTAATCACACACTTTTTTGGTTTCGGTAAAACCACCACATAAACCAATATCAGGTTGTAGAACATCAATACTTTGATCTTCTAAGTACGGGCGCACACCCCAGCGATTATACAAACGTTCACCACCTGCAATTGGCACATTAACTTTATCTGCTACTTTTGCATGTAATGAATGGTTTAAATAGTTAACTGGCTCTTCAAAGTACATACAGTCAAATTCTTCTGCAATTTCACCTAGCTGAATAGCTGTTGTAACACCTGGTAAACTGTGGCATTCAAAAATAATATCCACTTCGTCGCCTACTGCTTCGCGAATAGCTTGCATGCGCGCACGGTATAGCTTCATTTCAGTACGTGAAATTATTTTTGTACGATCGTAATAAGTATTGCCGTCTTTATCGTACTGAATTGGATCTACTTTTACTGCATCGTAACCTTCGGCCATCGCCTTTAAAGCCGCTTCGGCATATTCTTGCGGTTGTACTAGGGCTTTAAATTCGCTATCCCAGTCAAACTGTAATTGCGAAGCGTAAGTGCGTAGTTTGTCGTTAACTTTACCGCCTAATAACTGGTATACAGGTAAACCAAGCGCTTTACCTTTTATATCCCAAAGTGCGGTATCAATTGCGCTCATTGCAGCATATACAACAGGTCCGCCGCCTAAACCCCAAAAGCTTTCACGTAACATACGTGACCATAGTTTTTCTGTTTGAAATGGGTCGTGGCCTATTAAAAAGGCGTCGGCCATTTCTTTAATCATAGCCGCTGCAGCACTGTGACCTAAATCGTATGCAAGGCCCGCTTCGCCAACACCACTAATACCTTCGTCAGTATGAATACGTACAAACACAGGTGTCCAAGAAGGTCTATCAGGACAGTGAATATCAAATACTTCAACGCGATTTACTTTCATTAAAATTCCTTATTAACCGCTATGGGTTATTTTGCAAAACTAGGGTCAAGTCGATACGCTTTACGTAACATCGCAGGCCACGCAAGTTGCCCGCCAGTGCTGCCACTGTGTACTACGTTTGCTTGATTATAAATATTGTCGATTATAGGTTGCGGTACTTCAATCACCTCTTGCGAGCTTGATTGTAGTGCTAGTTGTATTTCACACGCTCGCTGTAAATCATAAAAGCGCATAAACGCATCGCCTACCGTTGGGCCTACTGTTAAGCCACCATGATTTACCAATAACATATGGTTAGTGCTGCCCAAATCATCTTGCAGCACTTTTCGCTCGTCGTCGTTTACTGCAAGCCCTTCGTAACCATGATAAGAAAGCGATGGCAGTGAAAACATTGAATATTGGCTAAGCGGTAATAAACCATTTTTTTGTGTAGCGACTGCGATTGTTTCTTTGGTATGAAGGTGAATAACACAATGAGCGTCTTCGCGTACCTCGTGAATCGCACTGTGAATAGTAAATCCAGCTGGATTAATACTAAATGGCGTATCGTCAATAATGTTGCCGTCTAAGTCGACCTTTACTAAATTAGAGGCAGTTACTTCATCAAAGGTTAAACCAAACGCATTCACTAAGTAGTGGTCGGTGCCAGGTAAACGTGCTGATAAATGCGTATAGATTAAATCCCCCCAACGAAAGTGCTCTACCAGTCTATAACACGCGGCTAAATCAACACGAAGTTGCCACTCTTGTGCTGATACTTTATTTTTTAAATCGAGTTGGGGTAAATCAAACATAATGAGCCTTATAAAAACGTACATTATTAACCTGTACGAACAGATGTTTAGAAGTCTAAAGCAGTCTCTATTTTATAGCAAACACCAAACAAAACAGCCACACTATTGTGTGGCTGTTTATAAAACTAAAATACCAATTGCATTAAAATGGTATAACTGCGTAAATTATTTTACGTTAGCTAGGTAATCTGCAATTGCTTCAAACTCTTCATCAGTTACCGTTGCAACCATTGCTTTCATAGCCATGGTCATACCGTTATTACGTGCACCTGACTTAATATCTTTCATTTGCGCTACTAAATAGTCTTTGTTTTGACCGTTTAGTTTAGGGTACATACCCATAATTGGTGCTTTACCTTCAGCGCCATGACAAGTTTGACAATTTTTAGCGGTATAAAGTGCAGCGCCATCGGCAGCTGTTGCATTAAACGAGAAGCTTGCGGCTAAAGTAATACCCGCGCCTAATAGTAGTGTTTTCATCTTGCTCATTGTATTTACTCTTCTTTTTTGACGGTTAGAAAAACTGTTCTATTGATTGTAGTAAACAATCAAATAAAAAGCATACGTACGAAACGACGCTAGACGATCAACTTAACCAAAAACCGCTAACTCGTTTCTATCTCACTTTTATATACTTTAGCAAATAAAAATGAGCTTACCCTTAATAACTTATTACCACACTATATCATCTGGTACTGCAAAGTCTGCGTATGGGTCATCTTCATCTTTTGGTTTGCTTTCTGGCTCTACATGAAAAACAATATACTTTTCGTCAACTTCAGCCACTTTGCGTGCTGGTTCGTCGTCTAGTACGTAAAATTGCCCTTCTAGTACACAAATAGCTAAACGACCGCCCGATAACGCTTTTTGCGTTTTCTCGTTCACGTCGATATTTTTTACTTTATTTTGATAAGTAAAATTAAATGTGCGCTCACCACGAATAGCGTCTTGGTTGTGGTGCTCTAAAATTTGTTTAACACGCGCTTCTTGTTCGCGCTGCTTTAAGCTCACTTGGCGTGTTTGGTTAAGCTCTTCAGCTTTTTTTTGCTGCTCTAGCTTGGTTTGTTGAATATGCTTTTGCAGATCACTTGGGTTGCTAGTAGCCCCTTTCTTTTGCTTTTTTTGTTGCTTACGCTTTTCTGATTTAGCAACTTTAGCATTATGCGATGTTGTTAATCCTGCTTGAAGCAATTGGTCTTGTAATGAACCCATGACTTTGTTCCACTAAAAACTAATATTATCGCTATTTTAATCACCAACGAGTTCAAATAACAGCGCTATCGACATTAATCTAGCAAACTAGTTAAAACAAACCATGATATGACGCAAAGAGCATGGTTTTAATTATCAATTAAAAACAATTTTTAATACAATACCAGACAACAAATCAGCAAATGTATAAGCCATATAATGCGTTTACCTCATCTACTCGTTTGCTCGGTATTTATATTTTTTGTACTTTATGCACCACAACCTCTACTTAGCCTTTTTGCGAGCGAATTTAATGTAGCCCCTGCGGTAGCTGGCAGCTTAATGACTGCAACTATGCTGCCCTTAGCCATTGCCCCGCTCGTTTACGGTTTATTTTTAGCAAAAATAAACCCACTACTTATATTACGTATTGCAATGGTGCTTTTAGGCCTTAGCTGCTTACTTTTTGTTTATGTACCTGGCTTTGAGCTTTTATTATTAGTCAGATTTTTACAGGGTTTAACGCTCCCCGCAGCTTTAACAGCAATGACTAGCTATATAGGCATGAGTTATAGCGCTGATACACTTCAAAAAAATATGACCCTATATATTGGTAGCAGTATAGTTGGTGGTTACTTTGGACGTGTGCTTGCCGCTTTGTTTAGCGACTTATGGAATTGGCAGAGCTTTTATTACGTAATTGCTTTTATGCTTATTTGCTTAGCTTTGACAGTTAAGCATTCTCGCTTTACAAACCCAGCTAAACAGTCGCAACTCTCCCCACTCGATTACATTAAACAACTTAAAGAAGGCGCTGTACTTAAAGTTTACGGCGCCGTTTTTTGTATGTTTTTTTGCTTCGCTGCACTGCTTAATTACTTACCGTTTATATTACAAAACACGTTTTTAATTACCAATACTCGTGACATAGGTTTAGTTTACAGTGGTTATTTAATTGGTGCCCTCGCCTCTATTGCTGCACCTTGGTTACTTAAAAAAGTCCCTTCGCCTTGGCATTTATTAACTGCGGTATTTAGTTTTTATAGTGTGAGTATTATTTTATTAATGAGCCATCAGCTTAGCTTATTTTTAATCGCATTTACTTTGTTTTGTGGTGCTATGTTTGTGATTCATTCAACTGCCGCACCGCTCGTTAATAAAATCAGTAAAGCCCCACCAAGTGTAACCAATGGCGGATATGTATCGTTTTATTACAGTGGTGGCGCATTGGGGTCGTTATTACCCGGTGTGGTATACCAACATCATGGGCAAACAGCGTTTATGTTTACACTGCTTGCGGTTTGCTTATGTGGTTTATCGTTAATTATGTGGGCTTATTTTGAGGGTAAAAATACAACGCGCGGTTGATGCTTTGTGTAATTAAAAAATGTTTCTAAATCAGCTTTACTAAGCAACCATGTTTGGGTGTTTTCAAACGGATGACAATGAAACAAATCACCGTGCCAAATATCTTGGTCAACCCATAAGCTCACTTCGTTTTGCTTATCATTTAAAAGAGCCAACATAGATACACACCCAGGAGCCACTTTTAAATATTTAGCTAGCCGCTCACTCGATGCGAACCCTAAGCGTGAAAGCCCTTGTTGCTTTGATAGTGCCTTTAAGTCGAGTTGCTTATTGTGCGCTGTAATAACTAAAAAGTGTCGCTTGCCTTCGTTATCGCGTAAAAATAGGTTTTTAAGGCGAGTACCTGGGCGCTCAATCATAAACTCATCTGCCGCTAAGCTAGTATGTAGCGGCGGATGCTCTATTACATCATAGTTAATATCTAGGTGCGCCAAAAGCTCTGCTAACTTAGTTTTATCAGCCAACATATTACAAACAACGCCCTCTTAGTTGTACACTCAAATCTCGCCATAAAACATCATTAACTTCATGCTTGTTGTCGCAATACTTACGATCTTTTAGCTCCTGATTTAATAATTCAACTGCTTGGTCTTCTAGCTGTAACTTCAGAATGCTCGATTCTTCAAAATGCTCTTTCTCTATATACTGCTTAACCTCACCACGACTTGGTCTCTTATTAGGACCACGGTCAAGGTTAAAGTTTTCACGATGCTTAGCTTTTACCGAAACAACATAAGCAAAAAGCTTATTGCCTTGCTCATCTTGCTTTTCGTGAAACTGTTTATTATTTATTTCAAAAGGCGGCTCATCATTTGAGGCACAGCCAGCGAGTAAAACCATAAGCGCTAGAACACATTTTTTCATTGTTTTTTATCGTTTTAGTTTTGAATTAAGCCGAGTCTAACAAAAATTGACGTAAACAGTGAAAATTTACGAAAAAATACTTGACCAAATTTATAAAAAAACTTAAAGTTCGTCCCGCTTGGAACTCAGCAGTCAAGCAGTTACATTATATGTAACTTAGGAATGTGGGGCTATAGCTCAGCTGGGAGAGCGCCTGCCTTGCACGCAGGAGGTCAGCAGTTCGATCCTGCTTAGCTCCACCACTTTCCTACTCCTTTTCAAATTCGTTCTACTCTTCTATTTTTCCACTGTTTTTATTATTTTTTGACACCCTAATATTCTAATTTTTCATTCTATATAATTTTAAATTTATCCATTCAACTTGTGTCTTTACAAGTTCTTAGCTATACATAATGTCACACATTAGTACTTTAGGCTTAACATGGACAACCCTAAGCGTTCAACGCTAAAAAAGCTAGCTGCAATAGGTTTAACAGCTGGTGCAATAACACATGCGCCTTATGTTTTTGCCCGAAAAAAAGTCACATTAAGAGTGCTTGGTACGCATGTAACACTCCAAGAGGCTATCCGCAAGCAAGCGATGAGTGACTTGGGTATTAATATAGAATTTACTCCCGCAGGCAGCGCTGCTGTTTTGCAAAAGGCATCAATGGACCCTAACTCCTTTGATTTATACGAACAATGGTCAGACAGCATTAATGTGCTTTGGGATGCAGGTTCCATTCAGCCAATAGAAAAAAAACGACTCACCTACTTTAACGAGATAAATCCACTTACTAAAACGGGAAAACTAACCGAAACTGCAAGTATTGGTGCAGGTGATGCCCCCTATAAATTATTAAATGTTCAACCCGATGGCACATTAAGCGCACAAGAAAGCGATCATCTTAGCTTTTTACCTTATGTGCATAATGTTGACTCTTTTGGTTACAACACCGACTTTATTAAGCCCGGTATAGCATACGAAACAGAAAGCTGGAGTTGGCTGCTTAATGACGAGAACAGAGGTAAAGTAGCTATTGTAAATGCGCCTACCATTGGATTATTTGACCTAGCCCTAGCAGCACAAAGTAAAGGGCTTATAAAGTTTAACGATATAGGTGCAATGACCCGCTCCGAACTTGATAGATTGTTTAGTATATTACTCGACTTTAAACGCCAAGGTCACTTTAGTGGCTATTGGAACTCGGTTCCTGAGTCGATTGAATTTATGAAAAGTAAACGAGCCCACATAGAAAGTATGTTTTCGCCTGCCGTGTCTGCATTAAACAGCCAAAATATTAATGTACGATTTGCCGCGCCAAAAGAAGGCTACCGAGGCTGGCATGGTGTTATGTGTTTATCGTCACAAATACAAAGTAGCGCAAAAGATGCTGCGTACGATTATATGAATTGGTGGCTTTCAGGCTGGCCTGGTGCATTTATTGCTCGCCAAGGTTATTACATTAGTAACCCGCAGCGCTCTAAACTACTCCTATCTCAGTCTGAATGGGATTACTGGTACGGTGGAAAAGCAACAAACATAGATTTATTAAATACCAATGGCGATGTAGCAGTAAAAGCAGGTGGGCAACGTAATGGCGGTAGTTACCATAAGCGCTTTAGTAATGTAGCAGTGTGGAATACAGTTATGCCAACCTATGACTACAGCCTGCAAAAATGGTATGAGTTGATTAGCCGATAATGATAATAAACTCAATTAAATCAAAAATAATATTAGCTCTGTGTTCGCTGATTGGATTACTTCTTTTACAGAGCTATTTGTTTAACTATTCGCAAACGTCTTTACTTAACTTGCAAAAATCGCAACATAACGCGCTTATTCAAAGTGAAGCTGTAACTAACTTAGAAAACGATATTATCTCCCTGCAAGCGCATGCGGTCTCATTTATTGACAATGCAAATGAAAATACGATTACCAAATTTAATTTTTACTTAAATAAGGCAAATCTAGATCTTAAGCAACTAAAAGCAAACACTCAAAACCATACACCACAGTACAAAAATTCACTAATACGCCTTGGCGAATATTTAAATAATTACCAAGATACATTTGGCCAAGTTGTCATAAACAGACAAAAACGCGAACACCTTTACACCACTCAGTTCAAAAAACCTATTGATGACTTACAAGTAACAATTATTGATTTAGAAGAGTCTTCAAACAATGACAATAAAGTTATTTTTAACGATGTTTTACTCACAATAAGTAATTTAAAGCACGCTGCTGTAAGCTACCTTTATAAGCCTAACTTTGATGAAGCGCAAAATGTAAAACAAAACCTAGATTACTTACATAAAAAACTAACGAGCACGTCTGTAATAAATGAGTCCTTCTCCAATAAAACAATAAGCTTAAAACAAGCTTATAACAAACTTGTATTGCTAACCCGCAGCTACACTTTTTCTGTAAATGTAGTGCTAACTGGCATAGAAAACGAATTGCTGTATTTAACTAATGAAATTAAAAATATAGAAAAAAATAAACTAACCGAAACAGAAGAGCTACTAAGTAGCCACTTAACAAAAAATACAGAACAGGCAAATATATTTGCCGTTTTAATTATGTTAATCATTTTATTGTTAAGCTACTTTATTTTTAGATCGGTTATAAAACCGATTACCCAGCTCACTTTATTACTTAAGGACATGAATAACGAAAAGCCAGTAACTATTTCAAATACCAGCCAAAATCAAACTGAAATAGCGTCGGTAATAAAAGCAGCCAACGCTTTATATTTAAAAAATAAGCAAACCAAAGAGCTACTCAATGAAACCCGAGTATTAAATTCCCAAATGGAAGCAATGAATGCCGACTTGACGAGCGCTATGGAGCAAACCGATAAAGCCAATAAAACAAAAATAGACTTTGTAGCCAATATGAGCCATGAACTTCGCACTCCAATGAATGGCATATTAGGTATGTTGCAGCTATTACAAAGCAGTGAGCTTCCCTCAAGGCAAAAACATTACGCAGATAAAGCTTTTTCAAGTGCTCAAAATTTATTGCAGATTTTAAATAATATTCTGGATTTTTCTAAACTAGAATCGGAAAAAGTCCAGTTAGAGCAAATCCCTTTTACCTTACATACTATTGTTTCTAACGTTCAAAATTTATTCTCAACAAATGCCAAGCAAAAAGGCTTGCTACTAAATTTTACTTTACACGTTGATGCAGGACTTGAACTTATTGGCGACCCAATGCACTTAAGCCAAATAATAAATAACTGTGTAGGTAACGCAATTAAGTTTACTGAGCATGGTGAAATATCATTAATTATAGAAGCGACATCTCAACACGAAAAAACAATAAACCTTCGCTTTAGTATAAAAGACACGGGTATTGGGATGACTGAAGAGCAATCAAAAATTATATTCCAGTCTTTCTCGCAAGGTGATTCAAGCACAACAAGAAAGTATGGTGGAACCGGTTTAGGACTCACTATAAGCAAACAATTAACTAAACTGCTTGGCGGAGATATACAAGTAAGGAGCACGATTAATCAAGGTAGCGAGTTTTTCTTCACTCTACCCTTTACCTTATCTGAGCAGCAAAAACTTAAAAAACATGCCCTATTAATTAGCCCCGATAATGAGCAAATTAAAAAATTAATGGACTTACTAAGTGATATAAATATAACAACAGAAACCACACAAGAACCATTAAGAGCCATTGCTAAAATGGCTCAACCTAATAGCCCATTTAGTATTGTAATAATGTCGATAAAACAAAAAGAGCTCAAAGATAACTTTATATTACAACAACTGTATGCTCAAAATAAAAATACTAATGAAAAATTGACGCTTATTTTATTGATTACTGATGAAGAGTCTCCTGAGCCAATTGCGAAAAATGAAAGTATAGACATTACACTTATTGGTAATAAGAATAGTGAAGTAGAAATTTTAAGGAAGCTTTCACCTGATAATTTTAAAGAAAAGCAATTAAGGCCTCATCCTAAATTCTCGGGTTTTAATGCATTGGTGGTTGACGATAATAAGATTAACCAAGAAATAGCTTCTGCCCTTTTAGCAAGGTTAGATATGGCCGTGATCATTGCTAATGATGGACATGATGCATTAGGTAAAGTAGAGACAAATGACATTGATATTATTTTTATGGATGTTCAGATGCCAGTTATGGACGGCTTAGAGGCAACAAGTATATTAAGAGAGCGGGGCTACAAAACTCCCATAATTGCAATTACAGCAGCCGCAGATCCTAATGATAAAAAAGCAGCGTTTAGAGCGGGTATGGATGACTTTTTAGTAAAACCAATTATTTTTGATGCTCTTTTCGAAAGTATAGAAAAACACCTACAAAGTAACAAACCATTAAATACAATTAATCTGCAGCTGGCAAAAGACAACGTAGAAAACAATGATGAATTGTTAGCTAAATTATTTACTCAGTTTGTCAACGATTACAATGACTTTTCAACTAAAGCTGATATATTAATCAAAAATGGAGAGTTAGAAAGCTTAATTCGACTAGTACATACACTTAAAGGATTGGCCGGAACATTAGGCTTGGAGCTACTGCAACAAAGCACGCAAAGTATTGAGAAAAACTTAATAGGTGAGAAGAGTATTAACTTATCTAGCTTTAATGAGCAATTAACTCTTACACTTTTTGCTGTAAAACAATTTTTGATAGCTGAGGGCTTTAAAAAAGAGCATAAGCAACTAAATCAGTTAGAAAACGAAGACTCGGTTATTGATAATATATACTCATTAGCATTAACGGCTCGCCCTGTACCTAGCAGTTTGATTAGACAGCTAGAAATGGATCAATATGATAGAGGACACTCTTTATTTAAGCTCAAAGAAGCAATTGATCATTTTAACTACGCGTTAGTGATTGAGCTTATTGATAAGTATAAAAACGATAATAAAAATTAGGCATAACCACTAACCTGAACTAGATTTAATATTGTAAAGAACGCAGAGAAGGACAGATAGTGCATTCAAATTACCTCGCAAACAGTAATGGATTAACCACAGAGCAAAAGCATAAACCTTTAATTCTTATTGTTGATGACGAACCTAGTAATTTACACGTATTAGTTGAAGGGCTTTTAACGGACTACGATGTACGTATTTCGACTAGTGGTGAACAAGCATTAGTATTTGTTGAGTCAACTCGCCCTGATTTGATTTTATTAGACATAATGATGCCTGGCATGGACGGCTACGAAGTATGCAATATACTCAAAGCGAAACAAAATACTAAAGGGATCCCTGTTATATTTGTCACTGCGCTTACCGAAGAAGAGTCTGAAGAAAAAGGCTTTGCAATGGGCGCTATTGACTACATTCATAAGCCTTACAAATTAGCACTGGTAAGAGCGCGTATTCGCACGCATATAACAGCTCAAGGGATGTTAGACCGTCTCATTGAAAAAAACTTTGACCTACACGATAAGCTTCTCGAAATAGAATCTCTAGCACAAGAACTAACCCAACGAGAAGAAGAATTAAAGCTACTTTCCTCTAAGCAACAGTTGTTTTATCAAGCTTTAACAGGCACTGCTGACGGTGTAGTAATAACTGATAGCGATGGTAAAATAATTGCCGTTAACCCTTCTTTTTGTCGAATTACAGGATACTGTGAAGCTGACTCTTTAAAAATGCAATTGCACGATATAAAGAAAAACAATCATCCTAGTATTAGTTTTGATCAGGTGTGGGAGCATGCTAACAAAGCCGGTTACTGGAGTGGCGAACTTGTTACAAGACGAAAAAATGGCGAACTATATCCAGAGCTTTTAACACTAACAATGGTTAAAGGTGAGCAAGATACTAACGTACACTACATTGGTGTATTTAGTGATATATCGAGTGTTAAAATAACTCAAGAGCGTATTGATTATTTAACATGGCATGATGAGCTAACAGGTTTACCTAATCGAAATGGCTTTTTAAAGCAATTAGAGCAACAGCTTCAAACCTGCAATACGGATAAAACCTACGCTTATATTTATATTATTGATATTGATAGCTTTCACTCAATAAATGATGGTTTAGGGCTCCTTGCAGGAGATAATATACTTAAAGATCTTACTAAACGTATTCATACTCATATTGATAAAAAAGATGTTATTGCCCGTTTAGGGAGCGATGAATTTGCAACACTGTGCATTGTAGATAAAGGAGTTGGTCGTGCTAGAGCACAAATAATTGCAGAACGAAAAGCTCAAGAGTTACTCATAGCAATAAATCACCCATTTATATTTAATGATCAAGAAGTAAGCTTAACGGTAAGTATTGGCACGTATATTTTTCCGCGTGAGGATCAATGGGAAAGTGCTATAGAAACAATTAGAAATTGTGAAGCGGCCTGCTACAAAGCAAAAGAAAAAGGCGGTAACAGAATCACCTTTTTCGATACTTCATTTGGCGAGCAAGCAAAGCGCCGCTTCGAAATAGAGCAAGATTTACGCAAAGCAATTGCACAAAATGAGTTGTCTCTGTATTTGCAATCGCAATTTGATCGCAATCAAGAACTTAAAGGTGCTGAGGTTTTATTAAGATGGGAGCATCCCCAAAAAGGCTTTATTAGCCCTGGTGAGTTTATATCTATAGCTGAAGAGTCAGATATAATTTATGACTTAGATTGCTGGGTGACTACAAATGCGCTAGAAATATTAACGCAACTTAGTAAAACTCACCCTGAGTTAAACCTATCAATTAATGTAAGTGGTAGGCACTTTCATGAAGCGCGTTTTTTAAGCTTTATTAGCCAACAAATAAAGCAACATAGCATTAATCCTCAGCAACTCACTATTGAGATAATTGAAGGGACATTGCTTAATCATATGGAAGCGGCTATTGAGGCTGTTCACTGTCTCAAGAAACTAGGTATTAGGGTATCTATTGATGACTTTGGTACTGGGTATTCGAGTTTAACTTATCTAAAACAATTACCTATACAAGAACTAAAAATTGACCGCTCTTTTGTATTGGAAGCACCGACTGATAATAACGATAAGTTAATTATTGATATGATTGTAAGCTTAGGCCGTTTATTCGAGTTAGAGATTGTAGCTGAAGGCGTAGAGAACCAATCCCATTTTGATTTATTGCAGGAATATCCAGAAGTTATTCTTCAAGGCTACTATTTACATAGACCTGAACCTGCAAGCGATTGGCTTGATAAATTAAAATAACCGTTGCGTAATTTACAAACTAAAAAGCCGAGCATGAATATGCTCGGCTTTTTATGGACTTAATTTTTGCAGTTACTCGCGAACTTGGCCAACTCCATTAACTAAATACTTTTCTGTCGTTAGTGATTCGAGGCCCATAGGACCGTATGCATGTAGCTTGGAAGTAGCTATTCCAATCTCTGCACCTAGGCCCAATTGTGAGCCATCAGAAAAACGAGACGATGCGTTAACCATTACTACAGAAGCATCAACACTACGTTGGAATAACTCTGCAGCAGCTTCATTTTTAGTACAAATTACTTCTGTATGGTTTGATCCAAACTGTGCAATGTGTTCAACCGCTGCCGTAAAGTTTGGTACAACGCGAATAGCGATTTCTAGGTCTAGATATTCTTCACCAAATTCGTTATCAGCTAGGACTGTTGCGTTATCAAAGTATTTAGCTGCAAAGCTGTCAGCATTTATTTTTACACCTTCTTGGCGTAATACAACTGCACACAAATTTAAAAACTCATCTGCCACATCTTGATGCACAACTAAACCTTCTAGTGCATTACAAACACCGGTACGCTGGGTTTTACCGTTAAGCAGTAAGTTAAGCGCAATTTCTAGGTCGGCATCTTTATCTACATATAGATGACAAACGCCTTTGTAATGCTGAATTACTGGGATCGTACTGTTTTCAGTAACAAAGTTAATTAAACCCTCGCCGCCGCGTGGAATGATTAAATCAATGCTTTCGCGTTGCTGCATCAGTTCCATTAACAGCGCACGGTCTGGATCTGGAATCACTGAAATAAGTGATACCGGTAAGTTGTGCTTCTCAAGTACGCTGTGCATTACACTTGCGATAGCTTGTGAACTTTTAAGTGCTTCTTTGCCGCCACGTAAAATTACGCCATTACCTGATTTAAAACATAATGCACCAGCGTCTGCTGTCACATTCGGGCGTGCTTCGTAAATCATACATACAACACCAAGAGGTACTCGCATTTTGCGAATTTTAATACCATTTGGGCGCTCAGTAATATCACGTAGCTGACCAACAGGATCATCTAGGCTTACTATTACTTCAATGCCTTCTGCCATTGCTTCAATGCGCTCATCGTTTAGCGTTAAGCGGTCTATCATTGAGGCTGCTAAGTTATTGTCGCGTGCTGCGCTTAGGTCACTCTCGTTTTCTTTGATTATAAATGCTTTTTGCTCTCTTAGTGCCGCTGCCATTTCAACTAGTACTTGATTTTTAGTCTCGGTGTCGAGTAAAGCAAGTGTATGGGCAGCTTTAGCTGTCTGGCGTGAAATGTCCGTAATTAAGCTCATGACTTCTCCAATAATGCGATATGTTTTTCAGATATAACTGGTCCAATTGAATCCTGCATTTTTTCGCTGAATTCACTCTGTTCGTTGTCTGCAATAAAGTTTAACAAACAGCTACTATAATTTGCGGTCGCTTTAGCTAAACGCGTACCGTCTTCACTACGTACTAAAATAGTATCACCAACAGCAAATTCACCATGGACTTCCATGATTTCGTCACCACGAATACAGCCGCTTTCCCCTTCAAGAGATTCATCAAATGATCCATCAACAACAACTTCACCTTGCTCGTTTGCTGTGTGTGTCATCCAATGAATAGAGTCCTGCATCGGTTTTTCGTACGGTAAAAATACACTACCTGGGTTTTCTCCAGCTAGCAGTTTTGTAAATGTTTCTTCTTTAAAGCCATTTATAATATAAGTCGCTATACCATGTGACGTTGCTTTTTCTGCCGCTTCTATTTTAGTTTTCATACCACCAGTACCTACCGCACTTGTAGCACATCCTGCCATAGCATAAATAGATTCATCAATTGATTTTATTTCAGGCAGTAACACCGCATCATCATGTAAGTTAGGGTTTTTATCATATAGCCCATCAACGTCTGAGAATATTAATAAAGCATCGGCATCGGCAGCTGCTGCGACCATTGCTGATAAGTTATCGTTGTCCCCTACTCGTAAATCGTCGGTGGTTACGGCATCGTTTTCATTAATGATAGGAAGTACACCATGTTCAAGTAAAGTGAACACGGTTTCACGGATGCTCTGGTAACGCTCGCGGTCACGTAAATCGCCATGCGTTAATAATAGCTGCGCAGATGGAAAGTCAAAAAAGCGGTCCCACATGGCAATCATTTCTGTTTGACCCGCTGCCGCCATTGCTTTTTTCATTACCACAGAGCGTGGTTTGTCTGATGGGAATAAATGTGCGCCAGCCGCTACAGAACCCGATGATACTAAAATCACCTCGATTCCACGGGCACGACAACGAACAATGAACTGTGCGATGGTTAATATGTAACGCGAACGGCAGCCATCTTGATCTGGTGCAATTAATGCACTACCTACTTTAAGTACGATACGTCGCCAATTTAACTTTTGCATAAATGCTCAACTTTCCATTTTATCTGCGCTCACCTTAATTAGACGAGCTAAAACTAAGTAGCTAGGTTTAAAACATAGCTTCGAATTTGTCTTTCATTTAGGCAACACTTTTTTTTTACACACACACGAAAACCATATCTAAAACAATAAGCTTAGATTTAAGGTTAAGTATAAAGTAGCAACAACCCAATAATATCGAGCAGCACTAATCAAAAAATTTAAAAGTGTTGTTTATGCATCGCTGTAAAAAGCTGTGTGTGGCTTTTTTATTAACAACATACATAGAGCCTCTAAAGTCTGATACACCAACAGATAGGGTGAAGACCAAAGGACCGAGATTTAACCGCCACGATGGGGGTTAAACATTGAAAGTAATAGTTCAACTCAAACCTTTATTTACTTAAATAATTAAATAAACTTGTTTAGCAAAACCATACCAAGAGTTCGGCAAATGAAATTATGTAGTGTTCGAATACTAGTAACACCACTAATTCATGATTATAAAGATTAAAAATGACGTTAAGATTAACAAACCACTTTTACTTCCAATAAACTTCATTAGATAACTAATTATTAGAACACGAAGCATATTACACTAAATACCCCTTAAAAATCAAGGTTAAAATTCGAGCGAAGCTAATTCCTCCTCGTTTGTGGTGTTAGATTGTTATTAAAATTCAACCAATTAAACAATTAATACAGCTTAAAATAAGGCGGCTTAACACGCGCAAAATAATTTAAGCCTACTAATCTTCTATAAGCAGCTAAAATTGATTAGTAATATTTGAATTTCCCGTGTATACCCCTGTATTAATAATTAACAAAAGTTATACTTTCTAAACAAACCGTCATAAATAAGGAATTCTTAATCTATGTCAGCAATTTACATAGCCGGTATCGCACTTTGCTCTGTGCTTGCCCAATGGGTCGCGTGGGCTTTTAGAGTGCCCGCTATTCTTTTCTTATTGCTTACTGGTCTTTTACTTGGGCCATTTAGTGGTGTTTTAGACCCTGATGCATTGTTAGGTGATTTACTGTTTCCAGTTGTATCACTAAGTGTTGCCATCATTTTATTTGAAGGATCCTTAACTCTGCATTTCAGAGAGCTAAAAGGAATCGGAAAAGTTGTAAGAAACCTTTGCTCCATCGGCATGCTTACTACCTGTATTATTATTAGCCTCAGCGCCTATTGGTTGCTTGAACTTAATTGGCGTGTAGCTGCGGTATTAGGTGCAGTGCTAGTTGTAACAGGCCCTACTGTTATAGCACCGCTATTAAACTCAATGCGCCCAACACAAGACATTGACCGCATACTTCGATGGGAAGGTATTGTAATAGACCCGATCGGCGCATTATTCGCTGTATTAGTATTTGAAGCCGTAATGCTGGTAGGCCAAGGCGAAGTATTTAGCCACACTATTATTGCTTTAGTTAAAACCCTAGGTGTTGGATTAAGTATTGGTGTTGCTGCTGGTTGGTTAACAACACTATTAATGCGCCGCGAGTGGCTACCATTTGAATTACATAAGTTTGGTATATTGGCATTAGTACTCATTAGTTTTTCTGTATCAAACTATTTAAGCCATGAATCAGGCCTATTAGCAGTGACTGTATTTGGTATTTGGCTTGCTAACCAAGACGATTTAGAAATAGATTCTGTACTTGAGTTCAAAGAAGACTTGTCGATGATATTAATATCAACGCTGTTTATTTTACTTGCAGCACGCTTACAGCTCTCTGATTTAATGATGCTCGACAGCGATGTATTTATATTTTTAGCTATCGTGCTTTTTGTTGCTCGGCCACTGTGTATTGCTATTTCGACCTTTGGTACTGACTTACCAATGAAGTCTCGTTTGGTACTTGCCTGGATAGCTCCACGCGGTATAGTCGCCGCAGCCGTTGGGTCAGTATTTGCGCTTAGCATGATGGAGTCTGGTGTTGCGGATGCTGAAAAAATGGTACCTCTTATATTTACAGTAATTATAATTACCGTTGTACTACAGAGCTTAACCGCCATTCCTGTCGCCAAGCTATTAGGTGTACGCCAGCCATCACCAAATACAATATTAATTATTGGTGCAAACCATGTATCGCGTGCAATCGGCCGAGGCTTACAAGAGCAAAACATTCCGGTTCACCTGTCAGATCCTGCATGGGAAAACTGCAGAATGGCACGTATGGATGGTTTAGCTTGTTATTATGGTAACCCGCAATCAGAGCATGCTGAACGCTACTTACCTCTAACAACGATTCGTAGTGTATTAGCATTATCGCCAAATCGTCATCATAATGCGTTAGGTGTTCAATACTTTTCGCATTTACTTAATGAGAAAAATGTATTTTCGCTACGCTCATCAACGTCGCATGCAAAAGCAAATAAAGACAGCGCAACGTTTTTATCTAGACAAATACTGTTTGGAGACGAAGGCTCGTATGCACGTTTAAGCAGTATTATAGCTAAAGGCGGTAAGGTTAGTTCAACACGTATCTCGGATGAGTTTAGCTGGGAACAATACTTAGAAATGAACCCTGAGGCTATCCCTTTATTTATTCTCAAAGGTGATAAAGACAGTGATGACGATACACCAATTAAGCTAAGACCGTTTACAATCAACATGGAAAAACCGCCGCAAGAAGGCGAACGCGTTGTTGCTTTACAGCCGCCTAAAATGTCAGTTTTAAAAGACCCGCAAACAAAGGCTAAAGAAGACAGTTAAATACTTTTACAGTCTGTAAAAACTAAAAAACCCTAACTTAAAAAGTTAGGGTTTTGTTTTTAACAGCCATTAAATAGGAAGGCGAGCTCGAGCAACCACACTATCTGGCATTTTTTGCGCTAACTTAGTCAGCGCTCGCTCAATTTTTCTATGAGTCGCTTTATCTGCCACCATAGAATTAAATAGCCAACGATAGGCATCTTCAAAATCACGCGGGCTGCCATAACCATCATTAAATAATTTAACTAAACGTAGTTGTGCTTTTAAATTGCCTTGCGACGAGGCTTCACGCAAATAGGTAATTGCCATTGCTTTATCTTGCTGAACTAAGCGACCAGTGTCGTAGTATCGTCCCAATTGCTCTAGCGCTGCCGCTAAGCCTTGCTCAGCTGCTTTTCGCATGTAATACACACCTAACTCTACATTGCGATCAACGCACACGTTATAAGCCAGCATATCGCCGTATAAAAATTGATAAGACGGCAATGCCATTTTATTGGCTCGTGCTTCTATATCTTGCACCAACTGGCAATCATCTGCCTTTACGCGCGCTAAATGCGTATTTTTATTTATTAACGCAATTAGCTCTGATTCTGTATATAGCGGCACAGCAGCAGGGCTTTCTGTAGCTAAGCTGTTGGTTGCTATAAATAAAGACAGCGGTATTAACGAAAGCCTTAGTACGCAATTACGATTAAATAAACGCATGTTCACCACTTATATAAATAAACTTATTAAATAATATACAAAGATCGTTCCAAGGTGAATTTTAGACACAAAAAAAGCTGCACGAAGCAGCTTTTTTTAATCTAATGGTAATTACGCAAACGGATTGCGAAGCACCATAGTTTCTACACGGTCAGGACCTGTAGAAATAATATCAATTGGAACACCCGTAATTTCTTCAATACGTTTGATGTAGTCAATCGCAGCTTTTGGTAAACCGTCAAGACTAGTTACACCAACAGTGTTTTCTGACCAACCTGGCATTTCTTCGTATACTGGTGTTACTTTATCGTAACCTTCAGCCGCTAATGGTGTTACGTTAGTAACTGTGCCATCTTCAAGCTTGTAACCAGTACAGATTTTAAGTGTTTCTAAGCCATCTAAAACATCAAGCTTAGTTAAACAAAAACCTGAAATACTGTTGATTTGAACTGCACGGCGCATAGCCACTGCATCTAACCAACCAGTACGACGAAGTCGACCTGTTGTAGCGCCAAACTCATGGCCTTTATCACCTAGGTGCTTACCAACTGGATCTTGTTTATCAAGACCGTCGTAAAGCTCTGTAGGGAAAGGACCTGAACCAACACGTGTAGTGTACGCTTTGATAATACCTAACACGTAGTCAAGGTTTAGTGGACCAAAACCAGCACCAGTCGCAACGCCACCAGCGGTAGTGTTTGAAGATGTTACATAAGGGTAAGTACCGTGATCTATATCAAGTAACGTACCTTGTGCACCTTCAAATAAAATGTTTTCGCCTGCTAAACGCGTTTGATCTAAAAGCTCAGTTACATCTACAACCATTGCTTTTAAGATATCAGCAACAGCCATTGCATCATCAAACGTTTTTTGGAAATCTACAGCATCTACTTTGTAGTAGTTAACTAAAGTGAAGTTGTGGTACTCAAGCACTTCTTTTAATTTAGCTGCAAATACTTCAGGATTAAATAAATCGCCTACGCGTAAACCACGACGTGCTACTTTATCTTCGTACGCAGGACCGATTCCACGGCCAGTTGTACCAATAGGCTTATCGCCACGAGCTGTTTCGCGGGCTACATCTAATGCAACATGGAAAGGCAAGATTAGCGGACATGCTTCACTTATTAAAAGACGCTCGCGTACTGGTACGCCGCGCTCTTCAAGCATGCCAATTTCTCTCATTAGCGCTTCTGGTGATAAAACTACACCATTACCAATCACACATTTAACATTGTCACGTAATACACCCGATGGAATAAGGTGTAGAACCGTCTTTTCACCTTCGATAACTAAAGTATGACCCGCATTGTGGCCACCTTGATAACGAACTACTAAAGATGCTTTGTCTGTAAGGAGATCAACTACCTTACCCTTTCCTTCGTCACCCCATTGGGTGCCTAATACAACAACGTTTTTACCCATCGTAAATTCACTTAGAGAAAATTAGGACGAGATTTTACCAGAAAACTAAAGTAAAGATCACCCCTGTTCAGCTTATTTTTTCTGCGGGCAATTGTTATATCCAAATATTGACCAATAACCACATAAATAACAGTGATTTAACGCACTAGTTTGTATTTAACAAAAAGCCCCGCAAATGCGAGGCTTTTTAACTTTTAAATAATTAACGTAAAGTCTATTGAGCTTTAGCGCCTTTCATATATTGGAAGAAGTCGCTATCTGGTGAAAGCACCATAACATCTTGCTTATCTTTAAAAGTCTTTTTGTAAGCTTCAAGTGAACGTACAAAACTAAAGAACTCAGGGTCTTTGTTATACGCATTAGCATAAATGCCTGCAGCATCAGCATCGCCTTGACCACGTACAGAACGTGCATTACGCTCAGCATCAGCAAGCATTACAGTTACACGACGGTCAACACCCGCACGAATGGTCTCAGCTTTTTCCTGTCCTTCAGAACGGTGCTCTTTTGCAACAGCAGTACGCTCAGCGCGCATACGTTGGTAAATAGAGCTACTTACTTCTTGTGGTAGGTTAATTTGCTTAACACGTACGTCTAGTACTTCAATACCAAGCTCACGCGCACTTTCAGAAGCTTGTACTAACGCTTCTTCCATCAATTCGCTACGCTCACCCGATACAATTTCACGAATTGTACGTGTACCAAAGTTTGTACGAAGACCATTATTTACTTTTTGTTTAAGTAGCGTTTCAGCGTATTGCTTATCGCCACGTGCACGTAAGTAAAAAGCGCTAAAGTCGTTAACACGCCATTTTACAAACGAATCAACAATTAAGTCTTTTTTCTCACTAGTAACAAAACGGTCTGGCGCACCATCTAGCGTTTGAATACGTGCATCAATACGACGTACTTGGCTAAAAAATGGCACCTTAAATTGTAGGCCTGGGCCATATACAATCGCTTTGTCGTCGCTATCTTTTTGTACTTTACTGAATAACATTACAATTGCTTTTTGCCCTTCAGGTACAACAAATACCGATGAGAAAGACATAACAATGGCAGCTAATAGTATTACTAAACTAAAGTTTTTCATTATGATTATCTCCCATCATTGAAGCGGTCGTTGTTAAAGCGGTCATTGCCACTGTTAACAGAGCTATTACGCGACGTATTTACTTTATTACGTAAATCTTGAATATCACTAGAGCTTGGAAGTGCAACACGTGTTGCGGTTCCTTGCTTGTCCATGATTTTATCAAGAGGTAAATACATCATGTTATTGCCGCCTTTAACATCAACCAATATTTTAGAGCTACTGCCTAGCACTTCTTCCATTGCATCAATGTATAAGCGCTCACGAGTAACTTCTTTAGCTGCTTGATATTCAGGTAATAGCTTTTCAAAGCGAGCTACCTCACCTTGTGCTTCTAATGTTATACGCTCTTGGTAACCTTCAGCTTCTTGAGTCATACGCGTTACTTGACCACGAGCACGAGGCTCAATTTCACGAGCATATGCTTCTGCTTCACGGATGAAACGTTCTTCATCTTCTTGTGCAGCAATTGCATCATCAAATGCATCTTTAACTTCAGTTGGCGGACGAGAGTCTTTAAAGTTCACGTCAGTAACAATTAAACCTAAGTTATATGGTTCGATAATCTTATTAAGCTCATCCCATGTATTTTGACGAACAACCTCACGGCCATTAGTTAATACTTGGTCCATTTTTGCATGGCCCACAACATAACGTAGTGCACTGTCTAGCGCTTCTTCTAAGCTACTATCAGCGTTAGTTACGCTAAATTCATAAAGGTATGGGTCAATAACACGGTATTGCACCTGAAACTCAACGCTCACTACGTTTTCGTCTTCAGTAAGCATAAAACCAGAAGCCGATAATGAACGAACAGCTTCAATATCTACTGGGATTACCGTTTCGATGAAAGTCATTTTCCAACGCAAACCAGGATCAGCAATTCGGTCATATTTACCAAATTGTAGAACCACACCACGCTCGGCTTCTTTAACCGTATAAATACCACTTAACGCCCATACAATAACGGCGATAATAAGTATGAATGAAATACCGGCTCCGCCAAGTCCACCGCCGCTACCATTGCCGGATTTTTTCCCGCCAAATAAGCCGCTGAACTTGTTACTAAACTTGCGGAACACCTCGTCTAAATCAGGTGGGCCTTGATCACGTCCGCCTTTATTATTCCACGGATCTTTGTCATTGCCATTATTACCCGGTTCATTCCAGGCCATAGCTATACTCCATTGTTATCTAAATAAATTAGGAAATTGTGTTAAATCTAACAAATCTACCGCGTTTCTCATACAAAAACCGACATTAAAACGTCAATTTTTAATTACGGTTGATAAAACCAGCAATTTCAGGACCAAATTCTTTAATTAAACGATTCCACTCAACCATTGGCATTCTAACATCTAACAGCCAATTACCTTGCTCATCAAATTGCTCTTCATGCACTGCATTTAAACTGAACAATGCAGCTCTTAAGCGACCATACAATGGCGTAAGAAATAATGTTTCGTTAAACATCTTCTTAGCTAGTAACTCACTGATTGCCTCGCTAAGTAATTCACACCCTTCACCAGTCTGAGCGCTAAGCCATACTCTTATAGGTTGACCTTCGTTATCTCGATCAATACGTGGGCTTACGTTATCCAGCGCATCAATTTTATTATAAATTAATAGCTGTGGTACTTCATCGGCCTCAATTTCTTTAAGCACCGATTGTACTTGTTCAATATTTTCTTGCAGACGTGAGTCTGCGGCATCAATTACATGTAACTGCAAATCAGCTTCGCGAGTTTCAGTAAGCGTTGCTTTAAAAGCAGCAACTAAGTCATGTGGTAGGTGACGAATAAAGCCCACTGTATCAGCTAAGATAACAGGGCCAACATCACCTAACTCAAGCTTACGTAGAGTCGGGTCAAGCGTGGCAAACAACTGATCGGCCGCGTATACATCTGAATTTGTAATTCGATTAAATAATGTAGATTTACCCGCATTGGTATAACCAACTAATGAAACTGTAGGTATTTCGTTGCGAGTACGAGCTCGCCTACCTTGTTCACGTTGCACTGCAACTTTAGCTAAACGTGCACGAATATTTTGAATACGGGCACGAAGTAATCTTCTGTCAGTTTCAAGTTGAGTTTCACCAGGACCACGTAAACCAATCCCGCCTTTTTGACGTTCAAGGTGAGTCCAGCCTCGAATTAATCGAGTCGACATATGGCGAAGTTGAGCCAATTCAACTTGCAGCTTACCCTCGTGGGTACGTGCGCGCTGGGCAAAAATATCAAGAATTAGCGTCGTTCTATCAAGCACACGACATTGACAAACGCGCTCTAAATTACGCTCTTGTGATGGCCTGAGTTGATGATTAAAAATTACGACATCTGCTTTGTGGATTTTGACAATCTCAGCTATTTCCTCTGCTTTACCGGTACCGACGAATAGTTTCGGATGTGGTGCTTGACGGCTGCCTTGCACAACCGCCAAACTACTAACACCAGCAGAAGATACCAACATCTCTAATTCATGAAGATCTTCACGATCTCCTTCTTTAGGTAAGTCGATATGAACTAAAATTGCCTGTTCGCCGGATTCATAGCGGTCAAACAAACATTATGCTCCTAATTAAAAGTTTCCAGCTTCTGCCTCTTCAGTGTCTTCACTCCCTTGAACTGCTTGGAAGTTAACTGCGCGAGCAGGGACAACTGTAGAAATTGCATGCTTATAAACCATTTGATTTACGGTGTTCTCTAGTAAAATAACAAATTGGTCAAATGACTGAATTTTGCCTTGTAATTTTATGCCATTTACCAAAAAGATTGATACTGGAATGCGCTCACGTCGTAGTGCATTCAAAAATGGGTCTTGTAACGATTGGCCTTTTGCCATGTTATTGTTCCTTCGTTCTAGGTGTTATTATAATTAAGTGGCTGAACTTATTTGATAAAAAACAATATTCAACTACTACTAGCTTAGCGAACTTACTACACGATGCAAGTTTTCTTCGTCGCCTGTTGTTAACCAAGTAACATTAGGCCAACTACGAAGCCACGTTAACTGCCGTTTTGCCAGCTGACGTGTTGCTGCGATGCCACGAAAAACCATTTCATCATGGTTTGTTTCACCCGCAAGGTAATCCCACATTTGTCTATAACCAACACAACGAATAGAAGGCATATTGGGGTGTAAATCCTTACGTAGATATAGGGTCGAAACTTCATTTTCAAACCCCTGATCAATCATTATTTTAAACCTTTCTTCAATTCGGCGGTGTAATTCACTGCGTTCTTGCGGTGCAATCGCAAATTGATGAAAAGTATAAGGTAAAGCCGGCTGTTTTTGCATTTGCAACTCAGTCATGGTCTTACCAGTTAACCTGTAAACCTCTAAAGCTCGATTAATTCTTTGTGAATCATTTTCACTTATTTTTTCGGCTGCTTTTGGGTCAACTTTAACTAATTCTTTATATAAATGAGGCCAGCCAAATTCTTTCGCTTGCGCTTCTAACTCTGCTCTTATCTCTGTATCTGCTTCAGGTAAAGGCGATAAACCATCAATTAAAGATTTGAAGTACAGCATTGTACCTCCAACCAATACAGGCACTTTACCTTGTCTGTGAAATTCGTCAATTTTTTGCACTGCATCGCGCCTAAAATCTGCAACTGAATACGTTTCACTCGGGTCAAGTAGATCAATTAAATGATGCGGAGCTTTGGCTAATTCTTCCGCATCAGGTTTTGCTGTACCAATGTCCATACCTTTATACACTAGCGCTGAATCTACGCTGATTATTTCTGTATTTAAATGCTCGCACAGCGAGATTGCCAATGCTGTTTTACCTGCTGCAGTTGGACCCATTAAAAATATAACTGGTAAATTACTCAACACTGATACCTTAATCTAATTGCGTTAAATAGTGATTTAGCTCTATTTTAACTGCTTTTTTACGCAAGCGTTCAATAGTTTGTGGATTATTTTGTAAGCGCATTTGTTGCGCTAAAAATACATTGCTTAAATAAAATCGGGTCGGCACGCATTTCATTTGCCATTCTAACCAATTTTCTATATTTTCAAGTTTTGCTTTACACGCATCAAGTAGCTCACCTACCGCTGCACTTACGTCAAGTAAATATAAACACGCTGGCAATTTTTTAACCATTACAAATTGTTTTTCTATTACAAGTTCAAAACCAAGTAAGGTAAACCACGATTGCTGGGATTCTATAAGTAAGCAATCTTCTTTTTCTAAGTTTACTCGCACTGGTAACAAAAGGGCTTTCCCTTCTAAACTTCCGAACTCTTTAATTTGATTATGCCAATCATCAACTAATGCATATTTAAAATGTGAGCAATACAATTGCTGCTCTTCACTAAAGACACACACTCCTTCACTAACGCTTATAATAGAAACAGCTTTTAAGACATTATCCACAGATACGGACTGGTGTGGTGCTGCAGATATATTGGCTGCATTATCAAAATGCGCGGCGTGTTGCTCACTCACTCCTTGATAAAACGCATTTACGTCATGATGGCTCGTACTTGGTGCAGCACGGTATGCACCGCCAACACTTCTAGTACCTGAGGACGAACTTGAGCTACCAGCACTTCCAGAGTAAGAGGGCTGTAATTGCGATTTAGGGTAATCAAACACTCCTTCGCTTTCTATATTATTAGCACTGCTATGCGTTGACTCAATGAACGCTGGCGTGAGTTCTGCTGCTGTGCTCGCTGATTCGTTAGTGAATTCGCCTTGCAATGGCACTACTACCTGCTTAATAGCTTGCAATATAAAATCATGAATTAACCGCCCTTGATGAAAACGCACTTCATGCTTAGCAGGGTGAACATTTACATCAACCTGTCGCGGGTCAATATCAATATAAATGACAAAACCGGGTAATTCTTGTGTTCCACTTACTTCTTCAAATGCCTGCCGTATAGCATGCAAAATAAGCTTATCGCGCATCATGCGATTATTCACATAAGTGTACTGAGTCGTATTAGCTGAGCCTACAGGTAGCACCCAACCATGCAACTGTAAACCGCCTTCTCCTGATTGAATATGCAAACCTTGCTCGGCAAAGGCCTTGCCTGCAACTTGTGCTACGCGTGTTATAGCCTGAGAGGGATCAGTTTTGGCACGATACTGCCTTACTACTTTTTCGTTGTGAGTTAGTGTAATAGAGACATCAAAGCGACTAAGCGCAATACGCTTTATCAACTCATCAATATGGCTAAATTCAGTTTTTTCGGTGCGTAAAAATTTACGACGTGCTGGAGTATTAAAAAATAAATCTTTTACTTCAATGGTTGTGCCATCGGGATGCGCTACAGGTTTTACTTGAACGGCCATGTCGCGGCCTTCTGCAAAAGCTTGCCAAGCCGCTTCTTGCTCTTTTGGTTTTGAGCTCAGCGTTAAACGCGACACAGAACTAATTGACGCAAGTGCTTCCCCTCTAAAGCCAAGTGAGCAAATGTTTTCAAGGTCATCAAGTGATTTTAATTTACTTGTCGCGTGGCGAGAAAGTGCGAGCGTTAGCTCATCTTTACTTATCCCTGCGCCATTATCACGAATACGAATAAGTTTGTGGCCGCCGCGCTCAATATCAATTTGAATACGCGTTGCGCCAGCATCTAAGCTATTTTCAACAAGCTCTTTTACTACCGACGCTGGGCGCTCAACCACTTCGCCTGCGGCAATTTGGTTGGCTAAACGCGCGGGTAATATTTCAATATTCATGAGACTTCCTAGCAAACATTGCGCTAATAATGACTAACTTTGAGGTATATCGAGCTCTTGCCCAATAAATAAGGTATTAGAACTAAGCTTATTAACTTGTTTTAATTTATTGACTGTAACGCCATAGCGACTCGCTAACATACTTAAAGATTCACCGGGGCGTACTTTATGCTTTGTTGGATATTGCGACTTTAATTTAGCAAATAAAGAATCATCCGGCGGATTTTTCAAATAATAATTTTTAATTGAAGTAAATATAGCTTTAGCTAAACGCTCTTGATGATTAGGACTTTTAAGTAGCTTTTCTTCTCGCGGGTTAGATATAAACCCTGTTTCTACCAAAATAGATGGAATATCTGGTGATTTTAGTACTGCAAGGCTCGCATGCTGGGGATCTTTTTTATGCAGTTTGGCAACCTTACGAAGCTCTTTAACCACTTCGTCAGCTACATTTAAGCCAGTTTTCATAGAGTGGTCCATCGACATATCAAGCAACGCTTGTGCTAGATATTTTTCATTGGCGGCATCTTTCATTACATCAGCAGCGCCACCTAAAAGCTCGGAGTGTTTTTCTTTATCTTCTATCCATTTACCTATTTCTGAATTAGCACGTCTTAATGACAAAACCCACACAGAGGCACCATTTGGCCCAGGGCTTGTAAATGCATCAGCATGAATAGAAACAAAAAAATCTGCCTTTTTTTCACGGGCTCGATTAGTACGGGTATTTAATTTTACAAAATAGTCACCGCTTCGTACCATGCGCGAAATCATGCCACGTTCGCCATCAATCATGCGCTCTAAACGTTTCGCAATTTGCAGTGTAACTGTTTTTTCGTAGGTGCCTGATGGCCCAATTGAACCAGGATCTTCGCCGCCATGCCCCGCATCAATTGCAATAACAATGTCGCGCTCTTGGCTTAGTTGACGGTTTTTAGCGGCTGTTTGAGCAGGAGAAACAACTGTAGTAGCTTGGCTTTTATTGTATAAATCAACAACGAGTCTATTTTTATAAGGGCCTGTAGGTGCGAGGGCAAATACCACTGGCTTTATTGGCGCACTTAATTCAAATACTAAACGTACGCTTTGTTTATTTTTAGGTTTTGAGTAACGTAATTTGCTTACTATTTGATGTTTCGGGGGCACACCTGGCAATGTTTTTAACTCGCTAGTATTTTCTAAATCAATCACTAGGCGGCTAGGGTTTTTAAGCATGAAATAGCTAAAGTCGGGCTTATCATTTAAATCAAATACCACGCGCGTGCTATCTGGAGACGGCCATACACGCACACTATTGATTGTGTTTTTAGCCCATAGCGGCAAGCTTATGGTGATAACCATAAGATAAATAAAAAGTTTAACTACACCTCGGCTCATTGGATAATTACTGCCTTAACTATATTATTATTGATTATTTAGTTTTTCGACAATTGCTATACCGCGCTCACTCGCACTATTTATAACAATTTTACGTTCGTTACCCACATAGCTTAGAGTAATATCTAAATCAGGCACAGGAATAAATTCACCACCCTTTTCAGGCCATTCAACAACACAAATTGCGTCTGCTGAGAAATAATCGCGTATTCCCATGTATTCGAGTTCTTCAGGATCACCTAAGCGGTATAAGTCAAAATGATAAACATTTGCACGCTCAAGCTCATAAGGTTCTACTAGTGTATAGGTCGGGCTTTTAACCTTACCTGTATGGCCAAAGCCTTGCACTACACCTCGTGTAAACGTTGTTTTACCAGCACCTAAATCACCATGTAAATAAATAACCGCACCTTGCTCTATAATATCAGCAACGCGATTACCCATTGTAACCGTGGCAATCTCATCAGTTAAATGAAATTCAAAACTACGCGTCATTATTACCTCAAAAATTCATTCAAAAGCGCATATTTGCTAATCATACCAGAATATTCATTTAAGGCGATAAATTGAGGTTTTAGACATAAAAAAACCAGACAAGCGAATGATTAAGTTATATTTGAATATCTATTTTCGATACCTTAAAACTGTAACATTGAAATAAAGTAAGAGAAAAGTAACGCTACGGCTTATATGCCTATAGCAAGTATTAAAGTTACTGAGATATGTAAGCTTATAATCAAACTTTTATGATTCAGCCACTAGTTCTGATACTAAAAAATATATAGCAACAACGGAGTTGATGACACAAACCAGAAAACTACCCTGCATGCTTTTGTATTTCTGATAAAAAGATAATACCAATTCGCTTAATTAAGTGATCTATTTTGAGGCTGGAAAAACGTGTTGATAGCTAGGCAGAAATTCGCTATTTAGTTGTTCTAAATGAGCATTTTTTAAAGCAGGTAGCGACACGTTTAGCATCACAAAATGATTAAGTATTATTGCGGATTGGTATAAGTCCTAAATGTGTAAACACGTTTCAAGACAAGGCAGTTCCAGAAAACAAAAAGCCCCGGCTAATGCCAGGGCTTTTTTACAAAACTAACTTAATTAAAAATTAAGCTTGTTTTGGACTAGAAATAACGTCTACTAAAGTCCAAGATTTATTCTTAGAAATTGGTGCGCATTCACGGATAGTAACTACGTCACCCGCTTTTGCTGTGTTATTTTCGTCATGTACGTGTAACTTAGTCGTACGTTTAATGAATTTCCCATAGATTGGGTGCTTCACATAACGTGCGATAGCGATAGTGAAAGATTTTTCCATCTTGTCGCTGATTACACGGCCTTGAAGAGTACGAATTTTATCGCTCATTATTGACCTGCCTTCTGGTTAATAACTGTTTTTACACGCGCGATATCGCGGCGTACTGTTCTTAGCGTGTGTGTCTGAGCTAACTGACCAGTGCTAGCTTGCATGCGCATATTAAATTGCTCACGAAGTAGTCCTAGAAGTTCAGCATTAAGCTCTTCTACGCTTTTATCTTTTAGTTCGCTAGCTTTCATCACATTACCGTCCGAGTTACGAAAGTTGTTTTGAATGGCAGTTTACGAGCAGCAAGGTCAAACGCTTCACGAGCAAGCTCTTCTGAAACACCTTCCATTTCGTAAAGTACTTTACCAGGCTGAATTTCAGCAACCCAATATTCAACAGAACCTTTACCTTTACCCATACGAACTTCAAGAGGTTTTTCTGTAATCGGTTTGTCAGGGAAGACACGAATCCAGATTTTACCTTGACGTTTCACGTGACGCGTCATAGCACGACGAGCTGCTTCGATTTGACGAGCAGTCATACGGCCACGGCCAGTTGCTTTCAATCCGAAAGTACCGAAGCTTACTTTGTTACCGTTTTGCGCTAAACCGCGGTTGCGGCCTTTGTGCATTTTACGGAATTTTGTACGTTTTGGCTGTAACATTACTCGCTACCTCTACTTAGCACTTTTCTTGGCTTTCTTTGGTGCGCGTTTAGCTGGCTTCTCTTGCTCTTGTACTAGTGGTAAACCACCAATAACTTCGCCTTTGAAGATCCAAACTTTAACACCAATGATACCATAAGTGGTTAAGGCTTCAGAAGTTGCGTAATCGATATCAGCACGAAGAGTATGTAGAGGTACACGACCTTCACGATACCATTCTGAACGTGCGATTTCAGCGCCGCCAAGACGACCGCTAACTTCAACTTTAATCCCTTTAGAACCGATGCGCATTGCATTTTGTACCGAACGCTTCATAGCGCGACGGAACATAACACGACGTTCTAGTTGAGAGGCAATGCCGTCTGCTACTAGTTGTGCATCTAGTTCTGGTTTACGTACTTCAGAGATATTAATCTGAGCAGGTACACCAGCGATTTTAGTTACCGCTTGACGTAATTTTTCTACGTCTTCGCCTTTTTTACCGATAACAACACCCGGACGAGCCGTGTGAATTGTTACTCGGATTGATTTTGCTGGACGCTCAATAACGATTTTAGACACAGAAGCCGTTTTTAATTCCTTAGTAAGGAATGTACGAACTTTGTGATCGCCAAAAAGCTGTGCAGAGAAATCTTTTGAACTCGCGTACCAGGTAGAAACCCAAGGTTTAGATATACCTAGGCGAATACCAGTAGGATGAACTTTTTGTCCCATTACTTATACTCCTAGCTATCTGAAACCATAACAGTGATATGGCTTGTACGCTTAAGGATGCGATCTGCGCGTCCTTTAGCACGAGGCATAATACGTTTCATTGTAGGACCATCGTCCACAAAGATCGTTGTTATACGAAGCTCATCAATGTCAGCACCTTCGTTATGCTCTGCGTTAGCAATAGCAGACTCAAGTACTTTCTTAACTAATACAGCCGCTTTCTTAGGGCTGTACGCCAGGATTTCTAGTGCGCGATCTACAGGTAACCCGCGGATCTGATCTGCAACTAGACGTGCTTTTTGCGCCGAACCAGAGGCGAATTTATGTTTAGCTAATGCTTGCATTTATCTTCCCCTCTTATCGTTTCTTCGCTTTCTTATCCGCAGCATGGCCACGGTAAGTGCGAGTTGGTGCAAATTCACCTAGTTTGTGACCGATCATTTCGTCAGAAACGAAAACTGGTACGTGCTGGCGACCATTATGGACAGCAATGGTCAATCCGATCATGTTAGGTATGATCATTGAACGACGGCTCCAAGTTTTAATTGGCTTTTTCTCACCGCTTTCCAAAGCTTTCTCTACCTTCTTCAGCAAGTGTAGGTCTATAAAAGGACCCTTCTTGAGAGAGCGTGGCATGGCTATTCCTCAATATTACTTAGTACGACGACGTACTATAAATTTATCCGTACGCTTGTTCTTACGCGTCTTCGCACCTTTAGTCGGCTTACCCCATGGAGACACAGGATGACGACCACCAGATGTACGACCTTCACCACCACCGTGTGGGTGATCTACCGGGTTCATGGCAACACCACGAACTGTCGGACGAATACCACGCCAGCGATTTGCACCTGCTTTACCAAGTGAACGAAGCATATGCTCAGCATTGCCTACTTCACCTAGAGTCGCACGACAATCAGATTCAACTTTACGAACTTCGCCTGAACGAAGACGTAATGTTACATACTGACCATCACGAGCAAGGATTTGAACGTATGCACCAGCAGAACGTGCGATTTGAGCACCTTTACCTGGTTTTAATTCTACGTTGTGAACAGTCGAACCTACAGGCATATTACGCATTGGTAATGCATTACCAGGTTTGATTGGTGCATCAACACCAGACTGGATTGCATCGCCAGCTTTTAAGCCTTTTGGTGCGATAATGTAACGACGCTCACCGTCTGCATATAATACAAGAGCGATGTTTGCGCTACGATTTGGATCGTATTCTAAACGTTCAACAGTGGCTGGAATGCCATCTTTAGTACGTTTAAAATCGATTAAACGGTAATGTTGTTTATGACCACCACCGATATGACGAACCGTAATACGACCATTGTTATTACGACCACCTGATTTAGAGTTTTTCTCTAAAAGTGGTGCGTATGGCTTACCCTTATGTAGATCAGAGTTAACCACTTTAACTAGGTGACGACGGCCCGCAGAAGTAGGCTTACACTTTTGAAGTGCCATAATTCTATCCCCTTATTACTCGGCGCCGCCGACAAAGTCTAGCTCGCTGCCTTCTTTAAGAGTAACGTAAGCTTTTTTCCAGTCGCTACGACGACCGAAACGTGCGCCAGTACGTTTTGTTTTACCCTTAACGTTAAGTGTGCGAACACCCGTTACTTCTACTTCAAAAAGCTTCTCAACTGCTACTTTAATTTCAGCTTTAGTTGCGTCATTTACTACTTTAAAAACAATAGTATTGTTTTCTTCAGCAGCAATTGTGCTTTTTTCAGAGATATGTGGAGCAAGGATCACTTTTAAAAGACGTTCTTCGCGAATCATGCTAGCGCCTCCTCAAGTTGCTTAACAGCAGCGGCTGTAATAAGTACCTTATCGAAAGCAATTAAGCTTACAGGATCGATACCAGCTACATCACGTGTGTCAACCTTATAAAGGTTACGTGCCGATAAGAAAAGATTTTCATCTACTTCTTCAGTCACGATAAGAACATCTTTAAGCTCAAGTTCTTTAAGCTTAGCAACTAGTTCTTTAGTTTTTGGTGCTGCTAGAGCAAAACTTTCAACAACGATTAAACGCTCTTGACGAACTAATTCAGATAAGATGCTTTTAATCGCACCACGGTACATTTTACGGTTTACTTTTTGGCTGTGGTCTTGTGGTTTAGCTGCAAAGCTAACGCCACCTGAACGCCAAATTGGGCTACGGATTGTACCGGCACGTGCACGGCCAGTACCTTTTTGAGCCCATGGTTTTTTACCACCACCGCTTACTTCAGAACGTGTCTTCTGAGCACGAGTACCTTGACGAGCACCTGCTGCGTATGCAACAACTACTTGGTGTACTAATGCTTCGTTAAACTCACGTCCAAAAGTAGCTTCAGAAACTTCAAGACCGCCAGAAGCGTCTTTAATTGCTAATTCCATCACTAAATCTCCAGGACTTATGCTTTAACAGCTGGTTTAACGATAACGTCACCGCCAATAGCTCCAGGTACTGCACCCTTAACTAAAAGCAAATTACGCTCAGCGTCAACGCGAACTAGTTCTAAGTTTTGAGTCGTTACACGCTCAGCACCCATATGACCGGCCATTTTCTTACCTTTAAACACCTTACCAGGTGATTGGTTTTGACCGATTGAACCAGGAGCACGGTGAGATAGAGAGTTACCATGTGTAGCGTCTTGCATGCTGAAATTCCAGCGCTTAACACCACCTTGGAAACCTTTACCTTTAGAAGTACCGGTTACGTCAACCTTGTTGATTTCGTTGAATAATTCAACAGTAAGCTCAGCGCCTACTTCAAAATCGCCTTCACCACCGTTAAGGCGGAATTCCCACAGACCGCGACCCGCTTCAACACCAGCTTTAGCGAAATGACCCGCTTTAGCTTTGTTTACACGACTTGCTTTTTTAGTGCCTGCGGTTACTTGAAGCGCGTTATAACCGTCTGTTGCGTCAGATTTGATCTGAGCAATGCGGTTAGGTGTCGCTTCAATAACTGTCACAGGGATAGATACACCATCTTCAGTGAAGATTCGTGTCATACCCACTTTACGACCGACTAGACCTAATGCCATTTTCCTAAAACCTCTCTAATCTTTCGATTAACCCAGGCTGATTTGAACATCAACACCAGCAGCAAGATCTAAACGCATAAGCGCGTCTACAGTCTTGTCAGTTGGTTCTACGATGTCTATCAGACGTTTATGGGTGCGGATCTCGTACTGATCACGCGCATCTTTATTAACGTGCGGTGAAGTTAGTACAGTAAAACGTTCAAAGCGTGTAGGTAGTGGGATTGGACCACGTACTTGTGCGCCAGTGCGTTTCGCAGTTTCCACGATTTCTGCCGTTGATTGGTCAATCAAACGGTGGTCAAAAGCTTTTAGGCGAATACGAATGCGTTGATTTGACATTCTTAACCTCAATATAAAGAGCATATAAAAGAGCATAAAAAAACGACCGAAACAATCTTAAAACTTAAGATGTCGGCTGTTTGATTATATCTACGTTGAGTTCCAAATCGGAACTCCTGTTTATTAGCTTGAAATCCAAGCTTAATTTATCCTTTCTAGTTCCCAGAGGAATTTTGAAAGCCTGCGTATTATAGAGGTATTGGTGATAAATGCAACAACTATTTAGAAACAATGTAATGAATACTAATTTGATTAAATATGCGTCCATACATGTTCAATAGCTATACTTGAACTAATGCTTTTGATGCTAGTCAACAAACAACTAAACATCTTAATTGCGCAAACTAAGGGATTTTTAGATATTATGGTATCCTGTTGCGCTAATTTTGCCCTTAATACTCTCAATATGGTGAGTCGATGCGTATTTTTAATTATTGTTTAAATGTTATGTCTGCTGGATTTAGCCGCTTATTTGTGAAAAGCAAAGTGCTGCCAAAAAATCCTATTAAACAGTATGATCTAAACCCTGAGTACCCTACATTTTACATAGTGCGTTTAAATTCACGTTTTGATTTAGCCGCGCTGGCGCATGTTTGTAAAAAGAATGGCCTTCCAAGCCCAACAGAAGAGCAAGTGCTAGGGACTCAGAATTTAGACCGTTTTATTGGTATTAAAAATCCACCACCACTGTTTGGTGATGAAGCAAAACCAACCAATGCTTTAGCCCAAGGCAAGCAAATTATTGAGTACTTAATAAAAAGCGGTCAGCAAAACGTACAAGTGGTGCCTGTTACTATTTTATGGGGACGCGACCCAGGTAAAGAAAAGCCAGGATTACGTACTTTAATTACACACTCTCTAACTCCTAGCTGGTTTAGAAAGATTTTTGTGGTGTTGTTTTCAGGTCGCGATAACTTTATTCGCTTCAGTCAGCCTCTCGACTTATCGCTTTTAGTAAATGAAAAAGCTGACGTAAGTGAATTACCCCATAAGTTGTTACGTGTTGCACGCGTACACTTTAAACGTCAAAAACTTGCAGCAACTGGTCCTAAAATGCCCTCTCGCGAGCAATTATTTAATTCATTATTAGCGTCACCAACAATAAAAAAAGCAATTCAAGATGAAGCTAAAGCTAAAAATATTAGCCAAACCGAAGCCCGTCAAAATGCACTTAAACTGCTTGATGAAATAGCAGCTAATTACTCTGAGGCAATGATACGTGTGGCCGAGCGATTTTTAACTTGGTTATGGAATAAGCTTTATAACGGTATAGATATTAAGCACGCAGAGCAAATTCATGAACTAACAGATAAAGGCCATGAAATTATCTATATGCCGTGCCATCGCAGCCATATGGATTATTTACTACTTACCTACTCTATTTATCATTTAGGTTTAGTGCCGCCACATATTGCTGCAGGCGTAAATCTTAATTTTTTTCCTGCCGGAGGCATATTTAGACGCTCAGGCGCATTTTTCATTCGTCGCTCGTTTGCAGGCAATAAACTTTACTCTGCCATATTCAAAGAGTATTTAAGCCAGTTATTTATTAAAGGTTACTCTGTTAAGTTTTATACAGAAGGCGGTCGAAGTAGAACTGGGCGTCTGCTTCCACCTAAAACGGGTATGCTATCAATGACATTACAAGCAATGCTACGTGGAATAGACAGACCAATATCTATCGTTCCTGTATACATTGGCTACGAGCACGTAATGGAAATTAACACCTATCTTAAAGAGCTGGATGGAAAAGATAAAAAAGGCGAATCTATTTTTGGAATTTTTAAGGCAATCAAAAACCTTAAAAACTACGGTCGTGGTAATTTAAACTTTGGTGATCCAATCTCCATTAACCAATATTTAAATGATAACCAACCTGATTGGCGTGACTCAATACATCCTACCGATGTACAGAAGCCACAATGGTTAGCACCACAAGTGACTAGACTTGCTGACCAAGTAATGGTTAAAATTAATAATGCAGCGGCGCTTAATGCGGTTAACTTACTAGCGATGATATTGCTGGTTAACGATAAACAAGCATTGAGTAAACCAAAGCTATTAGCACAACTTGATTTTTATCTACGCTTACAACGCGACGCCAGCTACAGCGATAAAGTAACAGCCCCAGACGAAACACCAGAGCAATTACTAACGCATGCATTAAAGCTTAATAAGTTTGAAGTTATAAGTGATGAATTTGGCGAAATTATTACTATTAGCGATAAAGAAAAGGTATTGTTTAACTACTACCGAAACAACATATTGCACTTGTTTGCAGTTCCAAGCTTAATTGCACTACATCTATTTAAACAACACAGCACAACTATTGAGCAATGCCAGCAACTTGTAAAAACGTTTTATCCGTTATTTGCTAAAGAATGGTACTTACAGCCTCTTGATGAAAACTATATAACGCGTATTTTAGCTAATTTTGCTGATCAAAATTTAATTGAGTTTGATGGCGATAACATTCATATAACGAACAGTAATGACTGCTTAGCTAAGCTAGAAATGCTTGGACGAGCGCTTAGCTTTACTCTGCAACGATACGCTATTGTAATTGGTTTTATTCAAACAAGTGATGGTATTGAAAAAGCAGAATTAGAACGAGAGAGCCAAGTGCTTGCACAGCGTTTAGGTACACTGCATGGTATTAAAACACCTGAGTTTTTTGATAAAAAAGTACTTGTTAGTTTTATTGAAAACTTACGTGGCGAGTCATTAATAACAGAGGGTGATAAAGGTTTAGTAGGCAGTACACAACTATGCGAAACCTACGCACACCTTAAAACATTACTGCCAGCACGCGTCTGGCAGTCAATCAGCGATATAGTACAAGATCAGTGTAACTAGTACTATATCTAAAGAAGGCGGTTAGCGCTGGCGCATAACCCCTTCTTGCATTGTTGAGGCAACTAAGTTGCCTTGGCGATCAAAAAACTGTCCACGTACCAAACCACATCCATTACTCGCACTTGGACTATCAATTGAATACAAAATCCAATCATCCATTCTAAATGGGCGATGAAACCACATTGCATGATCAATAGTAGCTACCTGCATATTTGGCTGCATAAACGATACACCATGGGGTTGCAATGCTGTTGGTAAAAACTCGAAATCAGAGGCGTACGCTAATAAGTAATTGTGGATGCGCTGATCGTCCGGCATTTCACCATTAGCTTTAAACCAAATATGCTTTACCGGCTCCATAACTTCTGGTTTAAACGGGTTATGAAAAGTAACTGGTCGCATTTCAATTGGCATTTCACGCGTAAACTTATTACGGATGACTTCAGGGATATGCGAAGCGTTATCTTGATAAAACTCAAGCGATGAACGTAACTCTTCAGGTGCAGGTACATCAGGCATTGTTGCTTGATGCGACAAACCATTTTCTTCCCCCTGGAATGACGCTGTCATATAAAAAATTGGCTTACCGTACTGAATCGCTTTTACTCGGCGAGTACTAAAGCTCTTTCCATCGCGAATAGTTTCTACGTCGTAAACTATAGGTTTAGCTGGATCGCCTGGGCGTAAAAAGTAAGAATGCAATGAGTGAACTATACGCCCCTCAGGTAGGGTTTCTTTAGCGGCAGAAAGCGCCTGCCCCATAACTTGACCGCCAAACACAGCACCAAAGCCTAAATCTTGGCTTTGTCCTCGATATAAACCTTGCTCAATTTCTTCAAGTGTTAACAACGACAATAAATCATCTAATACTTGGCTCATTATTTCTTCCTCATTACCCTAGTAACCAAATGATACTATACAATAGTGGGAAGTAAATATTTGTTAGGACTACTGTTATGGCTTACTGGCTTTTTAAAACCGAACCCGATGCCTTTTCGATTGATAATTTAAAAAATGCACCAAAACAAACTACACTTTGGGAAGGCGTGCGTAATTACCAAGCGCGAAACTTTATGCGTGATGGCGTTAAAGTTGGTGACTCAGTCTTGATTTATCATTCAAGCTGTAAACACGTAGGCGTAGCGGGTATTGCCGAAGTGACACACGAAGCTTACCCAGATCCTACTCAGTTTGATTTAAGCAGCGACTATTACGATGCCAAAGCCACCAGCGATAAACCACGCTGGGTTGCTGTTGAAGTTACTTACCAAAGCCATTTAAACAAGTTGGTTAGCCTTAAAGATATTAAAGCGAATAATAATATTACCGAAATAGCACTTAAAAAAGGCGGACGATTATCAATAATGCCTGTTACTAAAAATGACTGGGATGAAATAATCAAAATGGCGCAGTAACGCCCTCTCGGTTTGACCTGATTTCATTGAGTTTGATATGATCTACGCTGATTTATAGCTGGAGGATTAATGAAATTACTGTATTGGTTAGATGAATGGTTAACTCTCCCGCGCAATGAGCAACAAACTCAATTACCCATGACGGGTAGTGACTTACTCGGCGATGTATTTGTTAAGTATGATTTTGTTGACGTTAATAAACCCCTGCTTTTTACCTTCTCCCCTGCTGGCACTAACGTGCAAGAGCAAGATCTTCACCCTGATTTTGCACCATGGGGTTATCACTTAGCTCAAAAACAAAACGTAAACGTAATCGCTTTTCAGCATTTAGGTAAAAGTAATTGGTTTCGTAATCGTAATTTAATCTTTTTTCTCGAGCAATTATCAACATTACTTACGCCGTTTAATTGTCGACTTGGCTATGGTTTAAGTCGTGGCGGATTTGCTGTTGGCGCTTTTGCTAAACTATTAAAGCTAAATCAGGTGTTGTTCTTCCATCCGGTAAGTACTAAAAATAAAGAATTAGTACCGTGGGATGACCGCTCTAGTACCGATATAGCTCAGCAGTTTGATTGGGAGCAAGATTATCACGATCTAGATTTAGGAGATGCCCAAGGCTATATTATTTACGATCCTACTAATCGTATAGACCGAATGCACGCTAAGCGCTATAAGCAGTTAACTCACTTACGAGTATTTGGTATGGGACATGGCACACATGCCACATATTTGAATAAGTTTGGATTTTATAAGCAAGTAGCCGTCGATTTTATCCAGCATCAGCAAATTGATATTGCGCAGTTTCGTCTGCAAACTAAAACCTTACGTTTTAAAGAGGATTATTACAAAAGCCTTAATAAAGCGAATGTAAACTCAGCTCACCGTCAAACACTATTAAGCAAAGCTCATAATATTTTGATTGATGAAAAAGAAGTTCACGTACAGGAACATCAGGCAAAAATTGATATTCAGCCATTAATAGATGTTGCCCTCAAGCATCAAGATGAGCATCCTAATGATGCCATTCAGTTATTAGAAGTTGCTCAACAACTTGTACCTGACGATCCTTTAATTGAGCATAAAATTAAGCAACTAGAAGAGTAGTTACGCCAGTAAAAGCGGCTGTAAAGGCCAACTACTCTATTTGGCCTTTTTCTTTTTGTGCCCATACTTGGGCACAATGGCAAAGTACATCATTAACCCTAACCAAGAAAATATAATTATTCCCATTAGCCAGCCATTCTTTTCATGACCCTGTGTACGCCTACTGTTGAGTACAATAACGACAGGTAATATATAAGCACTTAAAACAACAATTAAAAATACAACTTCATTCATTATTTTTCTAGGCTCGACCAGTCTACTTCACTACTTAATACTCGATCTACCGATATATAGTGCAGAATATCGCCTTCACTTACTTTGTAATCTAATGGTGGATTTAAATCCATATTTTGCGCACTTAAATTATGAGCAACACCCAACAGTATTGCATCATGCTCAAGCTTAAAATGATGAAACAAAGTACCAAACTCCATATCTTTGCAGCCGCCTGGTATTTTCAAACTAAATTGTGTATCGCCGTGCAAAGTAGATAGCAGCTCCTCTTGCACACGGCTCGAACCTGGATCTTGCATTGAGCGTACGAGTATCTCAGCTGATTTTGCACTACTACACTCTACATTTTGGCAATGCTCTAACATCATCTCAACTTTGGTTTCATCCAAAAAGTGAGCACTTATATGACAATCATCTTTTACTAAGCGACTAATGCGCAGGGCTGTTGTAAATGTTTGGTCGTCATCTTGCCCATCAATAATCACCTTATCGGCACGGCGAATAGCTACACGCTCTAACTCTCCTATGTTTGTAAAACTAGTTAAACGTGCAAAATCGACGCTTTCGTTAGCTAAAAAAGGATGATCCATTTGCTCGGTTACCGCGAGTAAAATACGACGATCGGTTCGCTTCGTATCTGCCAAAATGTAATCAATCATCTTTTTTGTACGAGTGTCGTGCCAACCAAAAATAATAATATGGTGGTTACTGTGGGCAAAGTTTTTATCACCAGTCATAGCGCGCCTAATTAAGTAAGTAACTGTCTGTCCTGCTTTTCCTAGCAAGACACCAAATAAAGCTAAACCAAATGGAATTTGTATTAATGCAACCACCCAACGACCAAGATCAGTAGTTGGACTAAAGTCACCATATCCCACTGTTGATGTTGTTACTGTGTAATAGTAAAAAAAGGTAGTAAGCGAGGTTAACGCTTTCTCATTCGCTATAAATAGTAAGCTCCATGTTAATAGCATATGAGTCAAAATAGCTAATGCCACTGCTTGCCAACTCAACTGATCTATATGAGCGCGAACAAGTAACGCTAGCCTTTTAAATATCACCGGCATAATACAAAGTCTTCGTTAGTAAATTATCTATAAACAGTACGTTACTGTAAGCGATGCTTTTAAGCAATGTTTAAGCTTTTAACCGCAAATATAAGACTAAATGCTGTTTGCCAATGGTGATTTTTCATGATTAATTAGCGTTAAAATAATAACCAAAACAGTTGTGCTTATGCTTAATAAAATAGCCCGCCCTTTTACTAAAATTGTAGAGCGCTATCTTCCCGACCCTTTTATATTTGTAATTTTACTTACAATAATTACTCTTGTCAGTGCGAGCTTATTTACAACCGCAACCAACATTGAAGTATTACAAGCGTGGGGAGGTGGTTTTTGGAACTTATTAAGTTTTGCTATGCAAATGCTACTAGTGTTAATTACAGGCTATATGCTGGCAAGTACACCACCTATAAGTAAGTTATTAGAAAAACTAGCAACATTTGCAAGCACCGCACCTAAAGCAATTATATTAGTAACGCTTATTTCGCTTTTAGCGAGCTGGATAAATTGGGGATTTGGCTTAGTTATTGGTGCCCTTTTTGCCAAGGCAATTGCTAAACATACTCGTGTTGATTATCGATTATTAGTAGCCAGCGCTTACTCAGGTTTTGTTGTATGGCATGGCGGATTAGCCGGTTCGATTCCTTTAACTATCGCAACCGATGGCCACTTTTCAGAAGCCAGCATTGGTATTATTAGTACAGAGCACACCTTATTTGCGGGCTTTAATATAGCCATATTAGTTGGTTTATTCATTATTATGCCGCTCGTTAATCGCTATATGCTGCCAAGCGAGCAAGAAAGCGTATATATCGACCCAGCTCTTTTACAAGAGACAACACCTAAGCCCACAACAATAACCAGACCTGCCCAACATTTGGAACAAAGTAAACTACTCGGTATGACAATTGGCTTATTAGGTTTGGCATATTTAGGCTATTACTTCTTTATTACTGGCGGAAACTTAAACCTTAATAGCGTTATTGCCGTATTTTTGTTTTTAGCTATTACGCTGCATCAAACACCCCATAATTTACTTAACAGTCTGCAACAAGCAATTCCAAGCGGGGCTGGCATTGTTATTCAATTTCCTTTTTATGCTGGCATTATGGCGGTAATGGTTGATAGCGGATTAGCACAACAGATATCACGTGGCTTTATTGCCGTTGCAGATGCTGATAGCTTGCCATTTTTTAGTTTTATAAGTGCAGGACTCGTTAATATGTTTGTACCCTCTGGCGGCGGCCAATGGGCAGTACAAGCGCCTATTGTTATACCCGCAGCGCAAGAGCTAGGCGCCGATATATCGCGCGTTGCAATGGCTGTAGCATGGGGCGATGCGTGGACTAATTTAATTCAACCTTTTTGGGCACTACCCGTATTGGCTATAGCAGGCCTAAAAGCAAAAGATATTATGGGGTTTTGTGTTGTGCAGTTGTTTATTACAGGGGTGTTCATTGCATTGATGCTAAGTTTTTATCCGTAAGTATTTTGGTAATAAATAGGCGCGATTTTATTTCGCGCTTGCTAGCTGCAAACCAAAAAGAACTAAGCAAGAAAATAAAGCTAACTGGTAAGTAATTTAATATCACCAAATAATTTCACCTAGTGCTAATAAATTACAGATCATGTGAGCGATAATGCAATACCACAGATTACCCGATAAATGACGAATTAACCCCACCAAGCAAGAAAATACAAACAGAGAAATAAAAATTTCAACTTGATCATACTGCCCATGTATCAATGTAAACACAATACTTGAGATAATAATTGCGCCACTGACTCCTAAAGCGGTTTTTTTCAGCCTATAGAATGCCACTCCTCGAAAAATCACCTCCTCATATATAGGCCCAATAAGTACTACTGCTAAAAGCAGCATAATTTTGGCTAAAAGCGAATTTGTTTGTGCTTCAACTTCTAACATAAAATCTGGCAAGGCGACTTCCATAAAACCAAAAAGCCATTGTTCCAATAAAACGTAAGCCGCTGTTAATAACATTGTGATGATTAAAGGAAAAAGAGCCACTTTTTTTATTGCTAAGCGCCCAATAACTTCGCTTTTATTTTGCGCATCAAGAGTAGGCTTTAAAAATGGCAGTGTAAGTACAGCAGTGAGGAAGGTAGATATAAAAACTAAGCCGGGATTCGAATCTAGTTGCTCTAAATGTGTAAGGTCATTTAACAATAATGCCCCACCACCCGATAAAAAAATAATCAAGTATGAGGCCATTGGGAGCACCAGTACAAAAAAGGCTAACCAATAAAGCGTGTACAATAAAGATTCCCCTGTGCTTTGATTTACTTGTTGTTTTATCGCATCATCCATAATTTTATCAGCTCACGGCTTATTGTTATTTTTCATTCTGAGGGATAGTACCATATCAATTCCCCCATTAAGAAACAAATCAAAACTAACATCTTGCTATCGCCACACAAGCTAAAATAAACACAATTAATTTTATTCAGAGTGGTTGGGCAAGCGTAATTGCCCCTGTTAAACGCCCACTTTACTGAGCGACAGCTTCCTTTCTAAACAACAAATGCACAAAAACCTTAAAAGCAACGTACAAAAAACAGCATAGTGAGCGAGATTTGAGCTACCATGCTGTTATTATTGCTAGCTCGATAAAATAGTCATCGGCAGGCTCAATATTGGATTTTCTGAATCGGCAAAGTGCATCATTACAGCTACATGCCCAGCTACTACAATTGCATACATAACTGCTGAAAAGCCTTGGCCATATTTATCTAGTGGCATTAAATGGGAGTAATGTCGGCCTCGCCATTCAAATACAATTTCCAGCGCACCTACAAACAAAAAGAATACCAGTAACATTAAACCAAATGTATAACTAAGCCATAAGCCAAATAACACACCGAGTAAACACACACTTAAACCAACCCAAGAGCGCATAGAAAAGCTGATACTTTTCAATACATGTCCGCCATCAAGGGGTAAAATGGGTAGTAGGTTAAATAAGTTAAGTAGTGCGCTTAATACCGCAACACCTGCAAAAATGTCCATCTCCGTGGCGTAATACAAAACCACGCCCAGTACAGAGGTGAATAAGCCAAATGCAGGACCCATTAATGATATAACCACATCTTGCCAGCGAGTTGTTATTTTATCGTCGCTTACAGCAAGCCCGCCTACAAAGGGAATAAGGTAAATACCTTTGGTTTTTATGCCAAAGTATTTCATGGCTCTTACGTGCCCATATTCATGTACTACTAAACACGCAATAAGCATCAGCGCAAATTCGATGCTAAATAGCCACGCATAGCCAGCAACAGAAGCCCCTGCAAGCACTACTTTAATTACCTTAGCGCTTTTAAAAAGCTTAAAACCTAATGCAGCTAGCCCTAAAAAGCCTTTTTTAGGTGAGCCATTTGTAGGTGCTGGTAGCGCAAGTTGTGTTGCAAATTGATCATCTACAAAAAGCGAAATGCTTTGCTCTTCGACTGCCCCTGTATCGATACCTATTTTTTTATTGTCGTAAGTAAACTGATAGTAGTTTTCACGAGGGTTATCAAAGGTAATGGCTTGTTGCGCGTGAAATACCTGCACAATTTTTTGCCCAGACACCATAAGCGAAAATGGTTGCTCGGCTAAAGTAAGATCTATTCTTATCATAATTAAGACCGTTTAAAATAATGGCGCTAGTATACCTAATCAGCTTAAAAACACGAGTGAAGGTGCTAGGTAACTATTTTCAAAATAAAAGTATTTGATACTGACAAAATAAAAAAACACTACTACTTTTATAGTAACTCCAAGCGATACATTGAAAGGGATAACAGTGGACAAAATAGTGCCTAATATTTTAGTTGTTGACGATTCAAAAGCAATTTTGATCGTTATGGAAGCTATACTTAACGAATTGGGTATGTCTAACACTATAACTACGTGCCTGAATGCAAAAGAAGCTCTTGAAAAAGTTAAAGAGGATATCAACTACTTTGATGCTATTTTTACTGATCTCAATATGCCCGAAATGGACGGCATGGAACTAATCCGCCACTTAGGAGAGTTACATTATCAAGGCGGTATTATAATTGTTTCTGAAATGGACCATAAAGTTATTAGCTTAGCTGCCAATCTCGCGAAACAACATAACGCTCACCTCATTGGTAATATTTCAAAGCCAGTGCAACTGTCTCAGGTTAGTAGGTTACTTATTAAAGTGGCGCAATTAAACAGCCACACTTTATTAAAAGAGTCAGCCATTTCAAAAGATGAGCTTATTGAAGCATTAAAAAATGATGAAATAACGCCTTTTTATCAACCAAAAATAAACGCTGATAACAATAGAATTGAGAGCGTTGAAGTATTAGCGCGTATTCTATCAAGTAAAGACGGCAATATTATTTTACCTAACCGTTTTATAGGTATTGCCGAGCAACATAACTTAATTAATCAAATTACATTTTCTCTTTTTGAAAAGGCCACCAGCGAATTCAAAAATATGAAAGCGCAACTAGGTCATGATTTTAAGATGGCATTTAACTTATCGCCAACTCAGCTCGACGACCTAAACTGTCCTAATAAATTACTACTCATATTAGAACTAAATCAACTCACGCCTAGTAATATAATTATAGAAATAACAGAACAACATGCACTCTCAAGCCTCATGCAATTAGAAACACTAAACAGATTAAGAATGCACGGCTTTGGTATATCGCTAGATGACTTTGGTGTTGGTTTTACTAATATGAATCAACTTCGAAACCTTCCTTTTACTGAAATTAAGATAGACCGCTCACTCATTAGCCATATAGAAACAGATTTATTTTCTCAAGTGGTTGTAAGTTCGTTATTTAACATTACGAGTAAAGATAATTTAGATTTAGTGGCAGAAGGTGTTGAGCGCCCAGAAGAGCTCGTTTATTTAAGGCACTATAAAAGAAAACTAGCCATACAAGGTTTTTTATTTAGTCGTCCTAAACCACAAAACGAATTTATATCTTGGGCTAAAGATTGGCTGAAAACTGATGGCAGCCCCGCTTAAAGCGGTATTAATATTTAATCGGGGCTGGTTAACTAATTATCACCCCGAGTGTGTTTATCTTCTTCACTGACTATATGCGCACTACTTGCTAAACGTTTGTGCCAACGCTGCCTTGCTACTGCGCGCATATTAGTAGATTGGTCACGCTCATCTACAATCTCTAGCCCCATTAAAGCTTCAATCATATCCTCTAGCGTTACAATACCTTGCACGTCACCGTACTCATCTACAACTAGGCATATATGCGTGCGCTTTGTTAAAAGAGTTTGCAGTAACGACGATACGTTCTGAGAAGTTGGTACGGTATAAATAGGCTTAATCAATTTGCTAATTTTGTAATCGGTGCCTAAGCGGTGAAATGCCAGCATAATATCGTTTTTATGCACAAACCCAACGATATCATCGGCATCTTTATCAAATACCAACACTCTAGAAAACGATGACGACCCATGTTCATTTAAATACTGATTAACTGTTAAATCTTTATGGATTTTGAAAATAACAGTTCGCGGCGTCATTAAATCACATAATTTTGCATGCTTAAAATGCAACAAATTACGGATAATATCAGATTCATCTTGGTGTAATGCTCCCGACTCCGTGCCTATATCTGCCATTGCCTCTATCTCTTGACGAATATAGTAAGCCTCATCGTGCTTTGGACCCATTAAATTTGTTAGCTTTTGAGCAAACCATACAAAAGGCTTTAGCGATATAACTAAAAAACGCAAAGCGTAGGTAACACTTGGGGTTAAAGCTCGCCAGTAATTAGCCCCCAAGGTTTTAGGTATAATTTCAGAAAGAATTAATACAAGAAATGTCATGATGGCTGATGCAATACCTACAGCCGCATCGGAAAAAACGACAGCCGCTTGTGCACCAACTCCCGCTGCACCTGCAGTATGGGCAACTGTATTTAAAGTTAAAATAGCAGCTAAAGGCTGATCTATATTGTTTTTAAGCTTTTCGAGCTGTTTAGCAAGCTCAGGGTGTTTTTTTCTAAGTGATGCAACATAGCTGGGCGAAATACTTAATAACACAGCCTCCATCACAGAACATAAAAACGAAATAACAATCGCCACTACCATATAAACTATCAGTAAAGTCACTTTCTCTCCTCTATATTGGATATGTGAGCATGGTAACAATACATGCTATATTTGGCCAAACTTCCAATAATAATAGGCATAATAATGAAATTTAGCGCACCATGGTGTCATCAAAATAAGCTATTTAAGTACGCAGCAGCTCTTTTAACGCTTAGCAGCTTAAGCTTTGCTGCAATAGCGGCACCATTGGATAAATCAAAAATTCAGTTTATCGGCCCACTTGCCGAAGATATGCAGTTAAAGCCTTTTCAGACACCTCATGGCAGTGCGATTATTAACAACCTATTGCCACAACTACAAGCAGACACAGATAGTTTTTCTGTATTTGGGAAAAAACAAAACTGGCAACCGTTTAATAAAATCAATGCGCTCACTTTAGGTGGGTTACAGGCACTAAAATTTAATATTGAAACAACCCGCTTTACGCAAGGTACGCTTACCTTAAAAGGGATTGAGCAAGGGCAGTTATTTATTAATGGCGAACTACAAACAGGCGATAAAAATAGCTATAAGTTAACTTTAAATAACAGTACTCACACTGTTTTAATAGTAGCCCAGCAAGTAGCTAATTGGCACGATGTAACGCTTGATTTTGCTCCAAAGAGCGACATTGATAAAATTACGCTCAGCACTTCACACATAAAACGTTTATCTGCAAAACAACTGTTTGATGCTCCTACCATTAGCCAATTATCACTCGCACCTAATGCCAAGCAGTACGTTACTACCACTCGCACTTATAGCGATAAAACACAAAATCAAGCAAATACAGTTACTGTACTTAAAGATTCAGACAATCAAACGCTTTATCGCTTTGAAGCAGGCCAACCAAGTAACATTATTTGGAGTCCAGATAACCAATATTTAGTGTATTTGTTAAATGGTGAGCTTAAACAACTTAACCGTAAAAACCTCTCAATAAAAACATTAGCAAACGATTTAGAAGGAGCTAATGGCTTTACCTTTTATAACGACACCAGTCTTTTGTTTAGCTGGTCTAAATCACCTGAGAGCACTAACAGCTTAACCAAGCACTATAAAGGTCTACAAGATCGCTGGTCGTATGCACGTACCACCAGCCAAATTTATATGCTTGATACTAAAAGTGGTTTAACAAAAGCACTTAGCCAAGGTCCTCTTTCTTACAGCCTTGAAGATTCAAATAGTAACCGTGGCAAAGTATTAATGAGCCGCCCAGTAATGGCAATGCAGGCATCAACCCACCCTGAAACAGAGTTAGCCGAACTCGATTTAAAATCAAACAAGCTTTCATCGCTTGGTAAATTCAAAACGTTTAATTTAGCCAAATACGCAAATAAAGATATTTATGTAGTTGCAGGCCCGGACTTTAAAAATGACGCAGGCAGAGCACTACCAAAAGCAATGCTTGCTAATAACTACGACGGGCAACTTTACCTACTTACTGAAAGCGGTAAAAACGTAAAAACACTCAGTAAACAATTCGACCCCGCTATTGGCCAACTACACGTTTTAGAAAACGGCGATGCGCTCATTAAAGTAACAGAGCAAGACACTCAACCACTTTACCTATTTGATTTAAGTAAACAGCGCTTTAAAAAGTTAAATACAGGATTGGATATTGTTGAACAATTTAGTTACTCACACGACCGTAATACCGATATTTTATTAAGTGGCACTAACGCTTTAACACCACAACAACTAAAGCGCCTGAACGTAAGTAAAAATAAAACAGATTTAATATGGGATTCAAAACCAAGTAGCTATGCAAATACACGACTCCCTACATTAGAAGAGTTTAATTTTAAAAATAAACATGGGGTTGAAATAACGGGCCGTGTTTACATTCCAAGCAATTTAGATAAAACTAAAAAGCACCCAGCGCTCGTGTATTACTACGGCGGTACTTCACCAGTTACGCGTGGTTTTACAGGTCGTTACCCGTTTAACTTATGGGCAGAAAATGGCTACGTTGTTTATGTAGTGCAACCTACTGGCGCAACAGGGTTTGGACAAAAGTTTTCAGCGCAGCATGTTAATGCCTGGGGCGACTACACCGCAGATGATATTATCGAAGGCACACAAGCCTTTTTAAATAAATACAACTATGTTGATAGTAAAAAAGTAGGTAACTTAGGGGCATCGTACGGTGGCTTCATGACCATGTTATTGGCAACTAAAACCGATATATTTAGTGCTTCAATAGCTCATGCGGGTATTTCTAATATTACCTCGTATTGGGGTGAAGGTTGGTGGGGCTACTTATATTCTGGCGAAGCATCAAAAAATAGCTTCCCGTGGAATAACCCTGAGCTTTACAGCCAACATAGCCCTGTATTTCATGCCGACAAAGTAACAACACCTATGCTACTTCTTCATGGTGATAGCGATACCAATGTACCTGTTGGCGAAAGCTTAACAATGTACACTGCACTTAAACTGCTTAATAAGGACGTAGAGTTAATCGAATACAAAGGCGCCGACCATCAAATTTTTGCACGCGACAAACGATTTGATTGGTGGAACACTATGCTCGCATACTTTGATAAAAAGCTAAAAAACGAGCCTCAATGGTGGGACTCGATGTATAAAAATGACTGAGCCTGAACCTTTAAAATAACGACTTAATACAGATTTATTAATAGTAGAATTAATTATTTAGCACCTTTTAATTAGTCTAAAGGTGCTAACCTCATCCTCTAATAACGTCTTATACACCTTTGAAATATTAAGTTACTTAAAACTAATAAACCCCCTTCTCAGCATTTACCTAATGGTGCTACCATACAGAGCTATAAGCATTCAAAATAAAGTACTATGGCTATTAATGTTTTATTGGTTGAAGACGATGAACTACTCGTTAAACGCATCCAAAATCACTTTGCAGATACCGAATTTACAATAGAGGTAGACCCCACTGGCGCTGATGCACTTAACATTGTAAGGCAGCGGGTAAACCTGCGCGGTGCTATATCATTAGCCATAATTGACATTGTCTTACCAAAGCGCGACGGGCTTCAGCTCGCAAAAGAATTAAACACACTGACCGATATTGGCGTTATTGTATTATCGAGTCGTGACTCCCAAGCCGATCGTATTGCAGGTCTTGCACAAGGTGCTGATGACTATATTTGTAAGCCCGTCGATTTACTTGAGTTAGAACTTCGCATGCGCGCGCTCTATAAGCGTGTTGCAGTTAACCTAGAAGACGACGAAAGCGAAGAGTTTATAGAATATGCTGACTTTAAGCTTCATCCTGATAACCGCACATTAATTACTGCTGCGGGCGTTGAGTCACGCTTAACTGAAGCCGAACATAAAGTGCTTATTTGCTTAATTAGTAATGCAGGTAAAGCCACATCCCGTGAAAAAATATCAGAAGAAATAGGCCAGCCCGATTGGAGCCCAAACGATCGTACTGTTGATGTGCTTATTGGTCGTTTACGTAAAAAATTAAATGACGAAAAAGATCAAAAACGCATCGTTACCGTACGCGGTAAAGGCTATATGCTTTCTATTTAATACTTAGTTAATTGCGCAATAAGGCGCTCAAATGCGCGGTAATTAAGTGCTTCTTTAAGCTCATTTAAACTAATGTTTTCAGCGCCTTTTAAATCACTAATAGTCCGCGCCACCTTAATTACTCTATGGTAAGAGCGTGGCGATAAAGACAACTTCTCGCTTGCTCTAGCTAAAAATTGCAACTCTGCAGGCGCAAGTTCACAGTGCACACTCATTTCTTTATTATTAAGTCTCGCATTAACCTTACCTTGGCGTTTTAGCTGCACATAATAAGCAGCCTCAACTCTTGCTCTAACCTCAGCACTGGTTTCCTCTGGTTTGGTACTTTGTAGTTCAACGCTCGTTAGACGAGGTAGTTCTATTTGCAAATCAATACGGTCAATAAAAGGCCCCGACACGCGTGATAAATAACGCATAACTTGATCGGGAGTTGCCCGCTTATCAGTATGGCTCCCCGTTGGGCTTGGGTTTAATGCTGTAATAAGCTGAAACTGCGCCGGAAACTCCATTTGCCTAGCTGCACGTGAAATAGTAACCGTACCGGTTTCCATTGGCTCACGCAGTGAATCAAGCACCTTACGCTCGAATTCCGGTAACTCATCTAAGAAGAGCACACCGTTATGTGCCAGAGAAATTTCACCAGGTTTGGGATTCGAAGAGCCCCCCACCAAGGCAACAGCTGAACAAGTATGGTGTGGATTACGAAATGGCCGCTGTCGCCAATTAGTTAAATCTATGGATTGCCCAATAATAGAGTAAAGCGCAGCTGTCGAAATAGCTTCATCGTCCGACATAGTAGGCATTATAGTTGCCATTCGCTGGGCCAGCATCGATTTACCAGTACCTGGAGGACCTAAAAATAGTAAATTATGCCCGCCAGCTGCAGCAATTTCGAGTACTCGCTTTGCACCGGGCTGACCTTTCACATCGCTTAAATCGAGTAAAAAGTCAGGGGCTTGTGTGCAGTCGGGATACTCTATATTTAATGGTAAGGGTTGTTGATTAAGTAAATCCCCCCACACTTCTTGAATAGAGCTTACGGCTTTGCGTTTAACGCCATTAACTAGGCTTGCTAGGCTGTCGTTTGCAAGAGGTAAAAAGCAGCAACGATCTTGCTCTTTTGCAGCAAGTACCGAAGGTAAAATAGCGTTTACACCACGCACCTCACCATTAAGAGCAAGCTCACCATAAAACTCGTACTTATGAATATCAGGGCACACTATTTGCCCAGAGGCGACTAAAATACCCACCGCAATAGCAAGATCAAACCGGCCGCCATCTTTTGGCAAGTCGGCTGGGGCTAAATTTACGGTTATTCGTTGATCGGGAAAACCAAATTGAGAGTTTTCGAGTGCGCTACGCACTCTGTCTTTTGATTCTTTAACGGACGCTTCGGGCAGGCCTACAATATGAAAAGCGGGTAACCCATTTCCTAGATGAACCTCTACAATAACTTCTGGGGCATTTATACCCACTTGAGCACGAGAAAATATACGAGCTAACGACATTCCTTATCCTAGTAAATGGTGTGATTACACCAGTTTAGTCAGGATATTTAAAAACGTGTAATGTGATTTGCCATTTTATAGCAGCCAAACGAAGCAATAAGGTCATTAACATACCTAATACCATCGCCATTTCGGTTACTAACGAAAAACTAATGCCAAGCGTATAAACAGTGCCACCCGCTATACAGGTAATAGCGTAAAGCTCACCTTTTAATAGCATAGGGATTTCGCGTGCAAGCACATCTCGAATTAATCCACCAAAGCAGCCTGTAATTACAGCCATAATTACCGCAGTCATATCGGGCATACCAACAAGCTGCGCTTTTTGCGCCCCCATTACTGCAAAAAAAGCTAAACCAAACGCATCCGCTGTTTGTAAAATATAATGAGGTATCGGCTTTTGTTTATTTATAAGGCGCGTTGTAACAAATACTGAAGCTAGTATGGCAAAAAAGTAACTTTGATCGTGTAACCAAAAGACAGGAACATCTAAAATTAGATCTCGCACTGTACCACCACCAATAGCAGTTACCGTCGCTAAAACTACGACCCCAAAGCCATCCATTTTTTTCTCGTACGCTAGCAAAGTGCCCGATACAGCAAACACCGCAATGCCTATTAAATCAAACCAGTGGTAAAGTTCAGTCATATTTGTAACAACCTAAAAATATTTGTGCCGTTTTAACACAAACCAAACAAGGTTTTAAGTAATAACGATTTATTTTAAGAAGTTTATAACATTTTAAAGTGTATCTCAGGGGGGCGGGAGCTTGCGCTTATGAGAAGTGAATGCCTCATGCAGTGAAGATGATCTTTATCCTATAAGCTAAATCACCACACTCATCAAGTTTTAGACATAAAAAAACACGCTTTAAGCGTGTCGTTTCATTCTTATTTATTTCAGTGGTTGCGGGAGCCTGAAGTTATAAAAGGTGAACCGACGACCTTCGGGTTATGAGCCACAATATACACACTAAATTTTAGACATAAAAAAACACGCTTTAAGCGTGCCGTTTCATTCTTATTTATTTCAGTGGTTGCGGGAGCCTGAGCTTATAAAAGGTGAACTGACGACCTTCGGATTATGAGCCACAATATACACACTAAATTTTAGACATAAAAAAACACGCTTTAAGCGTGTCATTTCATTCTTATTTATTTCAGTGGTTCCGGGAGCCTGAA